>NZ_JANBNX010000009.1:0-125159 GCF_035615275.1 Acinetobacter sp. IK23
GGAAGCATAGTGATATGTGAAGCTGACCAATACTAATTGCTCGTGAGGCTTGACTATACAACACCCAAGCAGTTGTATATAAAGCATCAATCGATTCATAAATCGACAAACAAACTTGATTTAGTTATTTCGCTAGATAAAATGAACAAGTCAGATTCAATCAGCCCAATCTGTAAAGATTTGGAAAACGCTTCGGCAAACAATAAGACCAAAGCAAGTATCCATAAACAGTTGTGCTGGCGACCATAGCAAGAGTGAACCACCTGATCCCTTCCCGAACTCAGAAGTGAAACCTCTTAGCGCTGATGGTAGTGTGGGGTTACCCATGTGAGAGTAAGTCATCGCCAGCTCATTATTCCAAACACCTCGGTCTCGAAAGAAACCGGGGTGTTTTTTTATCGCTAAAATTCAAATAAATATAAAACTCTGAATAAAGTAGACAATAAAAGCAGATATATATTACTTCTAAGAAAAAGTTCTGTTATAAATAACAAGAAAATTAATCTTTTAAGTATGAATAATAAGGGAAGTGGATCGATGATAATTTATGGTGATGTAGGTTCGGGCAATTGTTATAAGATTAAATTATTACTTTCCTTATTAAGAATTAATCATACATGGATCCATGTTGATATTTTAAACAAAGAAACTCAAACAGATGATTTTTTGTCGTTAAATCCGAATGGAAAAATACCTGTATTAGTGCTGGATGATGGTCGTGTTTTGAGTGAATCCAATGCTATTTTAGGTTATGTGGCTGAAGGAACAAAATTTATTCCTACAGATCCTTTTATTAAAGCAAAAATGTACCAATGGATGTTCTTTGAGCAGTATAGCCATGAACCATTTATTGCAGTTGCTCGTTTTATTAATAAATATTTAGGCTTACCGCCAGAAAGAATAGATGAATACCAGAACTTACAACCAAAAGGACATAAAGCGTTATCAATTATGGATAAAGCTTTAGTAGAGTATGATTATCTTGTTGGAAATCAATTAACCATTGCTGATATTGCTTTATATGCATACACACATGTCGCTGAGGAAGGCGGCTTTGATTTAAATTTATACCCAAATATTCGAGCATGGTGTCAAAGAATTCGAGAATATTCAGGTTATGTAGATATGATTTAAATAAAAAAGAACTCATATAGAGTTCTTTTTTATATCTGAAAGTCTGATTTAAAAATGTGCTTCTAAACCAACATAAGGACCTTTAAACTCAAATTTTAGGTCATTATTATCATAATCATCTAAGTCAATATTGAGTACGCGGTAGCCTGCCTTCAGTCCTAAATCAACTGCTAAATTATCGATGAATTTATACTTTACCTCTGCTAATGCATCAGTAATTTTTGCATCATTAAAGTTTGTATAGGTTGCTTCGCCTTTAGCACTTAAACCTGTGAATGGAAGTTTTACTTCGCCTGACAAATAAGCGATAGGATATGTTTTATCTATATCCACACGTTTGCCAGTATAAGCAGTGATATCACCATTTAATACAGTTGCACCAAGACCAGCATCTACACTCACGATATTATCAAGTAACTCGTAATAAAGAATAAAATCGCTATGATCTAAATTAATTTTATAGTTAGCTTGGCCTAAGGTTTCTGACTTAGTTTGCGTATCTAGATTTACATAGCGAATTTTTGCATTTGGAATAAATGGAATCGGGTGCTCAAAAGCTAATGATAGTTGAGCACTACCTTTTCGATCTAAATCTTGGTCATCTGGTAATTGTGAAGACATGTTTGCTTTACCATCGTAAAACCAGTAACTCACGTCTCCTTTAACCCCTATAAAATCCGCTTGAGCAAATCCACTAAGACTCATCCCGAGTGCTAGAAAAGACATTTTTAATATCTTCATCATCATATCCTAAGTAAAAGAAATCTTTGAGAGCATGATATAGATATCTGGGTAGTTATGCATTGATGAAAAATAGTGTATAAAAAGCTAATAAAGTTTTAATTTTTTAAAATATTATATGTTTTTGATTTTTATATAAAAATATGTATTTTGTTGTGAAAATTATTTTATAGAACTTAGTATAAATTTTGTGAAAACAGAAAATGATGTTTTGCTCATTATTATGAGAAAAATTAGTTGATATATCCACTTTGTGAAATCTAAAAGAATTTAAATGGTAGAAAATATCATTGTATATAGCAGCACAATAATATGTCTTAAAATACTAATATCAGTTAAAAAATGATCAGACTAGATCAAAATTTCTAAAAAAACGTAAAATTTCAGATGGAAATTACAGTAAAAAGAAATAAAAACAGGTATTGTTCAGCTATATAGGGGCAAAAAATGGACAAAAATCTTTAAGGAAGAATTTTCTATTTTTGCTTGTTTGTTTAGGGAAGAAAAATACTCAAAAGGTTCATTTTATTTTCTACAAACACAAAAGTATTTTTTGGTTCTTTTTTTGCATGCGGAATAACAATCAACAATAGCAGTAAAAATAAGTAATCTCTTAACATTAGGTGTTCTATGACAGATTCTCGTGAAAACTGGACGTCACGATCTGGTTTTATTATTGCAGCCGTTGGTTCGGCTGTAGGCTTAGGTAATATTTGGCGCTTTCCATACGTTGCATATGAAAATGGTGGTGGTGCGTTTCTTATTCCTTACTTACTTGCACTCATTACTGCTGGTTTACCGTTACTATTTTTAGATTATGCGGTAGGTCATCGTAGTACAGGTTCACCACCTAAAGCCTATAGAGCTTTGTTTAAGGGTGGAGAAACTTTAGGATGGTGGCAGGTTTGTGTTTGTATCATCATCGGTTTGTACTACGCAAGTGTACTGACTTGGGCTGGCAGTTATATTTATTTCTCTATTGGTCAAATGTGGGGAAGTGACCCAGAAGGCTTCTTCTTCAATACTTACTTACAGACCTCAAAAGCAACAGGCTTTGATTTGCAGTTTGTAAGTCATCTATTTTGGCCAATTGTAGGAATTTGGGCGCTGACTTTAATCATTTTATATGGTGGAGTGAAAAAAGGTGTTGAATTATCGAATAAGATTTTCATGCCTTTGTTATTTGTTTTATTTACTATTTTAGTGATTCAGTCATTGCGTTTACCTGGTGCAGCACAAGGTTTAAATGCATTCTTTACCCCAAACTGGTCTGCCATGATGGACTATAAAGTTTGGTTAGCTGCTTACGGTCATACCTTCTTTTCACTTTCTGTTGGTTTCGGGATCATGGTGACCTATGCATCTTATTTAAAACCAAAAACCAATTTGACAGGTTCTGGTCTTATTGTTGGTTTTGCCAATGCATCAACAGAGATTTTAGCGGGTATTGGTATTTTTGCTGCGCTTGGTTTTATGGCACATGCAGCAGGTACTGAAGTTAAAGATGTTGTAAGTGGTGGTATTGGACTCGCATTTATTGCTTTCCCTAAAATTATTTCAAGTTTAGGTTCTGGTGCTGACCTATTTGGTCTTTTGTTTTTCTCTTCATTATTTGTAGCTGGTATTTCTTCAATGGTCAGTATTTTAGAAGTACCTATTGCAGCGATGCAAGATAAGTTGAAGTGGGGACGTAAGAAAGCTGTAACCATTATCGGTGGTGGTAGTGCGCTTGTATCAATTATTTTATTCTCAAGTGTAAATGCTATTAAGCTTGTTGATATTGTTGACCACTTTATTAATAACATTGGGATTATTGGTGGTGCATTGATCTCAATTATTAGTGTAGCTTGGTTTAAACGTTCAGCACTTAAAGAGCTTCGTGACCATGTAAACCGAATTTCAACTATTCAATTAGGTAAAGGTTGGGACTTCACTTTAACTGTTATTACCTCTTTAATCTTATTAACAACACTTTCTATGACTTTTTTTAATTTGATCAAAAATGGCTATGATACTTATAGTATGAGCTTACAGGGTATCTTTGGCTGGGGCAGTGTAATTTTCTGTGCAGTCGTTGCTATCGTGTTAAGCAAAATGAAAGATCGCTAGGAGGATAAAGGAATGAATACTTCGGCAATCGTGATGATGATCATTTCAATGGTGTTTGTGTGGGGTGGGCTGGCTTTATCCATCTTACATTTATCTAAGCATCCTGAAGAGTTAGATGAAGTTTTAGAAGAAGTAAAAGACCAGCACACACTTTGATATTGGTCTAGAAAAAAGCAGGCTTTTAAGCCTGCTTTTTTTATGCGATTTTTTGGATTTTACAATAATAAAATCCATCACCAGATTGAGCTTGTGGCAACAATTGTTTGCCATGAGTTTGTTCAATTCCCCAAGCTGCTTCGATTTTCACTTCTTTTGCATCGGTATGTTCTGCAAAGAAGTTGATCATCTGTTGTTCATTTTCAGCTTTTAAAATTGAACAAGTGATGTAGAGCAATGTGCCACCAACTTTAAGTTGTTGCCACATGTGTTCCAAAATCTGCTTTTGTAGCTCAATGGTTTGCGCTATATCGGTAGATTGACGTAATAGGCGTATGTCAGGGTGACGTCGAATGACACCTGTCGCAGAACAAGGTGCATCAAGCACGATACAATCTACTGGTTCAGTCGGAGTCCACTCGGTTGCATCGGCAGCCAGAATTTCAGTATGGCTTTGATCTAGTGCTAGTCGGTTTAAGTTTTCAGTCACGCGGACTAAACGACTCGCGTCCTGATCAATCGCGATTAACTGTGCTGGTTTAAATTTTTCTAGCAAGTGAGCTGTTTTACCACCCGGAGCAGCACAAGCATCAATCACTGTTTTATTGTTTAAATCAGGCAATAGAGTTGCACATAGCTGTGCATGTTCATCTTGTACAGAAAACCATCCATCTTCAAAACCAGGCAGCTGGGTAATTTGTACAGATTGCTCAAGAACAATACCTGCTTCAGACAGAGCACATGCACGTGCCTGAATATCTAGACTTTGTAGTTTTGCTAAATAAGCATCTCGACCAATGTGTCGCTGGTTCACTCGTAAAGTTAAAGGTGCAACTTGTTTTAGCGATTGGCAGAGTGCTTCGGTTTGTTCACCCCAATCTTTTTTTAGTCGCTTAAAGAGCCAACTTGGTAAGCCATGCGCTTGCTGTAAACCTTGCTGAAAATCATCAGTTTCACGAGTAGCTCGGCGTAAAATAGCATTTACAATGCCACTGAGTGCAGGGAATCCAAGTTGTTTGGTCGCATCTACTGTTTCCGAAATGGCAGCATGTGCTGCAATACGCGTACATAAAACTTGATAAAGACCAACGTATAGGCAGGTTTCTACTGTCTCATTATTTAAAGGCTTACTGAGTAGAGGTAAGCTAATTGATTTAAGGGCAAACCATTGACGCAATGTACCTAATACAAGCTCATGGAATAAAGCACGGTCACGCTCTGCCACTTGATTGAGCTGTGTATTTAAAATACTAGCAAGTGATTGTCCTTGCTGAACTTTTAATAACGTCTGGACGACTTGAGCACGTAGGTTAAAACGTGATGAATTTGAATTAACCTGACTCATGGCAGAATCTGTCCTACGTGAAGTTTTTGAGTTTGTGCAATTTGCTGAGCATTTAATGCTTTACCACCCGGCCACTGTACACTCGTCAAACAAACAAATGTATTTTCACCGCAAGCAACATGCACGCCTTGTTTATCAATTGCAATAATTTCACCAGCTTGGGCATCTGCTTTGCTTTGACTAGAAACTGTTGAGTTCCAGACACGCAGTGCATTGTTTTCATCAAGCTGAACAAAAGCGACTGGCCAAGGGTTAAATGCACGGATATTTCGGTCAATTTGAACAGCATCTATTGACCAATCAATACGAGCTTCTGACTTTACGAGTTTATGAGCATAGACCGTTAAGCTTTCGTCTTGAACTTCGCGTTCTGCCAAATATTTTTGTAGTGTTTCTTCTGACTCAAGTACCGCACAAATTGCTGTTGCACCTTGATCTGCAAGTTTGTCATGTAAAGTCGCAGAAGTATCTTCGACAGTGATTGGGCAATAGGTTTTATACATCATATCGCCTGTATCTAAACCAGCAGCCATTTGCATGATGGTGATACCAGTTTCGTCGTCACCTGTTGCAATCGCGCGTTGAATGGGCGCTGCTCCACGCCAGCGTGGTAATAATGAACCGTGAATATTTAAGCAACCATATTTAGGTGTATCGAGCACAGCTTGTGGAAGAATTAAACCATAGGCTGCAACCACCATCACATCAGCGCCTAAAGCAGCAAGTTCTTGTTGAGCAGCCAAGCCTTCTTCAGTTGAAGCTTTGAAGTGGAGTGGTTGATAAACAGGAATATCATGTTCAAGTGCAAGCTGTTTTACAGGTGATGGCGTTAGTTTTTGTCCACGACCCGATTTACGATCTGGCTGAGTATAAACCGCGATAATTTCATGGGAAGTTTTTAATAAAGCTGCCAATGCTATTGCAGCAAATTCGGGGGTGCCAGCAAAAATAATTTTCACAAATGCAATCCAAAAAGAGTTTATGGGTAGTATACGTGAAAAACGTTTGAAGCCCTAAACTCATAGCGATCGAGCGTTTTAGTTTTTTAATAGTGAACAAAAAATTATTGAAAAAATTTTATTGATAAAAAAAGGTTATAAAAAAATAAAAAATTATTCATGTAAGTTTTGCTAAATATTGACTGAGTATTATCGTTATTGGCTTTCCCTATATTATTTGCTTCTATAGAATGGAGAATGATCAAATTATGATGATGAGTCAATATTCCGACTGATCTAACGCTATATCAGTATCATTCAGCCAGAGTGGAAGAAATTCCGCTCAAGCACAACTTGTTGGAAACACAAATGCCTGACTATCGTTCAAAAACATCGACACACGGAAGAAATATGGCTGGCGCACGTGGCTTATGGCGTGCAACAGGAATGAAAGATGAAGATTTCGGCAAACCGATTATTGCGGTGGTCAATTCATTTACTCAATTTGTTCCGGGCCATGTCCATCTAAAAGATCTAGGGCAGCTTGTCGCAGCAGAAATTCAGGCAGCAGGTGGTGTTGCTAAAGAGTTCAATACAATTGCAGTAGACGACGGTATCGCAATGGGGCATGACGGCATGCTTTATTCATTACCTTCACGTGATTTGATTGCAGACTCGGTTGAATACATGGTGAATGCACACTGTGCAGACGCCATGGTGTGTATTTCTAACTGTGACAAAATTACACCGGGAATGTTGATGGCTGCGATGCGCCTAAATATTCCAGTAGTTTTTGTGTCTGGCGGACCAATGGAAGCAGGTAAGGTTAAATTCCGCGGTAATGAAAAAGCGATTGACCTTGTTGATGCCATGGTTGTTGCGGCTGATGAAAGTTATACAGACGAAGAAGTTGCAGAATTTGAACGTTCAGCATGTCCAACCTGTGGTTCATGTTCAGGTATGTTCACTGCAAACTCAATGAACTGTTTAACCGAAGCTTTAGGCTTATCTTTACCGGGTAATGGTTCGATTGTTGCGACGCATGCAAACCGTAAAAAATTATTCTTAAAAGCAGGTCAGCTTATTGTTGAATTGGCTAAGCGCTATTACGAACAAGAAGATGCAAGTATTTTACCTCGTTCAATTGCAACTAAGGCTGCATTTAAAAATGCGATGACCCTTGATATTGCAATGGGTGGTTCAACCAATACAGTTCTACATTTATTGGCTGCGGCAAGTGAAGCTGAAGTTGATTTTACCATGGATGACATCGACGAATTATCACGTCGAGTTCCTGTACTTTCAAAAGTAGCACCTGCAAAACAAGATGTTCATATGGAAGATGTTCACCGTGCGGGTGGCATTATGGCGATCTTAGGTGAGCTTGATCGTGCGAATTTACTTGATGTATCTGTACCGACTGTACATGAGAAAACTTTAAAAGATGCATTAGATAAGTGGGACATTATTCGTACTGAAGATGCAGATGTTTATGAGTTCTATCGTTCATCTCCGGGTGGCGTACCAACTCAAGTTGCTTTCTCACAAAATCGTTACTACTCAACTTTAGATGGCGATCGTGAAAAAGGCGTGATTCGTAATGCAGAGCATGCATTCTCTAAAGATGGGGGTTTAGCAGTTCTATACGGCAACATCGCGCTTGATGGTTGTATCGTGAAAACTGCGGGTGTAGATGAATCGATCCTGAAATTTACGGGTACAGCACGCGTATTTGAAAGCCAAGATGCCGCTGTAGATGCAATTTTGGGTCATGAAATTAAAGCTGGTGACGTTGTTGTAATTCGTTACGAAGGTCCACGTGGTGGTCCGGGTATGCAAGAAATGCTTTACCCAACCAGCTATCTTAAATCGAAAGGTTTAGGAAAAGACTGTGCATTGGTGACAGATGGTCGTTTCTCTGGTGGTTCATCGGGTCTTTCAATTGGACACGTTTCGCCGGAAGCTGCGGAAGGCGGTGCAATTGGTTTGGTTGAAGATGGTGATACCATCGAAATTGATATTCCAAATCGCACGATTCACTTGAACGTTGATGATGCGACTATGGCGCACCGCCGTACAGTTCAGGAAGCGAAAGGCTGGCATCCGAAAGAAGAACGTAAACGTAAAGTATCAAAAGCGTTAAAAGTTTATGCAATGCATACAACAAGTGCGGCAAAAGGAGCTGTACGTGTTCTATAAAATATTCAATTTTAATAATTGAGTAGGAAACATGCACCCATTAACACGATGAATTGCTATCATGTTATGGGTGCATTTTTTATGTCTGGTAAAAAAAATCCGCTTGTAGAAAAAGGTGTTTTCAGATCATTCTATGGGTTTGCCATAAAATGGTGATAAAATCTTCACCTACGCAGAAACTCGCGAAATAACATGACATATTTTCTGCGCGAACTTAGGTAGTCATTTTTCTATCTCGACTACTGTTTAACCTTGCACTATGATCAAATAACTTTTGATCTCGCTTAGGATTTATTTTTTAGAGGCACTACTCATGTCACTGCTACGCCGTTGGTTTGACCCTATCCGATCGAGCTGGTTTTACCAAAAACCTTCTCGTCAAGCGGTGTTACCCACGGAAAATGGTTTAAGTATTTATTTACGACTTGATGATGTGTATAGCTATCTGGCTGTTCAGCAATTGTCTCAGCTAGATGAAATTTTAAGTGATGAGCTTAAACCTTTAAAAATTATTATTTCTCATACCGCTTCTGAACCTCCAAACAGCATGACGCATGAGGAATGGCAGAATTATTGTTTAAATGATGCCAAGATTTTAGCAAATCAGCATCGTTTTGCTTTTGATGAGTTCCCAGAAATCCCAAGCCAAGAAGCTTTAAAACAAGCCACTGTCATACTAAAAAGAACTCCATTACAAGGTCAGAACTTCTTCCATTTACTTGAAGATATCTTTCACATGCTTTGGCAACAGCAATATGGAAAGTTACGTACTTTACATGCCATGGCGGTGAAGCATCAGATGCCACAGCACTTCCCAGAACGTATTTTTACAGATGAGCCTGTACAGGCTGCGTACTTTGAATTTGGTGGACGTAAATATCACGCAGTGGATGATTTATTACGTCTAACCCGTCGTTTAAAACAACAAAAGTTACTGACAGGTATTCCGATTTTTTTAATTAATCATATCGAATGGCGTGAACATTTGATTAATGATGCTGAAGCACTCAATGAAATTCAGGCTCTTCATCCTGAGCTTGATGTATTTATTGCTTTAGAAGATCCAATGAGCTGGTTACTTCTCGCATATATTAAAGAAGAACTCGCAGACTATTATGATATTCAGTTAAAAGTTTATCCGCTTAGTTACCAAGGCAGAGACTGGTTTGACTGGAGCTTGGCAACCCGTGTTTCTAAACGTACTGAGGTGGCTTTTACACCGTTTTGTCGTCCTACAGAAGAAAGTACGCTTGAGATGGCAAAGCTTTTCTATAGTGTGCCAGAAAGTCAGCAACTCGATGCAATTTTTACGATTTTGCAGGCAGTTTGGACCAAAGGAAAAGACCTATCTTTCCAGAGGCATTTTCAAGAGTTACAACAGCAACTCGGCATTGAGCACTTAACTGAACAGGATGTCCCTTCTCTCTTGGAACAAAATGATGCACTTTGCAAAGACAAGCATCAGCCTGATTTGCCTGTTTTAGAGTTACGTATTGATGGGCAAAGTTATGTATTTAATAGCTTGTACCGAGTTTGGATGATTGAAAGTATTTTTAGTAATGTTTTAGAAGAAAAATACAAAACGGCCTCAACCTCTAATTGAGGCCTACTCCTAAAAACAAGAATAGGGCAAAACCTGTTTTTTCCGTAGCATAACCATGTAGGGAATCGGAGATAAACAGTGACTTTTTTAGCAATTATTATGATGGTGTTCGCCTTTGCTGGCATGATCAAAGGCATGATTGGCCTAGGTTTGCCCGCAGTATCAATGGGCTTACTCACCATCGCAATGAGCCCTTTTCAGGCTGCATCTCTTTTAATTGTTCCTTCAATGGTCACCAATGTTTGGCAGCTTTTTGCTGAGGGGCATGTTTGGGCTTTTATTCGCCGTTTCTGGACCTTACTCGTAGGCATTGTGGTTGGTTCAATATGGAGCTTTTTACCGACTTTAAGTCAAAGCCATGGGCATAGTAGTGAGATTTTATTGGGCTGTATGTTGGCTTTATATGGGCTTTATGGACTGTGTGTCAAAAAGCTTCCACACTTAGGGAAACATGAGCGCTGGTTATCGCCGATTATTGGATATATTGGTGGGGCAGTCACCGTAGCCACAGGCGTCATTATTATTCCTATCGTGCCTTACTTACAGTCTTTACATTTAAAACGTGACGAGCTGGTTCAGGCTTTGGGATTAACGTTTACGGTTTCTACCATTTGCCTTGCAGTCTTTTTACACCATAACCCGATGTCGGGAGTAACACTGGACTATCGTTTATCTTTAGCTGCGCTGTTGGCTGCACTCATTGGAATGTGGATCGGTAAAAAAATTCGTTATCGACTCAATGAGCAGTTATTTCGACGTATCTTTTTTATAGGGTTGGTGTCGTTAGGGCTTTATATGATTTTGCACTAAACCAAATTTCTAAGGGCGATGCTCTAATAGAAAATCTGCAAATTGCTTATAACTGCTAGGCAACTGGCTGAAATTTTGTGTTGCCAAAAGTAGTTTTCGGTTTGCCCATGCGCCGAGTAATTGAATGGAGTGGAAATCATAGTCCGATTGGAGGCGCTGCGCCGCACGGGCAGGCATAATCGCAATACCCACGCCTTTGGCAACGACTTCAGCAATTGCGCTAAAGTTAGGTAAGCGCAAACGGTACTGTATGTTAAAGCCTAATAATTTCGCTTGAGTTTCAATGGACTGTTGCAAAGAGTGATGGGCTTTAAGGCCAATAAAACCATAGCTTAAAGCCTCTACCAAATTTAGCTTTTGATATTGAGCTAACTCATGTGTAGCAGGACAAATCAAAACTAAAGGATCACTCGCAAATTCTTTCGTTTGCAAATGTCGGGTATCAAAAAAGCTTGAGACCAAGCCAAGGCTCGCAATTCCTTGGGTTAATGCATCTACAATTTCTGAGCTTTCTGCTTCGTGCAAATCGATATTCATTTCAGGATGAAGCACTAAATATTGCGGTAATAACGGAGGCAAATATTCGCTTTGAGCTGAAGAGTTACACCAAAGCGTTAATGGCTCTATTGTAGAAGACTTAAAGCGCTGCATTTCTTGTTCGAGTTGATCTTTTTGTGCTAAAAGCTGACGAGCATGTTCTACAAAAGCATGTCCCGCTGTGGTGAGCTCTACGCCTGTAGTTTGGCGAATAAATAAAGGTGTTTCAAAATACTGTTCGAGTTTTTTTATACGCTCACTCGCCGCCTGAAGTGAAATCGCAGAGCGGTCAGCACCTTTGGTGAGGCTACCAGTCGAGACAATATGAAGGACCAGCTGTAAATCAAAAAAATCAAAACGCATGATAGGAACGTATTGAAGCGCAAAAAATCATCATACTAAATCGGAATGAAAAAAGGCAGCTTACGCTGCCTTTTTGAATTTAAGTTTTATCTTTTAAACTGAACAACCAATTTAGAATAATGGCCGCAAATGTTGCGGTACCAATACCGCCTAAATTGAAATTACCGAACAATAATTCAAAGTTACCGGCACCTAAAATAATCGTGACTGAAGCAACAATCAGATTTTTATTATTAGAAAAATCAACTTTGTTTTCGATCCAGATTTTTGCACCGGCAATGGTAATTAAACCAAATACGACAATAGATGCACCTGTCAAAACTGCGCTTGGAATAGTGCTAATGACAGCACCAAATTTTGGAGATAGACCTAAGAAAATTGCAAAGACGCCTGCAATCACAAAAACAATGGTTGAGTACACACGAGTGACTGCCATCACACCAATGTTTTCACCGTAAGTAGTCATCCCCGGCGCGCCGACACTACCAGAAAGCGTTGTAGCCAAACCATCTGCAACAAATGCTTTGCCTAATTGTGGTGTTAGGTTTTCGCCAGTCATGGCACCAACAGCTTTAATATGGCCTAAGTTCTCTGCTACTAAAATAAGCGCAACTGGCGCAATAATTAGCATAGCTTTAGTATCAAAAGTAGGATGTGAAAAGCTTGGGATACCGAACCATGCAGCTTGAGAGATCTGGCTAAAATCGATTGGTTTACCTAAACCTAAACCATTGGTCGTGATGGCATAAATTGCATAAGCCAAGATTAAACCAATTAATAGAAGTAGACGTTGTAGTAGGCCACGTGTAAAGACTGCAATACTGCCCATACAAAGCACAGTAATTAATGCCATCCACATTTCAAATGGTTGGCCTGCAACGCCTTTAATGGTAACAGGTGCAAGGTTTAGACCAATAATCATCACAATTGCGCCAGTCACCACAGGCGGCATGAGTTTTTCAATCCAGCGCGTACCCGTAAGCATGACAATAAAACCGATGAGTGCGTAAAAAATACCACACGCTACGATTCCACCTAAAGCCATAGACAGGTTTGGATTGGCACCCGAACCTGTAATGTGCCCAGTCGCTGCTGCAACCACACCAATAAAGGCAAAACTTGATCCTAAGTAACTTGGAACACGACCACCTGTAATTAAGAAAAACAGGATGGTACAGATACCGGACATTAAAATAGCAAGGTTAGGATTAAAACCCATGAGTAGCGGCGCTAAAACAGTAGCTCCAAACATGGCAAATGCATGTTGGATACCTAAAACGGCACTTTGAACTGGTGGGAGATATTCATTGGTAGAGACCGGTCGATGGTCAACATCACCTTGGTAAGGCTGCCATTTTGGAAACCAGTTGGACATAAAATAAGCTCATTATTCTTTAATTGGTGCAATCATACCCTTTCTTGGGAAAGCATTTAATCTCTAGAGAGAAGTATATGGGAGAAAAGTAATTATTTTTTAACGATTGGTATAATCTTAATAATTCTAAATATGCGGAATTAGTTATTTTTTTATAATAAAGCTTAATTTTATGATTTTAAAAAATTTTTTAAAAAAATAAAAAATCGGGGAAAATTTATGAAAAATGAGGAACTTTGCAAGTAAAAAGCAGCACATCGGTGATGTGCTGCTTTGTCAAACGATTGGTAAAAAAGCTTAACCCGTATTGCGTAAACCAGCAGCAATACCCGCAATACTGACCATCAGGGCATGGTCAACAGGGGTATTCTCTGCCTGACGCTCCGCTAGGTAATCGCGGCGGCGTTTCATGAGTTCAGCCTGTAGAAGATGCAAAGGAAGTAAGTATGGTTTACGAACCTGCATAGATTGATCAAGAACATCATTATTGCTAAGAAGTTTTGACTCATCTTTTAGAGTTAATAAAGTTTGTACAGCATCTTTTAGTCGTTGGCGTAACTGGTTGCCCAATACTTTTAAATCTTCATCTTCAGTTAAATGGGACTCGTAGTAGAGTGCAATGTTGGCATCGGCTTTAGACAATACCATTTCCAGCATATCAATGAGCGTTTGGAAATAAGGCCATTGCTGGAGCATTTCATCAAGTGTTGCTTTTTGCTGATCGGCAATTACTTCATTAATGGCAGCGCCAGTACCTAACCATGCAGGCAACATCAAACGAATTTGTGTCCAAGCAAATACCCATGGGATCGCACGTAAAGACTCGATGCCGCCACTCACTTTACGTTTTGCTGGACGCGAGCCTAACGGCAACATTTGTAACTCAAGCTCAGGTGTGACAGTACGTAAGTACTTCACAAAATGTGGGTTTTCACGAACTGTTTGACGATAAACCTTCACAGAATGATCTGTCATACGGTTCATGAGTTCACGCCATTCGGTTTTAGGCTCTGGTGGTGGTAACAATGTCGCTTCAAGTGTTGCTGCGGTATAGATTTCAAGGTTTTGCATTGCAATACCTTCTAGACCGAATTTGAAGCGGATCATTTCACCTTGTTCTGTCACACGAATTGCGCCAGAGATTGAACCTGGTGGCTGTGAGAACAGTGCCTGTTGGGTTGGGGCACCACCACGGCTAATTGAGCCGCCACGACCGTGGAATAGCGTTAACTGTACGCCGTGTGTTTGAGCAATTGCAGTCAGCTCTTCTTGAGCACGATATTGCGCCCAGTTGGCAGACATAAAGCCAGCATCTTTTGCAGAGTCGGAGTAACCGATCATGACTTCGTGTTTACCCTGAATGTGCTGTTTATACCAATGCATATTGAACAGCGTATTCATGGTAGTTGCAGCGCCATCTAAATCTTTTAGAGTTTCAAACAGAGGCACCACACGTAAAGGATGCTGAATACCTGCTTCTTTTTGCAATAACAATACCGCCAAAACATCACTTGGATATTCAGCCATCGAAATAATATAAGCCCCTAACGACTCAGGCGGTTGGTCTGCCAAAGTACGCATGGTTGCAAATACTTCTTGGACATCTGGGTGGCCAATTAAACTACCTTCTGGTTCATTAATATATTTCGGTAAAAGTGGGCGTTTACTTTGGAGTTCCTGAATGAGGAAGTTTTGGCGGGCCTGTTCAGTCCATGACTCAAAATTACCTAAACCTAAATATTCGGTAATGGCTGAAATGGCTTGGCGATGGCGACCTGATTCTTGGCGAATATCAAGTTTAAGTAATTCAATACCAAAACAGTTCACACGGTAGATAAAGTCGAGAAGTTGACCATTCGCAATTTCTGGAAGATTACTGTCAATTAAAGAGCGATAGCACAGCAATAATGGTTGTAACAGCTCATCTTTGCTTTTAATGACATTGCTGTCATCTGCTTCTAAACCTTGTAGACGCTGCGCTAACCAGTGACGAGTTGCTTTTAAGCGTTCGCGTGTAGCACGTAAATACTCACGATAAGGTTCTGCATGTTGGCTACCAATCGCTTGAATCATTTCTTCGGAACACGTCTGAATTGAAAGTTCCCAACGTAAGTTTTCAATATCTCTCAGATAAAGGTCGGCAGCTTGCCAGCGTGATAACCACAACACTTCTTGAGTGATTTGATGAGTAACGTTCGGGTTACCATCACGGTCTCCACCCATCCAAGAAGCAAAGCGCACTGGTGCAATATTGAGTGGTAAGTTTTGTTGGCAATTGTCTTGAACTAATTCATTTAATTCACGAATGAATTTAGGTACGGCATTCCAAAGCGTTTGCTCAATGGTTGCAAAGCCCCATTTTGCCTCATCGACAGGAGTCGGGCGGTGCTGACGAATTTCATCTGTTTGCCAAGCCGAACTAATTTGTTGTTTTAAGTTGGCAAGAGCATTTTGGCGTTCACGTGGAGTAAGCTTTTGCTGATCAAGCTGTGAAAGACAAGCGTTGATATCATCATATTTTTGAATGAGGGTACGACGGCTGACTTCGGTTGGGTGCGCCGTAAGTACCAGTTCAATATTTAAATCACAAATTTGCTGAAATAGTTTTTCTGTCGAAATACTTTTATCTTTAAATTTTTGAAATAAGTGAACAAGTGGATTTGGAGAATTAGCCTCCGAATCAAATTCTGCCTGTCTGCGGCTACGCACGACATGGTATTGCTCGGCAATATTGGCAAAATTGAGGAAGTGAGAAAAAGCGCGGGTGAGAGGTAATAGCTCTTCATCGGGCAGTTCTAAAAATAATTGTTCTAATTGCTTTTCGGCTTCAGCTTGACCATCACGTGCACCTTTGGCAAGTGCACGGATTTGCTCGATCTGATTAAACAGTTCCTGTCCTGCATGTTGTTTTAGGGTTTCACCTAACAAATTGCCAAGTAAGCGGACATCCTCACGCAGTGGCGCATCGATTTGCTGAACCATGCTATTTTTCTCCTGTTCTTATTCTTATCGAATATAGCGCGATTAACAAACATTCCAAGCTTTGAGCGTAAGAAAATGTGAATTTTTGCTTAAAAAATCACATTTAATTCGCTTATAGCGACTTAAAAGATGACATGCACTCAGTGCAACTTTTGGCAATCGGACTTTGGTTTAATTCCGATATTTAAGCAGGAATAAATGAATTGCATCTTGAATAATCTGGTCTAACTCTTGCGCATTCGGTACAGCAATAATCCTAAGTAGAACTTTATGGTGACGTACACCAAGCAACAACGTTAAAAGAAGCTCTGTTTGATAAACGGGATCATCGGCCTGAATAAAACCTAGCTCAGCTGCTTTTTGGAAGAACGCGGCTAACAGATTTTGAAGTCGGGTATGGGATGCCGTGAAAAATTGTTCAGCTAAAGGGCTTTGTTCTGCTGCGAGTTCAAATAACACATGTTCAAGCTTTAATGCTTCAGGTGAATAAATAATTTGTAAGGCACGTGAACACACCATATACAGTGTTTGATAAAAATCTGCCGATGCATCTAATTCAAATGGTTTAGTGCCTAGAGTCTCTTCGCAAGTTTCGGTAATCGCGCAGATAAACAGGTTTGCTTTGTCTTGAAAGTGGTTATAAACCGTAAGTTTAGTAACTCCGGCTTCCTGTGCAATCTGGTTCATGCTGGTACCGTGATAACCAGATTTTAAAAAAATAGCTTTAGCGGCTTGTAGGATACGAGCACGCTTTTCCAGATCTTTAGGACGACCACTTTGATTAACTGTTTGCACAAAACCCTCGAATAAAAGTTTAAAAAAATAGATATTTATAAGTTTTTCTTTAATTAATGTACCCATGGGTATATTAATTAAAAAACAAACAAACTATGATGCAAACATATTGTGCCTTAAAAAATCAGTTTGAATAAGAGCGATAAGATATGAATCTGTTAAAACCTCTCATCATGAGTATGGTGATTGTTTGCACGGTCACATTAATGGGGTGTAGTAAAGAGGCTCCCAAAACAGAAGAAATACCCTATGTGATGGTGACGCAGCCTTCGACCACACTAAACGAATTAAAAAGCTATGCAGGAGATGTACAGGCTCGACAACAAACTGCCTTGGCATTTCGGGTGGGTGGACAAGTTACGGCTCGCTATGTCGATGTCGGCGACCGAGTTAAAGTTGGACAAGTATTAGCAAAGCTCGATG
This sequence comes from Acinetobacter sp. IK23, assembly GCF_035615275.1. Classification (NCBI taxonomy): domain Bacteria; kingdom Pseudomonadati; phylum Pseudomonadota; class Gammaproteobacteria; order Moraxellales; family Moraxellaceae; genus Acinetobacter; species Acinetobacter sp. IK23. Next base: position 17,511 of record NZ_JANBNX010000009.1, read on the forward strand.
TAGCAGATGCTCAGCTACAATTAAATGCTGCCAAAGCTCAATTACAAAATGCACAGGCAGCAGCGAAAACAGCATCAGATGAACTTAAACGTTTTCAACAATTATTACCTGTTAATGCAGTAAGCCGTTCACAATTTGATACGGTCAAAAATCAGTACGACGCGGCTCAAGCAGCGTTACAACAAGCCCGCTCTAACTATGAAGTTTCTGCAAACCAAACTGGTTATAACCAACTCATTTCTAATAAAAACGGGGTGATTACAGCACGTAATATTGAAATTGGACAAGTCGTTTCAGCAGGTCAAGCAGCTTATCAATTGGCGATTGATGGTGAGCGTGAAGTAGTCATCGGCGTACCTGAACAAGCGGTTGCCGAGATTAAAATTGGTCAAGCGGCTTGGATTACTTTGTGGTCTAAACCGAATGAAAAATTTGCCGGGTATGTACGCGAAGTTTCTCCTGCGGCTGATCAGTCTCGTACCTTTACAGTTAAGGTAGCTCTCAAAGAAGGCCAATCTGCTATTCAGCTTGGACAAAGTGCTCGCGTATTTTTTAGCTCGACTCAAACTAATGTCATGAGTGTGCCACTTTCGAGTGTTTCAGCTACAGATAATCAAGCTTATGTATGGGTAGTCAATGCCAACCAAACTTTACGTAAAGTACCTGTAACAGTTGGGGCATATGGCAGAGATAGTGTGCCCGTGTTAACTGGTTTAACACCAAATGATTGGGTTGTGATTGGTGGGGTTCATTTGCTACGCGATAAGCAGAAGATTCATCCGATTGACCGTGAAAACCGTGCGGTGAAAATTCAGGGGGCAACGAAGCCATGAAATTCAATCTCTCGGAATGGGCACTGAATAATAAAGGCATTGTCCTTTATTTCATGCTGTTGCTTGGCATTATCGGTGCAATCTCTTATTCAAAACTATCACAAAGTGAAGATCCGCCTTTTACCTTTAAAGTGATGGTCGTCAAAACCTACTGGCCTGGAGCGACTGCCAAAGAAGTTTCAACGTTGGTAACTGATCGCATTGAAAAGGAACTGATGACCACAGGGCAGTATGAAAAGATTATGGCCTACTCCCGCCCGGGTGAGTCTATGGTTACTTTCTTTGCCAAGGATTCATTGAAGTCGGCACAGATTCCTGATGTTTGGTACAACGTTCGTAAAAAGGTCAATGACATTCGCACTGAACTCCCAAGCGGTGTACAAGGCCCTTTTTTCAATGATGAGTTCGGTGATACTTTCGGTAATATTTATGTACTGACAGGCAAGGACTTTGACTATGCCCTTTTGAAAGAATATGCCGATCGTTTGCAATTACAGCTGCAACGTGTCAAGGACGTTAGCAAAGTCGAATTGGTTGGCTTACAAGACCAAAAAATCTGGATTGAGATTTCAAACACTAAAGCAGTTCAGCTCGGTATTCCTCTTTCTGCAATTCAAGAAGCCCTACAAAAGCAAAATAGTATGGCAAGCGCTGGTTTCTTTGAAACTGGTACGGATCGTATTCAAATTCGTGTAAGTGGACATTTACAGAGCGTTGATGAAATTAAGAAAACGCCTTTACTGGTAGGCAACAAAACCATTCAACTTGGTGATGTCGCTGATGTTTACCGCGGTTTTAGTCAACCGGCTCAACCTCGTATGCGTTTCATGGGTGAAAATGGTATTGGCCTCGCCGTATCGATGCGTAAGGGCGGTGACATTATTGCCTTGGGTAAAAATCTGGAAACGGAATTTGCCCAACTGCAAAAGACTTTGCCTTTAGGTATGAAATTACAGAAGGTATCTGATCAACCGGTAGCTGTGCAACGCAGTATTCATGAGTTTGTGAAAGTACTTGCTGAAGCAGTCATTATTGTTTTGTTAGTGAGCTTTTTCTCTTTAGGTTTCCGTACAGGTTTAGTGGTTGCTTTTTCCATTCCTTTGGTTTTAGCAATGACTTTTGCCGGCATGAATATATTCGATGTCGGACTACATAAGATTTCTCTGGGTGCTCTGATTTTAGCTTTAGGCTTACTCGTCGATGACGCGATTATTGCAGTCGAGATGATGGCAATTAAGATGGAGCAGGGCTATAGCCGAATTAAGGCCGCCGGATTTGCGTGGAAAACAACGGCCTTTCCAATGCTGACAGGGACACTCATTACTGCGGCGGGCTTTTTACCTATTGCTACGGCACAGTCTAGTACAGGTGAATACACGCGTTCGATCTTTCAGGTAGTGACCATTGCCTTATTGGTGTCTTGGGTTGCCGCAGTTTTATTTGTGCCTTATTTGGGTGAAAAACTACTGCCTGATTTTACTAAGACGGGACATCAAGCACCTTGGTATGTTCGTTTATGGGCAAGATTAACGAAAAAACCGCAACCACAAACTATCGAGATTTCACAGGACCATCATTATGATCCTTATCAATCTAGTTTCTATTTACGTTTTAGGAAAATGGTTGAGTTTTGCGTGACCTATCGTAAAACTGTAATTGCGACAACAGTCGGGATATTCGTGCTCTCTGTGCTGATGTTTAAAATGGTTCCTCAGCAATTTTTCCCACCTTCAAACCGTACCGAGATTTTAGTCGATTTAAAACTTGAAGAAGGGGCTTCATTAACCGCTACAGAACAAGCGGTGAAAAAGGTTGAACAGTTTCTGTCTAAACAAAAAGGTATTGATAACTATGTGGCTTATGTGGGTACAGGTTCACCGCGTTTTTATTTACCGTTAGACCAGCAATTGCCACAAGCGAGCTTTGCACAATTTGTGGTTTTAGCGACTTCACTTGATGACCGTGATGAAATTCGTCGCTCGCTAGAAACCCAAATTAAACAGTTGCTTCCACAAGTTCGTACTCGTGTGTCATTACTAGAAAATGGCCCGCCTGTGGGTTATCCATTGCAGTATCGCGTGTCAGGTGAAGATCTCAATTTGGTACGTAAAGAGGCTCAGCAGGTTGCTAAGGTCATTAGTGAAAACCCAAATACCACCAATGTGCATCTAGACTGGGGTGAGCCGAGTAAGATTATTGCAATTCAGATTGATCAAGACCGTGCTCGACAAATGGGTGTCTCTAGTGTGGATTTGGCGAGCTTCCTGAACGCTTCAATTACAGGTAGTGCGATTGAACAGTATCGTGAAAAGCGTGAACTGATTGAGATCCGCTTACGTGGTGATCAAGCTGAGCGTGTTGAAGTCGCTTCACTGGCAAGTTTAGCGGTCCCAACAGCCAATGGAACGACAGTACCGTTAGCCCAGATTGCGAAAATTGAATATAAGTTTGAGGATGGCCTGATTTGGCATCGTAACCGTTTACCAACGATTACTGTGCGTGCAGATATTCGTACTAAATTGCAGCCAGCGACTGTTGTGGGTGAGTTAGCCGAATCAATGGACAAGTTACGCGCTGAATTACCAAGTGGTTATCTGATTGAAGTGGGTGGAACTGTCGAAGAGTCGGCACGTGGGCAAAGTTCAGTTAATGCCGGTATGCCACTGTTTTTAGCGGTTGTGATGACATTACTGATGATTCAGCTTAAGAGTCTGTCTCGGGCAACGATTGTGTTCTTGACTGCACCATTAGGTTTAATCGGTGTTGTTCTGTTTTTACTTCTGTTTAATAAACCATTTGGTTTTGTGGCCATGCTAGGAACCATTGCCTTGTCCGGTATGATTATGCGTAACTCGCTCATTTTGATTGATCAGATTGAACAAGATAGGCAAGCAGGGCATCCGACATGGGAAGCGATTATTGATGCAACAGTACGTCGTTTCCGTCCAATTATTCTGACAGCTTTAGCAGCTGTGTTAGCGATGATTCCACTTTCGCGGAGTATTTTCTTCGGTCCAATGGCTGTTGCAATTATGGGCGGACTGATTGTAGCGACTATGCTGACATTATTTTTCCTACCTGCATTGTATGCTGCGTGGTTTAAGGTGAAAAAAACCGCATAAAATACATAATTTTTTTGTGAATAAAGGTGCGAAATATTGAAAACTCCAATATAGTAGCACCTGTCTTTACACAAAAAATACAGGATTACTTCGCTGCATAAAAAATAGGCATATTGCAGCGAATTGAGGTGAAATACAGATGGGGCAAGACCATATCGAACAGCATCGCCGTTATATTGTAATTTCTTATGCGTTCATGTTTCTTGCATTGTTTACGGTTATTTTCGCGGCCTTTGCTTATCTGGTCGCTCGTAAAGTAGCTGTTGTGGATAATGCTGAAGTTTGGATTCATGCCCATGCGCTCTGGATTATGCGCAATGGTATTCTATTCCTCTTCATGTCAGTTTTTGCTGTTGTTTGGTTTATTCCTCTCTTCTTTTTTGCATGGAACAGCAATCTTTGGGTAACGGCATCAACAGTTGCTGGTGTTGTTTTTAGTGCTATTGCTTGGTTATTTTTATTAAATGCATGGTTAAAAGGCTTGTCTAAATATTTAAAAAATAAGGCAGTTTTTTAATATATCTATTTTTTAAACATTTTCCCCTTGTAAATTCGGCTAAAGCCCCCCATTTAGTCGGCAATAGAGTATTGATAAAATTTCCGTGAGGAGCACCGCCAAACATGGCTAAACGTGATTATTATGAGGTTTTAGGCGTTTCAAAAACCGCAAGTGATGATGAGATCAAAAAAGCCTATCGTAAATTGGCGATGAAATATCATCCTGACAGAAACCCTGACAATGCCGAGGCTGAAGAAAAGTTTAAAGAAGCTTCTGAAGCTTATGAGATTTTATCCGACAGCGAAAAGCGCAGCATGTATGACCGTATGGGACATAATGCATTTGAAGGCGGCTTTGGTGGCGCTGGTGGTGGCTTTGGCGGTTTCAGTGCAGAAGATATTTTCAGCCAGTTCGGTGATATCTTTGGTGGAGCGTTTGGTGGCGGCGGACGTCAGCAACGCCAACGTCGCGGTTCAGACTTACGCTATGTCATGGAACTTACCCTTGAGGAAGCTGTAAAAGGTGTTAAGAAAACAATTACCTTTACTGCTCCGGCACCATGTGATGTGTGTGATGGTAAAGGCTCTCAAAATCCAAAAGATGTAGAAACCTGTAAAACTTGTCATGGTTCAGGACAAGTACGTATGCAGCAAGGTTTCTTCTCTGTACAACAAACTTGTGGCACGTGTCGTGGCCAAGGCAAAATTATTAAAAACCCATGCCATGCATGTCATGGTTCAGGTGTAGCTGATCGCCAGCAAACATTGGAAGTTACTATTCCAGCGGGTGTCGACAATGGCGACCGCGTTCGTTTAAGTGGTAAAGGCGAGGCTATCCGTGATGGTCAAGCGGGTGACTTATACGTTGAAGTGGTTGTTCGTGAACACGAAATTTTCCAACGTGATGGCGCCGATTTATATATGGACGTACCAGTAAGCATTGCTGATGCTGCACTTGGTAAAGAAATTGAAATCCCGACTTTGGAAGGTCGCGTTAGCTTGAAGATTCCTGAGGGAACTCAAACAGGTAAATTATTCCGTTTACGTGGTAAGGGTGTTCGTCCTGTACGTAGCAGCATGGTGGGTGATTTGCTTTGCCGTATCGTCATAGAAACACCAGTCAACTTAACGTCTCGTCAACGTGAATTACTCAAAGAATTACAAGCATCTTTCGATGGCGAGGACAGTGCTTCTTCACCAAAGAAAAAATCATTCTTTGATCGTTTATTCGATTAATGCTTGATTAGATTGTAAATTAAAAAGAAGGCGGATATTCAAAAATATCCGCCTTTTTATTGCGCTGATTCATCTTATTATTTTTATTCTGCTTAAAAGAAAATGACTACCGACTACTCTGTAGGGTGAGCAACATCGATGTCGTCAACACTTACAATAAGTTCGTTTGATGCAACTGGAGCTACTACAGCAGCTTGAGTTACTGGTTTTACAGCTACTTTTACTGTTTCTACATCGGCGGTTTTTTCTTCAATGATTGGGTCAATATCTTCAACTTTAACTTCAGCAGTAGTATTGCTTGCTATGCTTGTTTGAGCTGTAGATATCGCCGCTTTCGCATTTACATTCGTGATAATGCGTGCTTTGGATAAGCTTTCTAGTGTGTCCCCTGGTTGGATTGCAGGCTCTGCAAATGCTACTGAACTCATCATCCCCATAACGGCTATTAAGCCCATAATTTTCGAATGCATGCTGAACTCCTTATAGTCATCTTTTTTTCATTCGTGGGTCCGTAGTGTGCAGATCAATTCTTTAACTTTTGTGAAAACTGATTAAATTTCGGTTCATCTTAAAAAATATTTTTTACTTTTTATTGTGAGCAAAGAGTTTTGATATAGTAAGCCAATTACGTAAAACACAAGATTGGGAAGGATTATGTCAGCAGCTCCACGCATTGGTATTTTGGGTGCAGGTGGCCGTATGGGTCGCACACTTATTCAGGCAGTTCAACAAGCAGGTTATCAATTGGCTGCAGCAGTAGAGCGTCCAGAGAGTAGTTTGGTCGGCACTGATGCTGGTGAACTTGCAGGAATTGGCTCAGTGGGGGTAAAGGTTTCAGGAAGTTTGACAGAAGTTCTTAAAGACTGTGATGTCATCATTGATTTTACTGCACCGGTTGCAACTGCTCAGCATTTAAAGCTATGCCGTGAAGCTGGGGTAGCCATGGTGATTGGAACAACAGGTATGTCCGATGAACAAAAAGCTGAGCTTGATGAAACGGCAACACATACACCTGTAGTATATGCGGCGAACTACTCTGTTGGCGTAAATGTATCAATCAAGTTACTTGAGCTTGCAGCTAAAGTATTTGGCGATACAGTAGATATTGAAGTGATTGAGGCTCACCACCGTCATAAAGTAGATGCACCATCTGGTACAGCGTTAATGATGGGTGAAGCAATTGCTGATACTTTAGGCCGTAACTTAAAAGAAGTTGCTGTTTATGGTCGTGAAGGGCATACAGGGCCACGTGACCGCCAAACCATTGGTTTTGAAACCATCCGTGGTGGCGATATTGTAGGTGAACACACTGTTATGTTTATTGGTGAAGGTGAGCGCGTTGAAGTGACTCACAAAGCCACTAACCGCATGAACTTTGCTGCAGGTGCAGTACGAGCTGCTGCATGGGTTGTAGGTCGTGAAGCGCGTAAATACGACATGAAAGATGTTTTAGGGTTGAACGACGTACAGGTGTAAGCCATCTGTACACGTCTTACATGTGGCGAGAAAAACAAGATAGAGCAGAACATGAATAAAAAACAAATTGCTTTGACCACTCTTCTTTGCTTAAGCAGCCTCTATGCAGGGGCTGCCTCTACAGACAAGGCGAAACTCAGCCTTGACCGTAATCATATTAAAGTGTGGACCTATCAGAAGGCTGATAACCCTGTCTTTCAGTACAAAGCTGAAACAACATTTGATGTACCCATTGAGCGTGCGGTGGCGGTGATTTTAGATGTAAATCGCGCAGCGCAGTGGGTGCCTTATATGGGTAAAGTTGAAATGCTTTCTCAGGATGAGAAGAAGGGCGAATTTACGTTATATATGGTGTTGGATTTTCCTTTTCCGCTAAAAGACCGCGATGTTGTGGTGAAAGGGAAAATGAGTAAAGCCGCTAATGGCACTATTACGATTAAGAACACAGCGATTAATAGTAATTATCCGATTCAGCCCGATGTGGTTCGTTTAACTCGTTATGAAGGTGAATGGACATTCCAGAAACTAGCGAATAACAAAGTTAAAGTAACCACGAGTGGTTATGCTGACCCAGCAGGTTCAATTCCTTTAAGCTTTGTAAATATGTTTGTTCAGCAGCAACCATATCAGATGCTGCTTAAAATGAAGCGGGAAGTAATGAACCCGATTTATGAGCAACCTAAATTGCCCGATATTTTAAAATAATAAGCGATAAAAAAAGCGCCTAAGATGAGGCGCTTTTTTTATTAGTCTGAACATTGCTGCAAACTTTGTGCAGAGCTGCTTTCGCGTTTGATTTGAAATAAAACTAACAACAAACCTAACCCAGCCAGTAATGCACCAGCAAATGATACTGCGTTATAACCCAAACCTAAATCGAGCACTACCGCACCTGCTGCCGCACCGACTGCGTTACCTAGATTAAACGCACCGATATTTACTGAAGAGGCAAGTCCTGGTGCTTCATGAGCAACTGACATTACACGCATTTGTAATGGCGGCACTAAAGCAAAGGTTGCTGCACCCCAGATTACTAAGGCAATGGCTGCTCCAGCCTGACTTTGTGCAAGCACTGGGAAAGACACCATCATGACAATCAACAAAATGAAAAAACCGATTAGAGTTTTATTGATGGACAAGTCTGCAAAACGACCACCTAAATGGTTACCAATTGAGAAACCAACACCAATTAATACCAACATGAACGTAATGAAGGTCGGTGAAGCATGGGTAAACTCAGTCAAACTTGGCGCAATATAGGTATATAGCGTAAACATTGCACCCGCACTAAGCACTGTGGTGAGTAGAGCCAGTACTACAGGAGTACGTGTTAATACTTTTAACTCAGCTTTCACATTTGGTTTTTTGGCAACCATACCTTGTGGCAGTGCCTTCCATAAAGCGAGCATGGTAATCACACCAAGCAAAGAGATTGCAAGGAAAGACATACGCCAGCCAATGTTTTGTCCAACCCATGTTGCCAACGGTACACCACCAATATTAGCAATGGTTAAACCCATAAACATGGTGGCGACAGCACTGGCTTGTTTGTGCGCGGGTACAATACTCGCTGCTACAACAGAACCAATCCCAAAGAAGGCGCCGTGGTTAAGGCTAGTAATGAGACGTGCACCTAATAAACTCATATAGCTTGGGGCAAATGCTGCAAGCAGGTTCCCGACCGTAAAGATCGCCATCAGAAAAATCAGAGCATTACGTCTAGCAAAACCACCAAACCATAGAGTCATGAATGGAGCACCTAACATCACGCCAAGTGCATAACCCGTAATTAACATTCCAGCTGTTGGAATGGAAATACCTAAATCATGAGCGATATTCGGAAGTAATCCCATTGGAGAAAATTCCGTGGTGCCAATGGCAAAGGCACCAATTGCCAATGCCAGTAACGAGAACGCCGTATTTGATTGAGTGTTCATGAGTTTAGTCCCAAACTGGTGCCCATGGCTCTGGGCTAACTTCACGACTGTTACGGTCGAGTTCAGCAATCATTTGCATTTCAGCTGAAGTTAACTCGATATCCTGTGCTTTTAAATTGCTAATCAGGTTTTCACGCTTAGTCGAAGATGGAATGACTGCAAAACCTCGTTGCAGTGCCCATGCCAATGCAATTTGTGCTGTTGTTGCTTTATGCGCTGCTGCAATTTCAGCTAGAACGGGGTCTTGAAGCACTTTGCCATATGCCAGTGTCATGTAGGAAGTGACATCTATGTTCTTGTCTTGTAAGAAATTTACAAGTTTATGGTTTTGAAGATAAGGACTTAGCTCAATCTGATTTGTCGCAATATGCTCTACACCGATTGTGTCAATGGCTTGTTGGGTAAGCTCAATATTGAAGTTTGAAATACCAATTTGTTTAGTAAGACCTTGTTGTTTCGCTTCAAGTAAAAGCTGCATAACTTCAGGAATCGAAACGCCCAAGTCCGGTGCTGGCCAGTGAATCAAAGTAAGATCGACATGGTCAGTACGAAGTTTTTGTAAGCTCTCTTTTAAGCTCGGAATAAACTTATCTTGCGCAAAATTATCTACCCAGATTTTTGTGGTTAGAAATAAGTCCTGACGCGCTACACCACTTTCAGCAATGGTTTGTCCAATCGCAGCTTCATTTTCATAGATTTGAGCTGTATCAATGACACGGTAACCTACTTCTAAAGCTGTTTTAACAGAATCAATCACCGCTTGTTCTTTAAGGCGATATGTTCCTAAACCAAAACGTGGGATATTCATGTGTTCACCTAAATTTAAATAATTGTTTAACTTGAGGTGCATTTTGCTTGGATTATTGTTGCGAAAAAATAGATGAATAAGCAAAATATCTTTGATGATTAGTCAATAATAGAATAAGTCATGAAATCAACAATTGAAGAACTGGTTGCCTTTATCACAATTGTTGATACAGGTTCCTTTGTAGCCGCAGCAGAACACTTAAAACAAACGCCTTCAGGAATGAGTCGTTCTCTTACACGTTTAGAAGCAAAGTTAGGCGTGACTTTGTTAGAGCGAACAACACGTAAGTTAAAACTCACACAAGAAGGGCAGCAGTTTCTTATCAAGGCTCGTAAAATTTTAAATGAGCTGAATGCTGCCGAAGAAGATTTGCAAAAGTCTGATCAGGGTACCGCGGGACTGATTCGTATTGATTCTGCAACGCCGTTTGTTTTGCACGTGATTGCACCATTAATGCATAAGTTCCGTAAGAGCTATCCCGACATTGAAATCGAAATAAATAGTAATGATCAGGTGATTGATCTATTACAACATAAGACCGATGTGGCATTTCGATTTGGGGAACTCAATGATTCGAGTCTTCATGCCAAGTTAGTGTGCAAGAGCCGTTTATATATTGTGGCAAGTCCAGAATATTTGGCGATCAAAGGTACACCGACTCAACCTGAACAACTTGAGCATCATGATTTGATTGGTTTTACCAGACCTGATTATATTAATAACTGGCCGATTAAAGTCGGAGATGAATATTTTTTCGCACAAGCACACATTAAAGCTTCAAGTGGTGAGACTGTGCGTCAGCTTACGGTTAGAGGACATGGTATTGCACGGCTATCTGAATTTGAAATTTGGAAAGATATTCAAGAGGGACGATTGACCGCGTTATTTGAAGATCAAATAGAACATCAATATCAAAGCATCCATGCTGTCTATTATCAACAAGAGCATCTACCAAAACGAATCCGTTTATTCATTGAGTTTTTGGCAGATCAATTAAAAGATGGTTTTAAAACCTGTCTCTAAACTTACCATAAGCATCACTTGGAAAATGAACTTCTAAAATAGGAGTCGTTTGTCCTTGTGATGAATGTTGAGATAAGAAATAGCTTTGTTGCTGTTCTCGACAACTAAAATATAAGTTTGAATAAACCGAATTTACCATGACAACTTCGTTTGAGTTATTACGTTTGTATTGATAATGAGAAATTGTATTGGCTTTATCATCAGTGCGCTGCTCTAGTTTGTAGTCTTGTTGGTTGGTCATTCTTAAATAACCTTCAATTAAACTCTGGCAAACCGTATGTCTGTGCTGTTCAGTTTTGGGTTGTGACTGGCAACCTGTCAAAATAATGGTAAACAATAATATAGCTTTTAATTTCATTATCTTACTACTCTTGGAGTTGATTTCTATAGCCTAAAGGTGTTCTATAAAGCAGTACAGATACAGAAATTTTTAAAAAAGCAGCACAGAATGACTTTTCAATATCAGGTTCTTGCCAATCAATTAGCACATCGTATTTACCAAGATGAGCTTAAACCTCATCAGAAACTTATTTCCTTACGAGATTTTGCCCGTCAGCACAGCATTAGTTTAAGTACGGCAAAAAGTTGTTATGAGTTACTCGAGGCGAGGGGACTCATTTATGTAAAGCCAAAGTCAGGTTATTTTGTGGTTGCTCGTACCCAATCTAGTCCTATTCCAGATAGTCCAGATTTCTTATCTTTGCCGCGACAAGTCTCCAATCTGGAGTTACATAACCAAATTCAGGAGGCTGCCTTACACAGTCATCTTGTACCACTGGGTTCGATTCAATTGACACCTCACTTTATTCCTGTTGAGGGTTTACGCCGTTCTATTCAACGCGCTTTAAAAAATTGTCAGCCCCAAGATTTTCTTTATTGTAATAAACAGGGTCATGAGCAGTTAAGAAAAGCACTATCTGATCATTGGCGTGAAGATGGGATTTTTATCGCGGCAGAAGATATTTTTATTACCAATGGCTGCATGCCTGCTTTATCTTTGGTGATTCAACATCTAACAGAAGTAGGCGATAGTATTTTAATTCCGACGCCTACTTTTAATGGACAATTACAGCTTATAGCAAGTTTAAAACGACAGATTATTGAAATTCCAGCGCATCATCGTGGTATCGATCTTGAGCGCTTAGAATCATTTATGAAGCAGGGTTTAGCTAAAGTTTGCTTAATGACAGCCAACTATCAGAACCCATTGGGATACTGTTTAAGTAATGCAGAAAAACAAAAGATTGCCGAATTAGCAGCAAAGTATCAGTGTTTTATTATTGAAGACGATATTTATGGAGAGTGTGGCTACAGTGGTGAGCGACCATTACCCATTCGATATTGGGACCGTGAAGGCTATGTAATTTGGTGTGGATCGGTTTCTAAGTCATTATCGAGTGCATATCGCGTAGGGTGGTTCTGTTTAAGCGCGAAGCTACAGCATTTAAGGCTTGAGCTGGTAGCCAGTAATATTGGGGTTAATACACCGCTACAATTAGGCTTAGCTGATTTTATTTATAGTCGAGGTTATCGAGAGCACTTAGAGCAGTTAAGACCGAATTTGATGCGGCAAGTCGAGGAGTATCGTAGTTGTATTTTAAATGCTTTCGAAGGTATTCCAATTGCATTGAGCCAACCAGAAGGAGGTTATGCCTTATGGATGCAGTTACCTAAAACTGTAGATAGTTTGGCGCTCTATTACACTGCAAAATCTCACGGAATTACCGTAGTTCCCGGGCATGTTTTTGGTGAGGATGAACGCTATCGGCATTTTATTCGATTAAATGCAGGTCATGAGTTAACAGTAGATGTCCGCCAAGCGATTAAACACTTGGCGAACTGGTCACGACAACAGATGAAAACTGTAAGTTAGGTTTATTCTGCGAAGTCTGCTTTAAGTACAATTCGGTAACGTGCTTGACCTGAGTGTAGACGTTCAATTGCTTCATTGAGCTGTGACATTGGAAACAGCTCAATTTGAGGCGCAATTTTTTTGCGTGCAGCAAACTTTAAAAGCTGACGTAGTGCAGCAGGTGAGCCTGTAGGTGAACCAGTCACTGACTTAGCACCACCAATAAGAGAGCCAACAGAAACAGGAACAGGCTCAAGCGTAAGACCTAAGAAATGTAAGGTTCCGTTTGGTGCCAGTGTTGCAATAAAAGCAGACCAATTTAGAGTCACATTCACGGTACTCAGCAATAAATCGAATTTACCTTTTTGAGCTTTTACTGCGTTGGTATCGCGGCTATTGACGACATGGTCGGCTCCCATTGCTTTAAGCTCTTCTGTTTTGTCTGGGTTAGAACTAAATGCCGTGATTTCACATCCCCAACCTTTAAGGAGCTTAATCGCCATATGACCTAAACCGCCAATGCCAATCACACCCACATGATGGGTTGCCTGAATCTTGTGTTTGAGGAGTGGATCAAAAACGGTAATTCCGCCACAAAGTAGGGGACCTGCACTTTCTGGGTCTAAATCTTCAGGAAGGGGAATTGCCCACTGCCAACCTGCACGAACTTTATCGGCAAAACCACCAGCATGCCCGACGATTGTTGCAACATTTTTGCCCGTACAAAGTACTTGCTGACCACCAATACATTCATCACACGATTGGCAACTTTCAGCTGTCCAGCCGATACCAACACGTTGCCCGATTTGTAGACCTTTGGCTTCTGAACCCAAAGCTACAATTCTTCCAATAATTTCATGACCTGCAACCACAGGGTAGACAGTCGAGCGCCATTCATTATTCAGAACTGAAATATCAGAATGACATAAACCACAGTATTCAACTTTTACTTCAACCTGATGCGGTTGTAATTCACCTGCGTCAAATTGGTAAGGAACCAGTTTTTCACCTTCTTGCATTGCAGCATAGGCCTGAATCGTATTGTTGCTCATCGGAAACTCCTTAAGCGGATTTGAACCGTTCTGGTGGGTTATGAAGCTTTAAATTGACAATCGTTTTCATGATCATCGACCATACCTACAGCCTGCATAAACGCATAGCAAGTGGTTGGGCCGACAAATTTAAAACCATTCTTTTTAAGAGTCTTGGAAAGTTTTACACTGAGTTCAGTCTGTGCAGGAGCCTGACGGTAGTCTGCAACATCATTGTTTTGTGGAGCCGCATCTACAAACTGCCAAAGCCATGTCGGTACATCACCAATTTGTGCTTTTAGTGCTTGCCAAGCAATCGCATTATCACGAATAGCTTTGAGTTTACCCAAGTGACGAATTAAGCCTGCATCGGATAATTTTAATTCTAAAAAGTCATCAGTAAATGAAGCAATATCTTCAATTGGATGATTAAAAAAGTGTTGACGGTAGCTTTCTCTTTTTTTCAGTACGGTAATCCATGATAAGCCAGCTTGCTGACCTTCGAGGCAAAGCATTTCAAATAACCGTGCTTCGTCGTGTTCTGGCTTACCCCATTCTTCATCATGATAGGCAATATAAAGGGGATCGTCGGAACACCATCCGCAACGTTGAGTTTTCATGATAATGCTCCTTATATTTATCTTAGAATTTTAAAGTTTAAATAACACCCATTCATTTGGGCGAGTATCCCAATAATACAGTTCAGCTTGAGTTAAGTCTTCAAACTTTAGCCAAAAGTCTTTGCCTACTTTATCTGAAAAACCGGTACTGATTAGCAGGGCATCATCGCTGATTTCCATGATCCAGCCTTGATAGCTATTGCCATTTAAAATGATCTTTTGCTGGTTGCCCGACTCGGCAAACTCTACTAAGCGATTGATCAGCGCTTCCGACATAAAATGTTCCTAGCGTAAATATGAATAAGGGTTAACGGCACCACGTCCTTTACCATCTAGATAAAGACCATAGTGGAGATGAGGTGAAGTATAACGTGCATTGCCCGTGTTGCCGACATATCCAATTAAATCGCCCTTTTTGACATAGTCACCTACATTTAGCCCACGTTTATGACCGTCAAGATGAGCATAATAATGCCATGTTCCTGCTGGACCTAAAATCCAGATGACTTTGCCGCCGAGGTTATTGTTACGAAGATCAGCAATGAGTCCTTCGGTTGTGCTATACACTTTGGTTCCACGTGGAGCCAAAATATCAATTCCTTCATGGCTACGGCCTTGACTACGCGCAGCTCCCCACGTGTCTTTTAGTTCATCTCGATCGACACCTTTTACAGGTACAGGTAGTCGATTTGGAAGCTGCATACTTTTGAGCTTACTGACTTGAGTCGGGGAAAGTGGTGTAGGCCTTTTAGGTGCACTGGCACAAGCTGCCAATAGAATAATGAGAAAACCAAGTGAGAGATGAGAAACAAAACGTCGCACGAAATACTCCCTGTCATAGTTATATCAAAATTATTTTGACCACTATGTCATGAACGGCTAGTCGAGATCAATTTTTTCATTGCAGTTGGTACGCCTTTGGAAATTGCTTGTTCTGGAGTCAACCATTGGCCTTCAAGCTCAATCGACAGATGTTCTTTTTGATCAGGTTCCACGTGGAACACATGAGCATTAAGTAGCCATGTGAAATGAGTGAAGCTATGACTAATCTGAAAAGTTTGTGCTTGAGGCTGCAATTTAAATTGCTGGCTTATGCTCAGTCGTTCATGTTCATTTTCTAAAATAGGTAAACAGAATAAACCACCCCATAGACCATGGGCTTGGCGTTGTTGCCAGAACCATTCATCTTCACACTGAATAATAAGAACGTCTGCCGTTTTAACAGGCGGAGTTTTTTTAGGTTTTTTAAAAGGTAGTTCTTGTTCTAAACCTTGTTGGTAGGCCTGACAATGAGCTTGCATTGGACAATATAAACACAGCGGTTTTTTAGGCGTACAGATAGTTGCACCTAAGTCCATTATGGCTTGAGTATAGTCATGGTTACGATGCGTAGGGCAAAGCTCTTCAGCGAGTTTCCACATTTCACGTTCATGCTGTGGCTTACTTAAGTCATCTTCAATGGCAAAGAAACGCGCTAAAACACGTTTCACATTGCCGTCCATAATCACACCGTACTGACGCAAACCTAAAGACATAAGTGCGCCTGCTGTAGAGCGTCCAATGCCGGATAGAGCAATCCATTCTTCTAGGGTTTCAGGAAATTTACCTTGCTGTGCTACAAGGCCAGCGGCTTTATGCAAATTGCGAGCACGAGCGTAATAGCCAAGGCCAGCCCAATAAGGAGCGACATCATCCCAAGTTGCATGACCTAAAGCTTCTACCGTTGGAAAGCGCTCCATGAAGCGATCAAAATATTGCAGAACCGTTTTCACCTGAGTCTGCTGTAACATAATTTCAGAAACCCAAACCTTGTATGGATCATCTGCAACTTGCCAAGGCAAATCGTGACGACCATGTTGATCGAACCAGTTTAAGAGGGCATCAGAAAAAGAAAATTCAGGCATGAACAGCTATAGAAGAAAAGTAAGGGGTAAATTATAGCTGAAATTAGAGAGAAGTTTTGTTTAAAGCAGGCAATCAAAATGAGCCTGTTAAAACAGAGATCACTTGAAAATAAGTGGTCTCTGCTTCAAGCATAAAGAGGATTAATCCTCTTTTACGCCCCAACGTTGATCAAGTTTCAACGGTTGGTTTTTGTAGTATGGAATGACATGAATGTGGAAATGGTCAGAGCTTTGACCAAACACTTCACCATCATTAAAGCCGATATGAAAACCGGCAGGCTGATGACGAAGCTGGGTTTCGTGGCGGGCAATTTCAAGAAGTGTAAGTAAGCCTTGATGTTCTTTAGAGGTAATATCAAAGAACGAGTTGACGTGACGTAATGGAGTTACGACACAGTGGCCTTTAGACAACGGATTTGGGTCAGGTAAAATTACAGCAAATTCATTCTTATCAATGATGTCATATTCATCAAATTCGCAATACGGACATTTCTTGTCAGCCATTGTTGTATCCTCTCATGTTATTCCATTAAACCCCGAGTGCGGGAAATAAGACTAGGCTTTGCTCTAGCTCAACGGGAGTATAGTTATTGAAGTATGGTTTAAAAAATACAGTAAAAATATTGCAAAGTCATAAACATTTAAGGGAGCAAATGCAAAAAACATTTGCTCCAAATTTGCTTCTTTTATTTTAAAGTACGTTCTAACAAAGCGTACATTTTAGCAAGGCCTTGTTTCTCCGCTTCGCTGTTGTAGCCAAGGTCTACACCATTCGCTTTCGCTTTTTCATCTGCAAGCGGGTTACTAAAGCCATGTTTAGCACCTTTTAAAACCACTACCTCATGTT
Organism: Acinetobacter sp. IK23; assembly: GCF_035615275.1. Lineage (NCBI taxonomy): Bacteria > Pseudomonadati > Pseudomonadota > Gammaproteobacteria > Moraxellales > Moraxellaceae > Acinetobacter > Acinetobacter sp. IK23. Next base: position 34,698 of record NZ_JANBNX010000009.1, read on the forward strand.
TAACTTCAGCAGCTTGCATCTCTTTTTCAAAATTAGCAACATCTTCTAAGGTGACCATGGTGTCTTGTTCACCATGTAGAACTAAAACCTCACCTTGAATGTTGCCTTTTTGAGCAGGTGCTTTCGGTGCTAATGTAGCATGGAATGTCACAACTGCTTTAAGTGGTGCACCTGAGCGCGCAAGGTCTAATACAACTTTACCACCATAGCAAAAGCCAATTGCAGCCAGTTTTTCACTATTTACTTCTGGTTGTGCAGCAAGTGTCTGAAGTGCTGCATTGGCACGATCAGTCACCGTGTCTAACTCTTCAAATGTTTGCATCATCCATTCATATGCTTGAGCTGCGGTTGATGTGACTTTTTTATCGCCATACATGTCAATCGCAAGAGCCGCATAGCCGTGTTCAGCAAGTTCACGTGCGCGTTGTTCAGTATATTCATTACGGCCCCACCATTCAGGACCAATAATAATACCGGGTACAGGTGTTTCACTTTCTGGAGCTGCAAAATAACCAATTAAATGGCTGCCGTCTGGTGCAGTATATTGAATTTCACGGGTTTTAATTGCTGTACTCATGACATTAATCCTGAAATTAAACTTGGTTTAAACACGCTTGATTAAAGCATAAAAAAATAAAAGTCATATGAATAACTATGTAAAAATCTACCTCAAAAGAAAAAGATAGAAACATTTAGGCAATAAAAAAGAAGGAAACAATTTCCTTCTTTTTATGTAGTCATGATTGAATTAGGTTCGGCCTCGCGAAATAAAACCAATAACTGCGAGAATTACAGCCACAACCAATAAAATCACGGCAAAGTCTTTAGATAACCCTGCAACACCACCAAACCCTAATAGACTGGCAATGAGTGCAATCACTGCAAAAATTATTGCCCAACGGAACATAATGTTGTCCTCCTTATTTTTCATTGTGTTTTTACTATATAGTGGCTTTTTTGCACGGAATGTGTCGTTTATGTGGTTGAAATGTATATTAAACAATCATTTTGTGATGCTAAAAATACAGTTTCTTTCCTTAAGCACAGTGCCTTCAATGCTATAATCTGACTTTGCTTTATGTATACAGCCGTTAAAACCTATGTCTACCGAGACCTCACTTCGTCCATTATTTTGGAAAAATTACACGCTAGAGCAGCTTACTCAGGCTGAGTGGGAAGCTTTGTGCGATGGGTGTGGTTTATGTTGCTTGGTCAAGCTAGAAGATGAAGATACTCATGAGGTTGCTTACACCAAGGTAGCGTGTAAATTGCTTGATTGTGGTACAGGGCGTTGTACCGATTATCCAAATCGTCAGCAGCAAGTGCCTGACTGTTTACAGTTGACGCCAGAAAGCTTAAAAACAATTCACTGGTTACCTTCAAGTTGTGCCTATAAACGTCTGAATGAGGGTAAAAATTTACCTTCTTGGCATTATTTAAATACGGGTACGAGACAAAGCGTAGTTAAGGCAAAAAAATCTGTTGCAGGGCGTTGTATTCCTGAAACTGATGTACATGAAGATGATCTTGAAGATTATGTGGTACGTTGGGTGCGTTAATACGCTCCCAATGGACATTTTTAATTACAGCGTATAATAAAGTAACATTTTAATCGTAAAGTTTTTAACCATCTCCGTTATATAAAAATAAAAGCGAAGGAGATAAAAATGATGAAACGACTAGCAGCCCCCTTATTATGTAGTAGCTTTTTCTTATTAATGGCTTGTGGTTCTAACAATACCAACTCAAAAAATCCTGAACAAAATACAACTGCAAAAACAGAGCAAACTAGTGCTGCCAAACAAATTTATCAGGTCGAGACAGTCGCACATTTTAATGAACCTTGGGCGATTACCAGTTTGCCAGACCATCGTTTATTAGTCACTGAGCGACAAGGTAAGTTAAAACTTTTTAACCCCCAAAATAAACAAATGTTAGATGTTCAAGGTGTTCCAGCGGTGAACTATGGCGGGCAGGGTGGTTTAGGCGATGTTGTTTTACATCCTGACTTTGCCAAAAATCATTGGATATATCTCAGTTATGCAGCTAAAGGGCAAGGCGGATCTGGTGCAGTGATTTCACGTGCGAAATTAGACTTATCTAACCCTAATCAGCCAAAACTTATAGAGGTGAAACAGATTTGGCAGCAGGTGCCTAAAGTCTCAGGACAAGGCCATTATGGACATCGTATGCTCTTTGATGCAGATGTTAAGCTTTGGGTCAGTTCAGGTGAGCGCCAAAAGTTTGACCCTGCCCAAGACATGCAGAGTAATTTGGGCAAAGTCTTGCGTTTAAATGAGGATGGTTCAGCAGCCGTAGGTAATCCTTTTTATAAACAAGGTGGTGTTACTGCGGAAATATGGTCACTTGGACACCGTAACCCCTTAGGTATGGCTTTTGACAGTAAAGGACAACTCTGGGTAGTTGAAATGGGGCCTAAAGGTGGTGATGAGCTTAATATTATTACCAAAGGTGAAAATTATGGTTACCCAATCGTGTCAAATGGTGACCACTACTCGGGTGAGCCTATTCCAGACCACCATACTCGCCCTGAATTTAAAGCACCTGAGATTGATTGGACACCTGTCATTTCACCGTCGAGCCTAATCATTTATCGAGGCCAACAATTTCCTGCATGGCAAAATAAAGCCTTAATTGGTGGCTTATCTTCCAAAGCCATTGTGGTTGTAGATTTAGAGCATAAACCTGTAAAAGAAATACAAAGATTAGAGATGAAGCAACGTATTCGTGGTTTACATGAAGCACAAGACGGTTCAATTTGGGTAATTGAAGATGGCCCGGATGCACGTTTGCTGAAACTCAGTAATAAACCATCTTAATGCTACGAGTTAGCCTGTAAATAAAGAACGCGTCTCATAGATTCAAATTGTAGATTTCTGTGAGACGCAATAGACTATAGTGAAAAGACGATAAAGCTATTTGAGATGTCAGACACCCATATTCCACTTCCTGAACGCCTGCGCCCGAGAGATTTGTCTGAAATTATTGGGCAAGATCATTTGTTAGGTGAACACGCACCACTGCGTCAAATGATTGATCAGGGGCATTTACCTTCTATTATTTTTTGGGGACCGCCAGGTGTTGGTAAAACAACAATTGCTTTACTTTTGGCGCAAGCAATAGACCGCCCATTTGTGAGTTTGTCTGCTCTGAATACGGGCGTAAAAGAATTACGTGAAGTAATTGCAGAAAGTGGTGACTTACTAACACCTGTGGTTTTTATTGATGAAATTCATCGCTTTAATAAATCACAGCAAGATGCATTACTGGGGGCTGTAGAAAAAGGAAAAATTACCTTAATAGGCGCGACCACAGAAAACCCGTCTTTTGAAGTCAATAGTGCACTTTTATCACGTTGTCAGGTCTATACTTTAAACAGTTTAGACAGCGAAGCAATTCAGACGCTACTCAACAATGCTCTCCAAGCAGATAAATTCTTAAAAGAACGTTACATTCATATTGAAGAGTACGATGCCCTTTTGCAGTTTGCAGCAGGCGATGCCCGTAAAGCGCTTAATTTACTAGACTTAATTGCGAGTACTTTTGAGCCAGAAATTGAAAATACCATTACCAATGCTGTGGTGGTAAAAGTTGCCCAGCAAAACATTGCACGTTATGACAAATCGGGTGAGCAGCATTACGACCTCGTTTCTGCATTTATTAAATCGATTCGTGGTAGTGATCCAGATGCAGCTCTGTACTGGATGGCTCGTATGCTTAAAGGCGGGGAAGATCCAGTTTTTATTGCAAGACGTATGTTGATTGCAGCCTCAGAAGACATTGGAAACTCGAATCCAAATGCGCTTTTGCTTGCAGGTGAATGTTTCCGCTCTGTTCAAGCAGTGGGTATGCCTGAAGGTCGAATTATTTTGGGCCAAACCGCGGTTTATTTAGCAACAAGTGCAAAAAGTAATAGTACTTATTTAGCAATTAACAAAGCATTGGAACTTGCCGAGAAAACGGCAAATTTACCAGTGCCTTTACACTTGAGAAACGCACCAACCAAGCTGATGAAACAGCAAGGCTATGGCATCAATTATCTCTATCCTCATGATTACCCAGAGCACTTTGTGTTGCAAGACTATTTGCCACCTGAGTTGAAGGGAACCAAACTCTACGAGTCCGCGAGAAATAAGCGTGAGGTTGAAGGTGAACGCTTACAGCAACGCAGATGGCAGCAGGAACAATAGTTTTATTGAGTCCTGCTATTGTTCCAATTCCTCAGTAACCTGACCATAAATCAGCAGGGTAAACACGCCTGTACCACCAATAATATTTCCAATAGTCGTTGGAATCAGGAAATTAAAAATATATTCACTAATAGAGGCATCTCCTTGCCAAACTAGATAAGACATTTCGGTAGAACCTACTACTACATGGGTAAAGTCACCAAGTCCTATCAAATATGTCATGAAAAAGATGAGTAGGAATTTATTGCTAACTGAAGGCAGCATCCAGACTAGTGCAGCAATTAACAGCCCTGACATAATACCTTTCAGTAAGTTTTCGGTCGCAGAAAAAGACGCAACATGATGTGCTAGCTCGTCTAGTGCCTTGTCAATATCGGGTGTAAACAGGTGAGTAGTGAGGAAAAATAAACTCGCTAAAGCTGTTCCAATGATGTTGCATAAAATCACAATTCCCCATAATCGGCCTACAGCTTGTAATTTTTCGAGAGTAAAGGGTTTGAATAGAGGTACAACTGTGGTGATGGTATTTTCGGTAAAGAGTTGCATATGGCCCAAAATAGCGATCAGGAACCCAATGGTATAACCGACATTGGTGATTAAATCGGTCCAGACTGCATCAGCTGTAAGATAAGAAGCGATAATCGCCTTAAACACAAAAGAAAAACTGATGACTAGACCTGCTGCAATTCCTGAAAAGATCAGTGCAGCCGTTGGCCGATCCAGCTCTTCTGCACCATCACGGCGGATAATTTCATAGACTAAACGCGGTGACAGTTTTTCATGTTCTTCGACTGCCATTTTTTCACGCCAGCTTAAGGTTTGCTCGACCTTTTTTTCCTCTATTTCATGGTCCATCATGTTTACTCCTCATAGAATAAATATTTTCTACTTATTATTTTTGTTTATTGTTAAGGCAGCATTCAGAATAAATCTAGTTGATTCATAACAGCTTTATGTATCTTTTTATAAATTGAAAGATACGACGCTAAGCAAAATAGTATGCAAATAGAAGCAATTAACCAGATAGGACAGCTAAATATAAGAAGAGGTCGATAAAACTTTGCATGACAAGACGAATTGCCGCCTGAGTCAAAGGGGAGCAATGATGATGAAGAAGTCAGAAATCAGTATAGGGTTGACGCTAAAGATTTACGGCAAATCAGATAACATCAGTAACAATAATTAAAGTAAGGTATATGTTCTCAAAGTCCGTATGAGTTTCATATAGTCACCTTGAGAAGCTTCAGAAATGACGGTTTCCACTTCAGCTTCGCTCCAACCTTGTTTCAAAGCAGAGTCGCTAAAATTAGATAAAATCACTAATGGATTTTCACCAAACTGTATCGAGTGATTCATTAATCTCTTTTCAGGCTTAAGTAGTTCCATAGGGTTCACCATACTTTAAATTTAATTATTGTGATGCAATTAATGTTTTTTTAGATTTTAGTGCTTTGCTTTTATATTGTGCAAGTAATAATTTAATTAAATATACAAATCTGTCTACTTTTCCTGAATTTTAGTGCCTAGAAAATAAAAAACCGAGCAATTCAGCTCGGTTTCTTACTAAAGTCTGGCTAATTAGATGTCAGATAAATCTACGCCTAAACGAGCTGCAACTTCTTCATAAGCTTCAACAACACCGCCTAAACCTTGACGGAAACGGTCTTTGTCGAGTTTCTTCTTAGAGTCTTTGTCCCATAAACGGCAACCGTCTGGAGAGAACTCGTCACCAAGTACGATACGGTCATGGAAAACACCAAATTCAAGTTTAAAGTCCACCAAGATCATGTTGCCTTCAGCAAATAATGCTTTTAATACATCATTTACTTTATAAGTTAACACTTTCATTTGTTCTAACTGTTCAGCAGTCGCCCAACCTAAAGCAATCGCTTGAGATTCGTTAACCATTGGATCGCCTAGGCCATCATCTTTGTAGAACAATTCAAATGTAGGAGGAGTAAGTTCTTTACCCTCTTCTACACCTAAACGACGGCATAGAGAACCAGCTGCGTAGTTACGAATTACGCATTCAACAGGAATCATTTGAAGTTTTTTAACAAGAACTTCAGTTGGAGAAAGCAATTTTTCAAAATGCGTTTCAATACCCGCAGCAGCAAGTTTTTCCATGATGAAGGCGTTAAAACGGTTGTTCACCTTGCCTTTACGATCTAGTTGTTCGATTTTTTCGCCATTGAACGCAGAGGCATCATCACGAAAGACTAAAATCAGATGGTCGGCATTGTCTGTTTCATATACAGATTTTGCTTTACCAGTATAGAGCAAGGTTTGTTTTAACATGAGGGAACCTTTTAAAAAAAAATGCCTAGTAAACGACTAGGCTGGCCAATTTTGGTAAATCTGGTTTAACACTTCTGCCGCAACTTCAGGGCTTGCAAAAGTGTTGTCTGGATTAAAGAGAGCAAGGCTATGACTAGAGCCAACACCAGTCAGTTTAAGCACATAAGTTTTGTCATTTACTTTAATCGTCGCTTGATTACTGCCTTGAGCGATGATGTTGTAATTTAACGTGCTTAGGGTTGCTTTGGTGTATTGCCAAATTTCAGCGGTACTTCCATCAATTTTTAACAGTGGGTTTTTATTACCATCTGTTACAAGTTGAGGGCGACTAAGCGCGCTACCTGATTGAGCAGATGTATCTGCTGTATCACCTTGAGTTTGTTCAGGGCGAGGCAATGCAAAACGATTGCCACGCTTGTTTTCAAACTTCGGTGCGTGATCGATAGCGAGCTGGTCTACTGTTGGTGCAGGATACAAAGGCGTCGCTGGTCGTACAGTTGCATCGGCAGGATACTCAAGCGGGGCGAGTTGCTTTGCTTTTTTATAATCTAAAGAGTGATTATTGAGTGCGAAGCGACCACAGCCAGCTAAACTTAAGGCTGAAACTGCAAGGACTAAACCAAGACGTAATTGCATCATAAATTGCTCTTATTAAATAATTCCCGCATCTTTTAGTGCATTGCGGAGAGGTTCGCGATATTGCTCAGCGAGAGGAGTGAGTGGTAAACGAATACCAGTATCAATCAGTCCCATCTCATGTAGTGCCCATTTCACAGGAATTGGGTTAGATTCGCAAAATAGAATATTGTGTAAATTTGCAATCTTATTGTTAAGCGTCTTCGCTTGTGGCTCATCTTTAGCAATTGCAACCGCACATACTTCGCTCATTGCCTTAGGTGCAATGTTTGCAGTAACCGAGATATTACCATCTGCGCCAAGAAGCATAAGTTCCCATGCAGTTTCATCGTCACCTGAGTAAACAGCCATTTTGCCGTTTAAAGCATCGATTAAAGCTTTACCACGAGGTACATCACCTGTTGCGTCTTTAATACCTACAATGTTAGGAATTTCTGCTAAACGTACCGCTGTATCGTTTGACAAGTCTACGCCTGTACGACCCGGTACGTTATAAAGAATAAGAGGTAATTCAACAGCTTCGGCAACCGCTTTATAGTGTTGGAAAAGGCCTTCTTGGGTTGGTTTGTTATAGTATGGTGTTACAAGTAAAGCGGCATCAGCACCGAGGTCTTTAGCTGCTTTAGTTAATTCGATTGCTTCGCGGGTTGAGTTTGCACCAGTACCGGCAATAATTGGAATACGTTTATTGGCTACACGAATAATTTCTTTAATAACCTGTGTGTGCTCTTCCATGCTCAATGTTGAGGCTTCGCCGGTTGTACCGACGGCTACAATACTGTTTGTACCTTGTTCTATGTGCCACTCAACCAGCTTCTCAAGACCCTTCCAATCTACACCGCCATCTTTCAACATGGGAGTGACAATTGCGACGATTGAGCCTTGAATGGTCTGTGCTTGCTGAGTCATTTTAAAAAATATCCTATTTATCCATCCGAATCTGAGGTAAGAAAAACAAAATGTGGGATGGTTGCAGTATTTTGATTGTCCAGTTCTAACAATAACAGATTGTTGAATGACAATTATGCAAATTATGACTGATCAGACGCATAAGAACAATATGCTTAACTGATAAACCCTATGTAAACTTGAGCAAAACATAGAATGCCAATTTGATCATTTCAAGTAAAAGACAGTAAATATGACAATATGGTTCAATTCTGCGAATCCTTACTTGCTACGGTCTTTTTTATGGCAAGATAAAATGCATATTTTTCCCGAATGGGACTTAAGATGGCATGAAAATGAAGAAACAACCACAAAATTCGGCTTTAGTCGTAGTTGATGTACAAAATGGTTTTACGCCAGGTGGAAATTTAGCAGTTGCCGACGCCGATACAATTATTCCAACCATTAACCAATTGGCGCGTTGTTTTGAAAATGTCGTTCTGACACAAGATTGGCATCCAGATAATCATATTTCTTTTGCCGCCAACCATTTGGGTAAACAGCCATTTGAAACCATTGAGCTCGATTATGGACCGCAAGTGCTTTGGCCTAAACATTGTGTAGAAGGTAGCCATGATGCCGAATTTCATCCAGATTTGAATATCCCAACGGCCCAGCTGATTATCCGAAAAGGCTTTCATGCTCATATTGATAGCTACTCGGCTTTTATGGAAGCAGACCACAGTACAATGACGGGTTTAACGGGTTACTTAAAAGAGCGCGGCATTGATACGGTTTATGTGGTCGGAATTGCTACGGACTTTTGTGTTGCATGGACTGCTTTAGATGCAGTTCAACTCGGCTTTAAAACTTTAGTGATTGAAGATGCCTGTAAGGGTATTAATCTGAACGGCTCTTTAGAACAGGCATGGCAAGCGATGCAGCAACAGGGTATTGTCCGTATTCAATCGACTGATTTGTTGAGTGAATGTTAGAGAGAGTGCTCATGTTGTTTGGGCTTTAATTGCGATTTGATATGGATGAACAGCATGTCTGCATTATTACGTTTTACTCAATTTGTTCAGAAAACGTTTGCTTTATGGGTCATCGTTTTTGCGGCTCTAGCGCTGTGGCAACCTGAGTTTTTTGTCTGGCTTAAAGCGTACATCCCATGGATCTTAGGGATTATTATGCTCGGTATGGGAATGACCATGACCGTTGATGACTTTAAAGGGGTATTGCAAAGCCCTAAAGCCGTCTTAATTGGGGTGGTTGCCCAGTTTGTGGTGATGCCTGGTTTAGCATATGTTCTATGTAAATTATTTAATTTACCGCCTGAAATTGCAGTCGGCGTTATTTTAGTGGGGTGTTGCCCAGGCGGAACAGCTTCAAACGTGATTACCTATATGGCTAAAGGCAATGTGGCTTTATCGGTCGCCTGCACATCGGTATCAACACTTTTAGCACCTGTATTAACTCCTGCAATTTTCTATCTGCTAGCCAGCCAATGGTTAAAGATTGATGCAGCTTCGATGTTTATTTCAATTTTACAGGTGGTGCTACTGCCTATTGTGATTGGTCTGATTTTGCGAACTTGGCTTAAACGTCAGGTCGAGTCCTATATTCAAGTTATGCCGTTAGTTTCAGTGATTGCAATTGTCGCGATTGTGGCAGCCATTATTGGTGGAAGCAAAGCAGCTATTTTTCAATCCGGCTTGCTTATTTTGGCGGTAGTGATACTCCATAATGGATTTGGTTATTTATTAGGTTTTACCGCAGCTCGTTTCTTTAAATTGTCTTACGCAGACAGTAAAGCAATTGCGGTAGAAGTTGGTATGCAAAACTCAGGCTTAGGCGTGGCGCTTGCAGCAGTGCATTTTGCGGCTTCCCCGATTACGGCTGTACCAAGCGCAATTTTCAGCCTTTGGCACAATATTTCTGGTCCTGCGCTTGCCACTTATTGGGCAAGTAAACACAAACAAGAATAACTGTAGAAAAACATACATTACAAAAGAAGGCCAAACGAATAGTTTGGCTTTTTTATTTAAAGAACATTTTAGAGGAAGCTGAATTTAGAACTGGTATGTCTTTTGCTTTGAATTGATGCACTAAAAATAACGTGAATATCAACATAAATCGCAAAGAAAAAAATAAGGCTTTTTTTGATGAACCAGATTTTTAAATTATTTATTCCCATGCTCTCAAGCAATTTAATTCTAGTTTTAAGTGGATTGGTTGATATTGCTTATGTAGGGCATTTTAGTAATGACCATGTCGCCGCATTATCGGTAACCTTATCTTTATATACAGTGATTTATGTCATTGGAATGGGTATTCTGCAAGGTGTGATACTCAAGCTCTCGGAAGCATATGGTTGCCACGACATACCCCATATTCGTCAAATCTTTATTCAAGGCATTTGGCTGATGTTATGTTCGGCATTGGTGAGTATTGGCTTGCTTTACTTGTTCCATGATTTACCAAAATTATTTGGTGCATCTGAACATGTGGTTTCAATTACTAAAAACTGTATTTGGGTCTTGGTATTTATTTTACCTGCGCATTTACTGATGCGCCTATGTACAGCTTTGTCTCAGGTCACTGAAAATGCGCATAAGGTTTTACTATCAGATAGCATTTTTTTCATTCTTAAAATTATTTTGTCCTATCTTTTGATTTATGGGGTCGCTTTATTTTCAATTCCGCCACTCGGTGCCATAGGGGCTTTGTTAGCCACTCTCATTGTACGGTGGTTTATGTTGGCTGTTTATTACCTGTTTTTCCTAGAGAAAAGCTACATTTTTATTGAGCAACCAGAACGTTCGGTTGAAGATGGCCGACAAAGTCTGCGTATGATTTTAAAAATAGGGATACCTACCGCGATCATGGCGTTGATGGATGTTGTTGCATTTTGTTCGGTGGCTATTTTGATTTTGCCTTTTGGGAGTGTGGTGTCAGCAGCCCATCAAATTGTCGCGAGCACGGGGGGTTTTATGTTTATTTTTCCCTCCTCAATTGCCTCGGCTTATAGCATTTTGGTGTCGCGATCTATGGGCAGTGGCAACATGGAAGAAGCAAACAAAATTGCCAGACAAAGTATATGGGTAATTATGGCAGTGAGTGGCAGTCTGTCCCTAGGTTTATGGTTGGAGCGGGACTTAATTGTCACCTTCTATTCAGATGATTTGGCTGTGCAGGTTTTGGCTGCATCACTGCTGTTAATTGTCTGTATATCTCATTTTCTAGATGGCTTCATGACCTTACTCACCTCTTTGCTGCGCTGTTGGGATGTCTCAATTTTACCCATGCTGATTTTTTTAGTCGTGGTGCTATGTTTCGGATTGGGTGGTGGTTAGTGGATGGCCTATAAAGGGCTGTATTGGGGGAGTCATTCGATTTCTGCAATGGGAATTTATGGTTTCTGGAGTATGGCAGTCATAAGCTATTTAGTAGCTTGTATATTGAGTGCTTTATGTTTCCGTTTTAGAAAACAATTAAGAGGATTTTGATTGAGCAGACAATGGTTAAAGAGGATGTGCTGCTAACCATTCTTCAATTTCGTTTTCAGAAATCACTTTAAAACCATGGCGCTGTAACAGTGCTGTGGTAATCCCAACACCCGTAATTCTCTCACCTTGAAAAGTTCCGTTATAAATTTTTTGACTGCCGCAAGATGGGCTATTTTCTTTTAAAACCACACAACTTGCTTTTATTTGCTGTGCAATTTCTAGAGTGCGGTGAGCACCTTTTAAATAGAGCGCTGTCACATCTAAACCAGATGAGTCAGTAATTTTTGCCTTGCCATCAAGTACATCTTGACCTGTTCCTCCTACAATTTCTGCGGGTAAGCGAGGCGTGCTAAATCCACCTAATAACTCTGGGCAAAGTGCGTGGGCTTTTTTATTTAAAAATAACTGCTGAAGCGTAGTGTGCAAGCAAGAGCGCCCATCGTAGCGTACAGGCTCCCCAATTAAACAGGCACTGATTAAAAGCATGAGTTTTCCGCCGTTAGAACTTTAAAAGCCATGTGAGTGTACCCAATGATTTATAAAATATGAAATTAAAAACAAGCACAAACAAACTAAGTAATTTGATTAATAAATTACACAATTCATAATTAAATTATGTATTGCATAATTTAATTGTTTTTAGTAGCATCTGTTTTAAGGTAAATGGCCATTGGAGGTCCAACAAGGATGTTGGCCTCCATAAATCTAGGAATGACTTTAGGAAAAGGCGATTTTTAAAGGTTTATTGAACAATCTCAATCGTACTTTTAGATAAGAAAGGACTGTGTGTATGGAAAACAAACACCATATAGAAGGGAAATTAATCATCGGCTTCGTGCCCACTCAATCATCGTTTTAATTATTGGTTTTTTTCTCATAGGATGCGTTGGGCTAAGGCATTTTGACGGTTCAAACACTCTCCCAGCAAATGCGTATTCTATAGAGAAAGGAGCTGACCAGATCAGCAGAAATAAACGGATCAGGTAATCACCAGAGGGAAACTAGATGGATATTTTAGAGAACCCATTAGAACTATGCGGTTTTGCATTTATTGAGTTTGTTTCAAAAGAAAATGAATTAGATACAATTTTTGAAACCATCGGCTTTTCAAAAGTAGCCAAGCATAAATCGAAAAAAGTGTACTTATGGCGTCAAGGAAATATCAATATTATCCTGAATTATCAGCCAGAATCTTATGCTTCATTCTTTTTCAATGAGCATGGTCCATCTGCTTGCGCAATGGGATTCAAAACACGTGATGCGGCAAAAGCTTTTAAAAAGGCTGTTGAGCTTGGTGCAGAACCAATGCAATCTAATATTGGGCCAATGGAGCTTAATATTCCAGCAATTAAAGGTATTGGTGGCATGCCAATCTTCTTGGTTGACCGTGACATTTATGAAAATGACTTTGTTTTCTTTGATGATGCACAGCGTAACCCAGAAGGTGCTGGTTTAAATGAAATTGACCACTTAACTCATAATGTCTACAAAGGCCGTATGGAGTACTGGGCAAATTTCTACGAGAAGATTTTTAACTTCCAAGAAATTCGTTACTTCGACATTAAAGGTGAATATACAGGTTTAACATCTAAAGCGTTAACTGCTCCAGATGGCATGATCCGTATTCCTTTAAATGAAGACTCAGACAAGGGTAACGGTCAAATTGCAGAATTCTTAGCTGATTTTAATGGCGAAGGTATTCAGCATATTGCGTTTATTTGTGATGACTTAATTTCGACTTGGGATAAGTTAAAGGGCTTGGGTCTGCAATTTATGACTCCACCGCCAAACACGTATTATGAAATGTTGGAAGACCGTTTACCTGAGCATGGTGAACCGACTAATGAATTACAGCAGCGCGGTATTTTGCTTGACGGTAATACTAAAGACGGTCAGAAGAAGCTTTTATTGCAAATCTTCTCTCAAAACATGATTGGGCCAGTTTTCTTCGAATTCATTCAACGTAAAGATGATGACGGTTTTGGTGAAGGTAACTTCAAGGCACTGTTTGAATCGATTGAACGTGACCAAATTCGCCGTGGCGTTCTCGAAGCAAAATAAGTTTTGCTTTGTCTCTAATCTAAAAAAACCAAGAGCATTGCTCTTGGTTTTTTTATGGCTAATGATTAGCGGCTTTTAATATATTGATTAATTAAATTAATCTCATTTTTAAGCGTTTCAATAATTTTACTTTGTGGGTCGACGGGTAAAAACATTTCGCTATCCAGTGCCACAATACAAAACTCAATGCTCTGGTTTGAGTTAAATACTGGTAGACCTACTGCGTTAATACCTGTGAGTAAATCACCTTTCGCTGCTGACATTTGTTGCTGGCGAATGGTTTCTTTAAGCTCTGTAAATGCTTGCCAGTTCTGTGGGGCAATATTTAGCCCAAGTTCCTGATGCTTTTGCCATTCGGCTTCCATTAAGGGACGAACAAAATGCTCTGGAAGATAAGAAGCAAATAAACGTCCTGCAGCAGAATTAACTAAAGGCATAATCGAGCCGACTTTAGTGACAATCGAAATAGGGTGGTTAGACTCAATTGACTGAACCACAACAGGCCCTTTCGGGGACCATTTACTAATTTGTATGCCGCAACCAATTTTGTTTTGTAGGTCGTAAATTAAATGCTGTACGAGCTGTAGTGTGTCGCTATGTTGAACACAGTTTAGACCTAAGCGCCATGCCTGATCACCTAGGGCATATTGACCATCATCAAGCTGTTTTGCATATTCCATACGAATAAGGCTAACCAGATAGCGGTGTACTTTAGCTGGATGCATTTCTAGCTTGCTAGATAGATCTTTGAGAATAATAGGTTGATTGTGTTCTAAGAGGGCGTTTAGTACAGATAAACCGACTTCAAGTGATTGAACCCCCCCAGATACTTTTTCTTCAATCATTTAAATACCCTTAATAAATTTACTTCAGCTGTTAAACAGTGACGATCAAAACATAAATAGAAATTGCTGCGATTTACATCATGCCTGAGCCTCGCGAGAAATAGAAATCACCTTTTTCTATTAGCGAAATTGGCATGTTTAATAATCAACAATTTTCTAAAATCACTATGCTCTCATTTATAGCGCAATTTTCTAGAAATTTAGCGTTTTTAAATAATATAAATCGGCATTGATATAGAACCGTTCATTCAAACAATTCTAATCAATGCCGATTTTTTAGTTTGCTGTTTTTAAGATTAGGTTCCTAACTCTTCTTCATGTAAGAAATGAGTGTGGTGTGGAGCGCGTTTGGTTTTGCTCCATTCATCTAACATTTCAGCTTTCATTTCTTCAGTAATTTTTGCAATTTTTTCTTCAGCATGAACATCGTTATAAGTCAGTTCTAAACGATGGCCATTTGGGTCGAAGAAATAAATTGAGTGGAAAATTCCATGGTTCGTCACGCCCAACACTTTCACGCCATTTTCTTCTAAATGTTGTTTCGCAGCCATCAAAGCATTTAAGTCTTCAACTTCAAAAGCAATATGTTGAACCCATTGAGGTGTGTTTTCATCTCGACCCATTTCTGGTTGAGTTGGTAATTCAAAAAATGCCAAAACGTTGCCTTGACCAGCATCTAGGAATAAATGCATATAAGGATCAAAGGCTTTTGTTGAAGGAACATGGTCTTCAGCAAAAGCTAAGATAAAGTCCATGTTGAGCATTTTTTTATACCACTCAACAGTCTCTTTCGCATCCTTACAACGATATGCAACGTGATGTATTTTTTTAATGGCAAATGTCATGTTGAAACTCCTTTTACTATTCCCAATCTGGTTGTTGTTCTGGTGCCGCGTTATAGAAGGCTGGGATAGACAAACAATGTTGATAAATTGATTCAATTTTTGGAAACGCAGATAAATCTATCTTGAAGCGTTTCGCGTTGTATACCTGTGGAATCAGGCAGCA
This sequence comes from Acinetobacter sp. IK23, assembly GCF_035615275.1. Taxonomy (NCBI): domain Bacteria; kingdom Pseudomonadati; phylum Pseudomonadota; class Gammaproteobacteria; order Moraxellales; family Moraxellaceae; genus Acinetobacter; species Acinetobacter sp. IK23. The sequence continues at coordinate 50,154 of NZ_JANBNX010000009.1, forward strand.
ATCGGCAATCGTTGCTTGTTGTCCAAAGCAAAATTGCCCGTTTGAATCTTGAAGTTGCTGTTCGAGACTTTGAAAGCCTTCAATAATCCAGTGCTGATACCAATAATTTTTTTGTTCGTCCGAGACATTTAAGTCATTTTTTAAATATTTCAGAACGCGTAAGTTGTTTAAGGGGTGAATATCACAAGCGATTGCTTGTGCAAAAGCACGGATTTTGGCTCTCTCTTTCACATCATTTGGAAGTAGTTGGGTTTCTGGATATTGTTCATCCAGATATTCCAAAATACTTAATGACTGTGACAAGGTTAAATCGCCGTCCACTAAAGTTGGCACTAAGGCACTGCGATTTAACTTTAAATAGTCTTCACTTTGTTGCTCGTTTTTAACTAAATGAACTGGTGCAGTTTCATAAGCGAGACTTTTAAGGTTGAGGCCAATCCGTACTCTGTAAGCTGCAGAGCTACGAAAGTAACTATACAGCTTCATAGTCAGGCTCCGAAGTTTCTGCAAAATCAAAATCTAATGCAGGAAGTACAGTGTTTCGGACTTCACCAAAGCCAATACGGATACCATTTTTCTCACAGTGACCTTTCATGATGAGCGTATCGCCGTCTTGTAAGAAACCACGAGTTTCACCATTGGCAAGTGTTAATGGTTTAGTAGTGTTCCAAGTGAGCTCAAGCAAGCTGCCATAAGAGTCCGGTGTGGAGCCAGAAATAGTACCTGAACCCATCAAGTCGCCAACCTGAACGTTACAGCCTCCAATCGTGTGGTGAGTGAGCTGCTGAGCCATAGACCAATACATATATTTGAAGTTGGTTTTACAGATCACATCAGTTTGTGCTGATTTTGGTGTTTGAATCTCAACACTCAAATTAATGTCGTAACTGTTGGCGATATTTTCTTGTAAATAAGCCAGTGGTTTTGGTTCTTGTTTCGGGCCTTCAACTTTAAATGGTTCAAGTGCTTCAAGCGTTACCACCCAAGGTGAAATAGCGCTAGCAAACGATTTTGAGTTGAATGGACCTAGAGGAACGTATTCCCATTGCTGGATATCACGTGCTGACCAGTCGTTTAGCAGAACCATTCCAAAAATATGGTCCCAAGCATTTTCAATCGAGATAGGCTGCCCCAACTGAGTTGGTTTTCCTACAATAAATGCTGTTTCAAGTTCGAAATCGAGTTTACGCGTTGCTGAGAAAACTGGACGTTCTTCATTTGGAAGTTTGATTTGACCTGATGGGCGTACCACTTGAGTTCCGCTCACTACAACAGAGCTAGCACGACCGTTATAACCTACAGGTAATTCGGTCCAGTTTGGAAGCAAGGCATTTTTAGGGTCACGGAACATACAGCCGACATTGGTCGCGTGTTCTTTAGAAGAATAAAAATCGGTATAGCCAGGTACGCGAACAGGTAAATGTAAAGTTACGCTGTCTTGCTTAACTAGAACTTCCTGACGTAATGTTTGGTTTTCTTGAAGTGTTAAATTTTCAACTGAAAGAAGAGACTGTAATGTTTTACGAACTTTAGACCAGTTGGCTTTGCCTGATTCAATAAATTTATTCAGTGTAGGCTGGTTAAAGTATGTGTCTTGATCTGAAAGTTTTAAAAGACCGTGCTTTTCAAGAGCAGCGAGATCAATGACCCAATCACCAATAGCTACACCGACCTGACGCTCGCCTTCGGCTGTTCTACTAAAAATACCATAAGGCAAATTATGAATAGTGAAATCAGATTGAGGTGAAACTTCAATAAAAGAGTTTAGTTTTTGTTCCATTTTCGCTTCCTTGTCTTCATCTCGTGTCTTATACAAATAAAAGTTCGGTCTAGGGACTGAGCTACTCAATAAGTTTTAACCTTGGTTAGATCATTTTTTACTTATGAGTTTGATATAGACCGAGCACAACCAATTGCTTCATGGTTCTTATAATACTGAATTCATAAAATTACGCAATACATAATTTAATTACACATTGCATAATAATTGTTATTTCTTGCATTTTCTGTTTTCATGCGCGGTTATGAGAAAAGTAACGCAATTATTTTTTCATCAATCTCTATGAAAATCTGATCAATTTATGATATACGTAATTTATTGAAAAAAAATTACGTGACAAGGATGAGAATAATCATATGTCAACACAAGAGCAAGGAAACCTGAAACACGGTTTGAGTAATCGTCACATCCAGCTGATTGCATTGGGTGGAGCGATTGGTACAGGGCTGTTTCTTGGTATATCACAATCGATTAAATTGGCAGGTCCGTCGGTAATCTTGGGTTATGCGATTGCAGGATTTATTGCTTTTTTAATGATGCGCCAGCTCGGTGAAATGGTGGTCGAAGAGCCAGTAAGTGGTTCTTTTAGTCATTTTGCTTACAAATATTGGGGACCTTTTGCAGGCTTCATGTCAGGATGGAACTACTGGGTACTTAACGTACTGGTATGTATGGCAGAGTTAAGTGCAATTGGTCTGTATATTCAATATTGGTGGCCGCAAATCCCAACGTGGGCATCCGCGCTAACGTTCTTTATTCTCATTAATGGTATTAATTTATTGCACGTTAAGTTTTTTGGCGAAATGGAATTTTGGTTTTCCATTGTTAAAATCTTAGCAATTTTAGCCATGATTGCTTTCGGTTCGTATTTACTTGCAACCGGTACAGCAGGGCCACAAGCAAGTATCAGTAACCTTTGGGCATTAGGTGGTTTCTTCCCGTTTGGTATTGAAGGCTTGGTGATGGCCATGGCAGTCATTATTTTTGCTTTTGGTGGTATCGAGCTTTTCGGTATTACTGCGGCTGAAGCACGTGACCCAGACAAAACCTTACCTAAAGCGGTAAATCAGATTATCTATCGTATTTTGATTTTCTATATTGCAACGCTTCTTGTTTTATTCTCATTATTCCCTTGGAATCAAATGGCACAAGGTGGCAGTCCTTTTGTAATGGTGTTTGCTTCTTTAGACAGCCAAGGTGTTGCGACTTTACTTAACTTCGTGATTTTGACTGCTGCGGTTTCAGTTTATAACGGTACAAGCTATTGCAGTAGCCGTATGTTGTTAGGCCTTGCTCAGCAAGGAAATGCACCAAAAGTATTTGCACGTATTAATAAACGCGGTATCCCAACCAATGCAGTGATTCTTTCTGCGGCAGTCACTATTTTATGTGTATTGTTAAATTATATTTTCCCTGAAAAAGCATTTGGTTTGCTCATGATGCTTGTAGTTGCAGCGATTGTGATTAACTGGGTGGTAATTTCATGGACACATTTAAAATTCCGTAAATTCATGATGCGCCAAGGTCAAACTACGAAATTCCCAAGCTTCATGTATCCATTTAGCAACTATCTTTGCATGGTGTTTATGCTCGGAATTTTAGTTGTCATGTCGCTAACGCCAGATATGCGTGTGGCGGTGATGATGATTCCGGGATGGATTTTGTGTTTGATGGTGGCTTATCAATTTAAACGCCGTAAGTTAAAAGCTGAGCAGCCTGTTCATGCTTTAGAAGCAGATATGTAATCAGGTCTGAGTTGGAAGTTAGAAAGGACGTATTGATACGTCCTTTTTTATTTTTAAAATTTACAACAGAAATGAAAGGACTTTATAATTGTTATATTATAACATCTGTTGAATGAATAACTAAGGCTTCCCGATGTTGAGGGAGGAACAACATATTTATGAAATATTCCTATTTAGGTTTAATCTTACTTTCACTTACAGCGTGTACGACACAAACACCTAAGCCAACAGTTTCCAAACATTCTCATTCTTTGCCTCAGCCGTCTAAAACGGTAGCAAGAATAAAACAACAACCCGAAGATTATATTGTTTGGATCGCAACCGCAGATCACGCGCAGTCTGTGCAGGCTTATAAGCAATTTCTGAAGCAGAAAGGACTTGTCAATTTAGTACCAGATTATGAGTTATTACGTTCAGCTCGAGACTGGCAAAAATGTGGAGTCGAGCCTTATGCGGTGCCACCGAGAGAGATTTGGTCCAACATCGTTCCGACGCTTAGCATTTTAAAAGCATTGGTTGACGATGGCGTGATTAATGATTTTGAAGTGACATCAGCCTATCGAGCTTTATCTTTAAACCGCTGTGCTGGTGGTGCAGATGCTTCCCGACATGTCTTTAATGCAGCGCTTGATTTTCGAATTGGACCAGAACAGCCTAGCGACTTAGACCAATTCAATATTCAGCAAACCAAAACTAAACTTTGTCAGTTCTGGGAAACCAAAGGACAAGCTCTTAATATGGGTCTAGGTGTTTATGCTTCGGGACAAATTCATATTGATAGCCAAGGCTTCCGATCATGGGGACCTGACCATCACTATAGAACCTCGATTTGTCAGTGACTATAAAAGCAATTCTTTCAAAGACTAAATGAGTTGGTTTGAATAAAAGCAGAATAAAAACTTGATCAATAGTTATGTTATAACATAACATTATTGTGGTTTAGAAATAGATTACGCCTGTGATCTGGCCATATTTCAATGGCCAGCCATGATCAGTTTAAATATTATTCGAAGAGATCAAGCCATGCACACTGCAATCGCCAACTCATTTGCCAAGCTTCCAGTTACCGTTTTATCTGGCTTTTTGGGTGCAGGAAAGACCACATTACTTAATCATATTTTAAATAATCGTGAAGGCCGCCGTATTGCCGTGATTGTTAATGATATGTCTGAGGTAAATATTGATGCGGCATTAGTACGCGAAGGTGGGGCGGAGCTTTCAAGGACAGATGAAAAACTGGTTGAAATGAGCAATGGCTGTATCTGCTGCACGCTACGAGAAGATTTACTGGTTGAGGTGAGACGTTTAGCCGATGAAGGGCGCTTTGACCAATTGGTGATTGAGTCGACAGGTATTTCAGAACCATTACCAGTAGCAGAAACCTTTACCTTTGAAGATGAAGATGGAAACTCACTCAATGAGTTTGCTCGACTTGATACTATGGTTACGGTAGTCGATGCTTTTAACTTTCTTAAAGATTACAGCTCAGTCGACTCACTGCAACAACGTGGTGAATCATTGGGTGAGCAAGATGAAAGAACTGTGGTTGACCTTCTGATTGATCAGATCGAGTTTTGTGATGTGATTGTGCTGAATAAAATTGATTTAATTGATCAGGCGCAGCAAGACCAGCTCATCGCAATTTTAAAAACGTTAAACCCGCGTGCCCGAATTGAGATTGCTCAATTTGGAAAGATCGCCTTAGATAAAATTTTAAATACACAGCTATTCGATTTTGATGAAGCTGCACAAGCACCAGGATGGTTAAAAGAGTTACGTGGTGAGCATACGCCAGAGACTGAAGAGTATGGAATCAGTAGCTTTGTTTACCGTGCCCGCAGACCTTTCCATCCGGAACGTTTTTATAATTTAGTGCAGGCTGAATGGCCGGGTGTCGTTCGTTCTAAAGGTTTTTTCTGGTTGGCTGCTGACCCTACCTTGGCTTATTCATGGTCGCAAGCGGGTGCAATGGCTCGACATGGCCTAGCAGGTTATTGGTGGGCTGCTGTTTCAGAAGAAGATTGGCCGAGTGACCTCGCCAGCATTGAGCAAATTAAGAAAAATTGGGACGCTCGTACAGGTGATGCACGTCAGGAACTGGTTTTAATTGGTATGCAAATGGATGAGCAAGCCTTAATAGAACGCTTAGACCGTTGTTTATTAAGTGATGAAGAAATGGCTTTAGGACCACAAGCTTGGCAGAACTGGTCGAACCCTTTTAAGCAAGATGATGAAACTATGTTGATCGCTTAATAAAACAAAAGCCCCTGATTTAAAGGGGCTTATTTTTATGATTTGTCTTTAATGAAAATCTTTCGAATATAGCTGTTAAGCGGTGTCGAATAATATTTTTCAATCGCAGCGCTAATGATGAAAGTCAGAACCAAATAGCCAATTAAAAGCATAATTTTGATGCTAGCGTCGGTTTGAGCCGGAACAAAGGCAACTTTCATAAGTCCCAATACAACCAGATGAAACAAATAAGTTTCGTAACTTCTTTGCCCCAACCAGACCATTATTTTGGTCAATAGATTATGCGCTTGCATTTCGGAAGGATGCTGAAAACACAAAATCAGTAAGCCTGTGGCAAAAGCAAATAAGCTAATACCCCATGTGCTGACTTCTTTAATTGGAGCATATAAATATAGAGCGGTCATACTCAAAATAATTAACCACGAAAGAGGTTTTTTATAAGTCCAATCTGGCTGATATTTATGAGAAAAAATGGCAGTTAAACAGCCCACCGCTATACCATCAAAACTTGAAAAATAATGATATAAATAGGCGCCGCTTTCTTCCCCAAAATGCAGGGACCTAAAATAAGGCCCATATAAAATCACTCCAACAAGTACAGCAATAAAGACCTTATTACTACGTGTGAACAGGCACAATAATGGAAAAACAAAGTAAAAAACTTCTTCTACAGAGAGTGACCACAACACACCCAAAGCATAGTTTACCCAACCAAATTTAATAATCAGGATATTCATCCAGAAGGTTAGAGCTGCAAATATGGTTAAAGGATAGGAAACCTCAATGCCATTGGGGGCTTGGTTCATAAAGGGTTTTAAGTCAAATGAACCAAGTATGCTGACCCCTAAAATGAGTAATATCAGACACGGTAAAATACGTGCTGCCCGTCGGATATAAAAATGCTTGAGGTTAATTGCAGAAAACTGTTTGTCTCGTTTTAACGTGTGATGGGTAATTAAAAAACCTGAAATCACAAAAAACATGGTGACGCCATAATTTCCATTTCTTGCGATGACAGTACTAAATGCTTCACCTAAAAAATCAAAACCTAACCATGTATCTTTAAGTTTATAAGGAATATTAAAATGATGTAAAAGAACCAACAGGATAGACATTCCACGCAGAATATCTATTTTATAATTACGCATTCGATGTGCTTCCAGCTTTATTAATATACTGTGTGACAGAAGAATACTATCGATCAGTTATATTAAATAAAAATTTTAAGCAGCATTTCGTAAACCAAAAAAGACTACTTTTTTGCTTCTTTGAATTGAGCTAAGGCATAGCAGAAACAATTATTAAATAAATATTTATAAAGCATTTATATATTTGAATTTTTCAACATAAAACTTTAAATTAGCTCTTATTGAGATATGTTTTTTTAAACTTTTTAAACTTTTTAAACTTTTTAAAATCTATTTAATTCATAAATTAACATGTTGTATGTGGTTGTATATACATAGCATGTCAACTAAAATACTGTTTTGCCTGCTGCCTTTTTTGAGTAATTAGTTATGCCCAGAACATCAAAACAAGAACATACTGAGCTTTCGATTGAAGCTGATAGTCCAGTTCCTTTATACCAACGCGTAAAACAGCTGATTTCACAAAAGATTTATGAAGGTTCGTGGGCTGTAAATAAAAAAATTCCTTCGGAAAGTGAACTGGTTAATCAACTCGGCTGTAGCCGTATGACGGTAAACCGTGCGCTACGTGAGTTAACGACTGAGGGTTTACTCGTTCGAATTCAGGGCGTTGGTTCTTTCGTTGCGGAAGGGCAAGGCCGAACTGCACTTTTTCAGATTAATAATATTGCCGATGAGATTATTGCACGAAACCATAAGCACCACGCTGAAGTTTTAGTCTTAGAACAAATTTATGCAAATGCAGAGCAAAGCGTCTTAATGCAGACTCGCGAAGGGCAAAGATTATTTCACTCGATTATTGTGCATTATGAAAATGATGTACCTGTTCAGGTCGAAGATCGTTTAGTCGATGCAGCACTCATTCCAGATTATCTACAACAAGATTTTAAAACCATTACCCCAAATGCTTACCTCATGGCAAAAGCACCTGTCTCAGAAGGTGAGCACATTGTCGAGGCGGTTTTAGCATCTCCTCAAGAGTGTAAATGGTTAAAGATCACCAAAGCTGAGCCGTGTTTACTGATCCGTCGCCGCACATGGTCAAACAAACAGTTGATTTCAAGTGCGCGTTTGATTTACCCGGGCAGCCGCTATTATCTCGAAGGGAAATTTAACCCATGATTGAATTGATCAGGGCCGATCAATATACAAAAATGCTTTGGAAAAACGGTGCGGGTTTCACTTTAGAAATTGCCAGAAGCCAAGGTGATGCCGACTTTGACTGGCGCATTTCGATGGCAGATGTGAGCACTTCTGGGCCGTTTTCGTTATTTCCCAATAAGCAGCGCATTATTAGCGTACTTGATGGACAGGGCATGGTACTGCATGTCGATAACCTTCCTGCCAAAACGCTGAACCAAGGCGATATTTTTGCTTTCCATGGTGAGAGTCAGGTTCAAAGTGAACTGGTCGACGGTGCAATTCGAGATTTAAATTTAATTTATGATCCTGCAAAGTTTCATGCCCGTTTTCAGTGGTTGAATGATGCAGCGGAGCAGGCATTTATTAGCTCGGCTGACCTGTTTTTTATTTTTAATCAGGGAATTGAAACGGAAGTAAATGTTGATGATCATTCCGTTCAGCTTGCTGTTCACGAGACGCTAAAAATTGAGAAAAATACTGGCGTGACATTAGTCAATTTTCCCAAAAAACAACTCAAAAGCTGCTATGTCATTGAGTTAATTCAACGATAAAAAGACATCATTTACGACTTAAAAAGCACATGTCTTGTTAGAGAATATGTGCTTTTTTTATGCCTAATATAAAAATAAATTAATTTAATTCATAAGCTTATTCATTTTTTTTAAAAAAATATGAGTCACCCTCTTCACGCCGAAAAATATTTGTGTAGTATATGGATGTATATACAAGTTAATACATTACTATACAAATGCAGAGACAAGTGATGTTCTGCTGATGTAAGCTCAAAGGAAGGAGTCCGACTGTGACAACAACGACAACAAAATTTCGTGATGTAGAAATTCGTGCACCACGCGGCACTGAATTAACGGCTAAGAGTTGGTTAACTGAAGCCCCATTACGTATGTTGATGAATAATCTTGATCCGGACGTTGCAGAAAACCCGAAAGAGTTAGTTGTATACGGCGGTATTGGTCGTGCAGCACGAAACTGGGAATGTTTCGACAAAATTGTAGATACGTTAAAAAATCTTGAAACTGACGAAACTTTATTGGTTCAATCAGGCAAACCAGTTGGTGTGTTTAAAACTCATAAAGATGCACCACGCGTTTTAATTGCAAACTCAAACCTTGTACCACACTGGGCAAACTGGGAACACTTCAACGAGTTAGATGCAAAAGCACTCGCAATGTACGGTCAAATGACAGCAGGTTCATGGATCTACATTGGTAGCCAAGGCATTGTACAAGGTACATATGAAACTTTCGTTGAAGCAGGCCGCCAACACTACAACGGTGATTTAAAAGGTCGTTGGGTGCTTACTGCTGGTTTAGGTGGTATGGGTGGTGCTCAGCCTCTAGCTGCAACCCTTGCAGGTGCATGTTCTTTAAACATCGAATGCCAACAAGCAAGTATCGATTTCCGTTTACGTACCCGTTATGTAGACGAACAAGCGACTGATTTAGACGACGCTTTAGCGCGTATTGACCGCTATACAAAAGAAGGTAAAGCAATTTCAATTGCGCTTCATGGTAACGCTGCTGAAATTTTACCTGAGCTTGTTCGCCGCGGTGTACGTCCAGACATGGTGACTGACCAAACAAGTGCACACGATCCACTCAACGGTTACTTACCAGTAGGTTGGACTTGGGACGAATACCGTGAACGCGCGAAAACTGAACCGGAAGCTGTGGTAAAAGCTGCAAAACAGTCAATGGCGAAGCACGTACAAGCGATGCTTGATTTCCAAAAAAGGGGTGTTCCAACTTTTGACTATGGCAACAACATCCGTCAAATGGCGAAAGATGAAGGCGTAGCAAACGCTTTTGATTTCCCAGGCTTCGTACCTGCTTACATCCGTCCATTGTTCTGCCGTGGTATTGGTCCATTCCGTTGGGCAGCACTTTCTGGTGACCCAGAAGATATTTATAAAACAGATGCTAAAGTTAAAGAATTAATTCCTGATGATGAGCATTTACATCACTGGTTAGACATGGCTCGTGAGCGCATTAGCTTCCAAGGTTTACCAGCGCGTATTTGCTGGGTTGGTCTAGGTTTACGTGCAAAACTTGGTTTGGCATTTAATGAAATGGTTCGTAGCGGTGAATTGTCTGCACCAGTTGTGATTGGTCGTGACCACTTAGACTCAGGTTCGGTTGCAAGTCCAAACCGTGAAACTGAAGCAATGCAAGACGGCTCAGACGCAGTATCAGACTGGCCTTTATTAAATGCGTTGTTAAATACAGCAGGCGGCGCAACTTGGGTGTCTTTACATCACGGTGGTGGTGTAGGTATGGGCTTCTCTCAACACTCAGGCGTTGTGATTGTGTGTGATGGTACAGATGAAGCTGCTGCACGTATTGCTCGCGTACTGACCAATGACCCTGCAACAGGTGTTATGCGTCATGCCGATGCAGGTTATGAAATTGCGATTAACTGTGCGAAAGAGCAAGGCTTACACTTGCCAATGATCACGCAATAAAAAATACACGGAAGAACTGGCGGTGCTTTTTGCAATTGTGAAAAGCACCGTCTCAGCAGAATATAGTGCAAAAAATTAGGAAGCCAACATGGAATTACTTATCCAACCGGGAAAACTGACCTTAGCCGATTTACGTCAAGCGTACCTCAACCCGATCAAAGTGAAATTGGATGAAAGTGCTTCATCTGCAATTAATGCAAGTGTGGCTTGCGTTGAGAAAATTGTAAATGAAGGGCGTACAGCTTACGGTATTAACACAGGCTTTGGCTTACTCGCGTCAACCAAAATCGCTCCTGAAGATTTAGAAAAGTTACAACGTTCATTGGTTCTTTCGCATGCAGCAGGTGTAGGTGAAGCACTTGATGATGCAATGGTTCGTTTAATTATTCTATTGAAAGCAAATAGCTTGGCGCGTGGTTTCTCTGGTATTCGTCGTAAAGTAATTGATGCTTTGTTGGCTTTAATTAATGCCGAAGTTTACCCACACATTCCACTAAAAGGTTCAGTAGGTGCTTCAGGTGACTTGGCACCACTCGCACACATGTCTTTAGTGTTACTTGGTGAAGGTAAGGCGCGTTATAAGGGTGAATGGTTACCAGCAGTTGAAGCTTTAAAAGTTGCAGGTTTAGAACCAATTTCTTTAGCTGCTAAAGAAGGTTTGGCACTTTTAAACGGTACACAAGTGTCAACTGCTTATGCATTACGTGGCTTGTTTGAAGCTGAAGACTTGTTTGCTGCTGCAACGGTTTGTGGTGGTTTAAGTGTTGAAGCAATGTTGGGTTCACGTGCCCCATTCGATGCGCGTATTCACGAAGTACGCGGCCAACGTGGTCAAATTGATGTAGCTGCGGCTTATCGTGACCTATTAACAGACTCAAGTGAAATTGCACATTCACATGAAGACTGTAGCAAAGTTCAAGACCCGTACTCTTTACGTTGCCAACCACAGGTGATGGGTGCATGTTTGACGCAAATCCGTCAGGCTGCTGAAGTATTAGAAATTGAAGCAAATGCGGTATCGGATAACCCGCTCGTTTTTGCTGAACAAGGTGACGTGATTTCTGGTGGTAACTTCCATGCAGAACCTGTTGCAATGGCGGCAGATAATTTAGCATTGGCGATCGCTGAAATTGGCTCACTGTCAGAACGTCGTATTTCGATGATGATGGACCGCCACATGTCACAGCTTCCACCATTCTTGGTTGCAAATGGTGGTGTTAACTCAGGCTTTATGATTGCACAAGTGACAGCTGCTGCACTTGCGAGCGATAATAAGGCATTAGCACATCCTGCAAGTGTTGATAGTTTACCAACTTCTGCCAATCAGGAAGACCACGTATCGATGGCTCCGAATGCCGGTAAGCGTCTTTGGTACATGGCTGACAACGTTCGTGGCATTTTAGCTGTTGAATGGTTAGGCGCTTGTCAGGGTTTAGACTTCCGTGAAGGTTTAAAAAGCTCGCCTAAACTTGAACAAGCTCGTAAAATCTTGCGCGATCAAGTTCCTTACTACAGCGAAGATCGTTTCTTTGCTCCGGATATCGAACAAGCTAGCGAATTGCTTGCGAGTGGTTGCCTAAACAAGTTACTCATTCCAAAACTGCTCCCTAGTTTATCTGAAGTGTGATTGATAAAACGGTCACATGGAGTGGCCGAATCCAACTAAATTTCCTCAAGGATTGGAGATTAAAATGTCACAAAACTCCACACTACAGCGGGGTTTAAACACCCGCCATATTCGTTTCTTGGCATTGGGCTCAGCAATTGGAACTGGGCTTTTCTATGGTTCGGCTACCGCCATCAAAATGGCAGGGCCTTCAGTATTACTTGCGTATATCGTTGCAGGGATTGCAATTTATATCGTTATGCGCGCACTGGGTGAAATGGCTGTCCATAACCCTGTCTCTGGCTCATTCAGCCACTATGCATCTCAGTACATTGGCCCATTGGCGGGTTTTACCACAGGATGGACTTACGTTTTTGAGATGGTGATTGTTGCAATTGCCGATGTCACTGCGTTTGGGATTTATATGGGGTTCTGGTATCCCGATGTACCGCGGTGGATCTGGATTTTGTCTCTCATTATGTTCCTAGGCGCAATTAACCTGATTCATGTAAAAGTCTTTGGTGAACTCGAATTTTGGCTTTCAATCGTCAAAGTCAGTGCCATTGTTGCCATGATTATCGGTGGTTTAGGCCTTATGTTTTATGGCTTCCATGTTGATCACAGCAATGTTGTACCGGGGCTTCAAAACCTATGGATTTATGATGGTTTCATGCCGCATGGTATTGCAGGTTTAGTGGCATGTTTATCTGTAGTTGTGTTTGCCTTTGGTGGTATCGAAATTATTGGTTTAACGGCAGGTGAGTCACAAGACCCAAAAACCACCTTACCAAAAGCAATTAATGCTGTTCCAGTCCGTATTTTACTGTTCTATGTACTCACTATTTTTGTACTTATGTCGATTTTCCCATGGAACCAGATTGGTAGCCAAGGTAGCCCGTTTGTACAAATTTTTGAAAACTTAGGCATTAAATCTGCTGCAAATATTTTAAACGTTGTGGTGGTAACTGCTGCAATTTCAGCAATTAACAGTGATGTATTTGGTGCAGGCCGTATGTTGTACGGTATGGCAAATCGTGGTCAAGCACCGCAAGTGTTCAAGAAACTTTCACGTAATGGTGTGCCTTGGATGACTGTTGTGGTTATGGCTGGCGTGCTGTTAATTGGTGTGGTACTGAACTACCTGATTCCTGAAAATGTATTTGTCATCATTGCATCAATTGCAACGTTTGCAACTGTTTGGGTATGGCTCATGATCTTGCTTTCGCAAGTGGCGATGCGCCGTAAATTATCTACTGCTGAAATTAAGGCACTGGATTTCCCTGTATTCGGATGGCCATATGCACCTGCTTTTGCAATCGGGTTTATGGTGTTCATTTTAGTGATGATGGGCTACTTCCCAGACTCGCGTCCTGCAATTTATGTAGGTGCGGCATGGCTTGCTCTGTTAACCATTGCGTATCGCATTTGGGTAAAGCCGGAGCAAAACTTGGGAAAGGAAAGTGAGCCTGTCCAGCAAAACATAGAAATGGAAAGCTAACAAATCAACTGCCCAATGGTTTTACTGTTGGGCAGTTTCGAGGATAGGCTAATGAAAAAACTTTGGCAGAACTGCCATATTGCGACCATGCAAAATGGGCAATATTCTTATATCGAAGATGCTGCAATTGTTACCGAAGGGCATCTCATCCATTGGATTGGAAAACAACAACAACTTCCTATCGATACTTATTCCGAAACAGTTGACTTAAATGGTGCTTGGGTGACCCCAGGTTTCATCGACTGTCATACGCATAGTGTTTTTGGTGGCAACCGTAGCGTTGAGTTTGAAAAGCGCTTACAAGGCGTAAGTTATGCTGAAATTGCTGCAAGCGGTGGCGGTATTGCAAGTACAGTACGCGCAACCCGAGAAGCCAGCGAAGAACAATTACTGAAATCAGCCCTTAAGCGTATTCGCTGCATGCAGCAAGACGGTGTAACCACCATCGAAATTAAGTCTGGTTACGGACTCAATTATGAAAATGAACGCAAGATGTTGCGCGTGATCCGTCAAATTGGTGAAGCTTTACCAATGACAGTCAAAAGCACGTGTTTGGCTGCTCATGCTTTACCGCCAGAATACAAAGATCAAAGCGATGCTTATATTGAGCATATCTGTACAGAAATGCTGCCTAAACTACATGCTGAAGGTTTGGTCGATGCAGTAGATGCGTTCTGCGAGCATTTGGCATTTTCACCCGCTCAGGTTGAACGTGTTTTTAAAACGGCACAATCATTGGGTCTACCCGTTAAGCTTCATGCTGAACAGCTTTCATCGCTAGGCGGTTCAAGCTTGGCAGCACATTATCATGCATTGTCGGCTGACCATTTAGAGTACATGACCGAAGATGATGTCAAAGCTATGGCAGAGTCGGGTACGGTTGCTGTGTTATTGCCGGGTGCCTTTTACCTATTACGTGAAACACAATACCCACCGATTGAAAGCCTTATTAAGCATGGCGTGCGTATTGCGTTGTCGAGTGATTTAAATCCGGGTACATCTCCTGCACTTTCTGTACGTTTAATGCTGAATATGGGCTGTACGCTCTTCCGTTTAACGCCAGAGCAAGCATTAGCGGGTGTCACCATTCATGCTGCCCAAGCGCTCGGTTTAGAGCAAACACACGGCAGTTTAGAGCAGGGTAAAGTCGCTGACTTTGTGGCTTGGGATATTGAGCATCCATCTGAAATTGTTTACTGGCTGGGCGGCGATTTGCCTAAGCGAGTCGTTCAGCATGGACAAGAAGTTATTTTTTAAACGGTGTCACATGAATCACACATTTAAATGGCAAGGCCGTCATGATGGCGATGGTGAAGCACATCAACGTATTCACCATATTATGAATAAAACTCAACATGCCGAGTTTGCCCTGATTGGCTTTAGCTCTGATGAAGGCGTGAAACGTAACAAAGGCCGAGTTGGTGCTGCCGATGCGCCAGATGCGATTCGTACACAACTGGCCAACTTACCGATTCATCGCCCAGTGAGTCTGGTCGATTTGGGTACAGTGACTTGCGAATATGAGAATTTAGAGCAAGCACAAAACGAGTTAGCAGAACAAGTCGCAAACAGCCTGCAAAATGGTTTAAAGCCGATTGTGCTGGGCGGTGGACATGAAGTTGCATTTGGTAGCTTTAGTGGTCTGTTCCAATATGTACAAGCCCACGCGCCAGATAAAAAAATAGGCATTATTAATTTTGATGCCCATTTTGATTTGCGTGAAGCAGAGCATGCCACCTCTGGAACACCTTTTTTACAAGCAGCAAGGCTTTCAGAACAGCATCAAAAACAATTTAATTACTTATGTATTGGGGTTGCTAACCATGCCAATACTAAAGTTTTGTTTGATACGGCCGATGCGTTAAATTGTTCATATTTACGCGATCATGAGGTTAATATTTTTAACCTAAACAACGTGCTTGCAGCGGTAGATGCTTTTATTGCAAAAGTAGACTGTTTGTACGTTACGATTGATTTAGATGTATTCGCGGCTGCGGTTGCACCGGGGGTCAGTGCGCCAGCCGTAAAAGGAATTGATTTAGCCACTTTTGAAGCAATTTTTAAGCATATTCAAGAGACTGGTAAAATCAAACTTTTAGATATTGCCGAGTGCAATCCAAAATTTGATTTAGACAATAGAACAGCAAAACTGGCTGCCTATATTGTTTATCAATACTTCTTTAATTAATAAGTTAAAGAATATACTTTTGAGTCAGGTCTTTACTTAAGGCCTGACTTAAAAGAGTGTAAAAAATAATGAACTAGAAGAATAGCCCGATAGGAATGATTGATTCTGGTCTAGGAGGATTGTCTCTATTTATTAAGCACATTCGGCAGACCCTTCCGAATGAAGATATTATTTCCTTTGCAGACTCGAAATATATTCCCTATGGAGATAAAAATAGCGATTGGATTGTTTCAAGAAATACCTACTTAATCTCAAATCATTATAAATAACGGGAAGTACAAAACGATTATTGTTGCTTATAATATAATGACTGCGGGAGCGATTGAAACGACTAGAGCGAAAAATTAGTATTCCACTTATTGCTGCTATATAACCTGCGGTCAAACTAGCTGTAGGAATAACCTTAAGTAAATATATTATCGTTTTGGCAACTGAAACCACCGTTAAAGGAAAAAATTTAGAAAATTTAATTGAAACTTACGCAAAAGATATCAAAGTGTCTTTACTGCCTTGTATTGGCCTGGCCGAAAAAATTGAAAATACTAAAGCACACACTGCTGAAGTTAAAAGCTATTTAAAAAATATTTTGGATTCTCTGTTAGGACGAAAGGTTGATATGATCCTAGCAAAATAATGGACACAAAGTCCCTCTAAAGCTAACTATGGAGATATAAGAAATGGCGAAACGCTTTAGCACCGAATTTAAGCAACAAGCGATAGAGTATGTGCTGGCAAATTCACATGAACCATTAGCTGCCATAGCTAGGAAGTTGGGTGTGGGTTATTAAACGCTAGATAAACGGGTACGTGATACGTGAAATAAAAGTGGCTGGCGCCAGCAAACGACAACTAACACCAGAGCAACAACGTATTCTGGATTTAGAAAAAGAAGTCAAACAGCTTAGTGAAGCGAATGATATTCTAAAAAACGCATGTGTACTTTCTGACCGCAGATCAAACTTCGAAAAGTACACGGTAATTGCGGATTTAACGATGAACAAGAAAGTCACTATCTCTTCAGCCTGTAGATGTTTAGCTGTCAGCGCTGCTGGTTATTATGCTTGGCGCAAGCGACGAGTTGATAATGCTCAGAAATATAAGGATTTAAAAGCAGTATATTAGCAACCTCATGCTCGTTTGGGCGCACCATCATTGGTTTATGACATGCATGATCTGGGCTACAGCATGAGTGAACGTATGGTAGGAAGAATGCTTAAGCATCTTGGGTTATGCAGTAAGATTTCATGCAAATATAAGCATACGACAGATTCAAATCATCGTTTGCATACAACTCCCAATTTATTGGATCGCCAATTTACAGCCACAAAAACGAATCGGGTTCGGGTATGGACAACAGACATTACATACATTTGGATCAAAGAAGGTTAGTTGTATTTATGTGTGATGCTGGATCTATTTAGCCGTCGTATTGTAGGAGGCAAAGCAGCCATAGAATAGACCAATTTAAGGTCTATGAGGACACTAATTTGCCATCACACAATACGATGAATGAAAAGTGCTTTTGTAAAAGAGGCACTTTGTCGAATTATTTTATTTGTTTTCTATAAACATAATCATTATCTTCTTCATGAGTTTTTATAAAACCTGATTTCTCGAGAATTTTTATAGAAAATATGTTTCTAGGATCAACATAACCTTCTAGGTACTGCACATTATCTTTTTCTTTTAAAAAATTTTCAAGCCATTGCAAAGCAGAATATCCATAACCTTGGTTCCAATATTTTTTATAAATTACATAACCTACATAAGCTTTTTTTTCATCTTTTAATACTGTAGCTTGAATTGTACCAATTGGGTACTTTTTATGAAAGTCACTATATATTATCCAGTTCATCCACTCTTCGTTCGTATTATGAGATCCATCTATTAAAGATTGATACCTATTTCTCAATTGTTGTATATTCTCATACTTAACATCTGGAATATACAAATATAATTCATCATCCTGCAGGTAATTAAAAGTATTTTCTGCATCACTAATACTCAATAAAAATACATTTAAATTATTCATGATAAAACCTCATTTATTAAAAAAAATTTATATATTAATAGATTGTATAATTCAAAATGAAGATTTGAATTTTTATTATCTAATAATTTGTCATTAAAATTTAATGTTTGATTAAACAAAAATAATCTTTTTAGAGGCTCTTCTTTAATTATTAAAGAAATATCATTTAAGCTTAGAATGAGATCATCATTTAAATTGTGAGATCCATCATTAAATTTTCTAAGTATAAAAATATTATTATTAATTCTATATTTATTATCCCTTATTGCTTCGATGAAATAATTGTTTCTTTCGACTAAGTAGTTATCTATTAATAAATAATCAACATCAATTTTTTTTAGATACCAATCTATTGCTTGATTATAATTTTCTATAATAGGCTCATCTGGACCATTGAAAGATGTGTTAACTAATACGCCTAAACCTGTCATTTCTTTAAATTTTGTTATTAAATCATATAACCAAGGATCATCTTCATAATCTAGCGTTTGGCATCTTGTCGTATTATCTGGATGTTCTAAAGCTGGCATTTTTCTTAGATTACTATCAGATATATTATATGAGAACGTCATCCAAGAGCTATTTAAGGGACCGTGAAAGATATTTCCTATTTCTTCTTTTAGAATAATAGGTGCAACTGGTCTCCATGACTGTCTCTTCTTTATTTTGTTTAATTTGTTTTTTGTACTATCCAATAGTGGAGAGGCCAATATACTTCGTCCACCAAGTGCTCTTGGGCCAAACTCTGAGCGACCTGAACAACGAGCAAATATTTTCCCATCGAATATTAATTTTGCTACTTCATGGGTATTCGTTTTTTTGAATGAAATGAAATTTTTATGCTCTTTATTTAAAATATCTATATCTAGTTCATATTTGATGCCAAGCCTATCCGTTGTAACTTTGTTAACTTGATCTTTAAGTTTAACTGCACCCCAAAATGCACAACCAATTGATATTCCAGCATCATTTGGCGCACTTGGTAAACTAACACTATCGAAAAAACTACTGTTATAGATTTTAGAATTAGCTAAAATATTAAGAAAAGAGCCGCCTGCTAATGCGATATCCTTTAAACCTGTTAATTCTGATGCTTTCTTTGCATAATGTAAAAGTATATTTTCTGCAGCATTTTGACAACTATCTGCCAAATAAAATTTAGTTTCATCTGTTAATGTAAATTTATCATTATTATTTGAGGGTAATTTATATAGCATCTGTTGCCAATTATTATGATATATGATTTCTCCATCTTCTTCTTCAAAAATTTTTATTAATTCTTTACGTTTGTTATAGGCTGCTAGGGCCATCAAGGAGCCATGTTGCCCCTCTTTATTAAAAATTAATCTACTAACATTTTCATATAAGGCTCCAACACTTTGAATTATTGAAAAGTTATTAGGGTGAGGAATTTGGCTTTCTCTATATTTTAAATCAAAGTATTCACCTAATTTAATTTTATAAATACTTAAATTTTCAGATTTAAGTTTGACTGGTTTTTTACATTCAATTATTGAATTATACCATTCCGAAAACTTCATTTCATAATCTTCTAATTCTTCAGTAGCTGATCCAGCATAATCAGATACTAATACACAAATTTCTTTTTTAGGTGCATAACTTGAAGCACAATAAGCATGAGCTAAATGATGTGAAATAACGTAATGATTATTTGAATAGGGATCAAAATCATCAAAATCCTCTTCTATAACCGAATGCTGAAATCCTACACCTCCTCTTGCAGTACCCTGAAAAGAAGACACAATAATATCAACTTGTTCGATTGAAAATCCAAAAGATTCTAAAAAATTCTTTATTTCTAGTCTCTTTGATAAACCATGACAAACGAAGTTTTTTATTCTGGTTATTCGTTCTAATTGTGTAGCTGCTATAAGCGTACCATCTTGAACTAATGCTAATGAAGCATGATGTCCTAAATGAATTCCTAATGATAGTCCCATTATTATTTATCCTCTAGGAGTAAATCCAATTGTTAAAATTCCAATTGACTCATTAACAGATAGTTGTGATCTTCCATGTACTATGGAATCACCATAAGTAATCATTATTTCTCCAGGCTTGAAATAATATTTTCTCATTTTTTCTCCATTAATATCAAAAATATATAAGAAAGAATTTTTATTTTCCACTGCTTCATGCCATAGATTTATATTTACATTTATTGAGAAACTTGTTGTATCTACATGCGCAGCCAATCCATCTCCAACTTTCTCATAAAATAAATAGCTTGCTATTCCTGTTGGAGTTGATTGCGTAGTATAAGTAGTGACAAGTTCATTTAGCTCATTTGACAATGCAATTCTATCTGCAATCGTTCCTCCTAATCCTAAATAATGTCCAATTTGTTTAATTGCTCTTGGTCGTACTTCATTTTTTGCTTCATTAATAAGCTGATTTAGCAATTTATCAGTCATGAAGCTAGGTCTTCCAAAGTAATTAACCCCGGTTTCAGAAATTTTATTATGATTTTGAATTCTTGAGATCAAATATGCATACTCTTTGAATAAGGATAGTTCTTCATTATTCTTTGGCAATACTCCATTTGGACATATTTCCTGGATAGCCATAGATAAACTTCCTCTTAATAAGGCTAATTCCTTAGAGTTAAGTTTATCTTTAATTTTTAAAATTGATTCAGAAAAACTTTCAATTACCATTTAATATCTCCAAATTTTTTAATGGGAAGCCATAGGACATAATGCATACTTCCTCTCCTTTCTTTAAAGTAGTTCTTGCATGTACAGTTGTTTTTGCCCAAAATATTATATAGTCACCTGGTTTTAAATTTAATTCTATAGGATCTGATAACATTGGATATAAAATTAATTTTGATGAATCATTTATATTGTAATTATGCTTTAGCATAATAATCATGTTTATACAGAAATCTTCAATATCTATATGTGGATATGCTAATTCACCTTCATTATAAAAATTATAATTACTATTAACCTTTCCATTAAATTTTATTTTATTTTCTTTGAAAATTGTTTTGATAAAATTTTGAAAACTACTGCTATTAAAAAATTTTTTTGACTCAGAACTAGCAATATTCCATCTATGTGCTTTTTTAGGAACAGTTAGACAGTTTTTTTTTAATAATTCCGCCTCTTCACTTAAATATTTAAGCTGTTTTGAGTCTAAGAAATCAAGATGGCCTCTAGAAATTATTGAATGACCAATTTCTTCATTCATTAGTCTAATTACTTGAATAGCAACTCTTAAATAATCTGGAATATCATACCATTTTATATATATTTCTCTCTGTAAATCAGGAATTACAGCCAACGCATGTTTAAATATCTCTTCATTACTCAAAGTAGAAACCATCCCTTTTTTTATGTTAATTAAACTATAAAAGCTATTGTTAATAGCTTTTATAGTCGAATCTTTCTCTACATTTGATGTATAGACATTGGCTTGGCGTATGCTCCTCCTGAAACTAACACGGCTTCTTCTTCAGATAGGGTTTCTCCACGTTTCTTAGCTAACACTAGCATTTTCTTTAATGCAGATTCAGCCTCTCCATTAATACCTTCATTAGTTAGTTTTTCTTTAATTGAATCTAACGCATTTTCTTGATGTATTGCATTTTTTTTCATAATAAATTTCCTTTAAATAATAATGCCAAAAATATGGCACTTAATTTTTTATCATAAGTTAAAAATATATAAAATATTGTTTTTAATTTTATTGTTATTTTATTGTATATTATTTTATAAAGCCTTAAAAATTAAGTAGTTTAGCACTATTTAATTCAATAATTATTTTAGTGCACCATAATGTTGCAATTATAAAATGTGTTTTATTAGATGATAAATAATTTTAAAAAAATATAATATTTAACATATTTGAGGGGTGTTTTAATGGTGCAATTATAAATGTATTTCACTAAATAATATTTAAGAATCAATATACTATTAATTCGGTTGCAAGGTACCATAATAGTGCATTTTGATTAAATATTTATAGTAGTTTATGACCTTGTTGCGTAAATATTTAAAAATTTCCACTTTTCTAACTAATTCTAAGTTACAACTTGGGTGAAGGGCTTACTTGATTCTTGATCTGGACTGTCATTACTCTCCTAGATAAATATCATCTATTCTTTTTGCATAAGAAAATATTATGATTGGACAACGATACACCCCAAAATATAAAGATGAAGCCGCTAAATTGATTACAGGATGTGAATATTCTATCACTGATGTAGTAGAACGTTTAGGTATGTAAAAGCATAGCATTTATAAATGGCTAAAGGTGCAACCACTCTGATGAAAGTGAACTGCTCGAGGTAAAGAAATAAATCCTGTACCTTACAAGTCAGCTTAAACAGATTGAAGAGGAATGGAATATCTTAAAAAAGGTCGCAAGATACTTTGCAAGCATGTCCGAGTAAAGTATCAGTTTATCCTTGAATGCAGCCATCAATTTAAAATTAAAACGATGTGTAGGGTTCTTAAGATTGCTCTTGCTCTCTATTATGCCAAGTTGCATGAACTTGAATCAGGCAGAACTATTAAAATAAGCGGTTATTGCAGCTCATCCATTCTTCTTATGATGCCAGTTATGACATCTACGGTTATCGTCATATCACGCTAGATATTTTAAAGAGCTAGGTGAAAGTTGTGAGTCTTCGCGTGCTGACGACCATGAGGAATAATGGCAGGATATAAGAAGTATAAAAGCATGTCGTGGTCGTCCTCAGATTGTGCCCCCTATTCGTTTAAATTGAAAATTTGTTGTAAACACACCTGATACCTTGTGGGTGAGTGATCCTAGATCCACATCTAGCAAAGTGGGTCATATCTGACTGTGGTTCTCGATTTATATTCAAGGAAATTCATCGATTGGTGAATTAAATCTACGCTTGCCAAGGATATCGTTTTAGATGCACTGTTAATGGCGGTATGGCGACGCAGACTCAATGAACCCAGATCCATACACTTAGACCAAGGTTCAAATACAACAGCAGAGACTGGCAGAAATTCTGTCAGAAGCATAACTTGGCCCCAAGCATGGGCTGTAGAGGGAACTGTTGGGATAATGCTATTGCTGACTCTTTTCTAGCAACTTAAAGAAGGAAAGAATTAAAAAGAGGGTATGAAAAACGAAAAATGGCCCATGCGGATGTGTTTCATTATATCGAGATGTTTTACAATCGGATCAGGTGTCATTCGCATCTCGATGGGATGAGTCCAGAAGCCTTTGAGTCAACTTCAAAATGAGGCTGTTTCATGTCAAGCATACTGGGAATAGTCCAATTTTAACTTTATGAGTTCATAATATCACTACGTAAAATTCCATCTTCAATTATTAAGACTCTATCAGCGGAATTTATAGTTTCTTGTCTGTGAGCAATAATAAATCTAGTAATTTTTAGCTTTTTGATAAGATTATTAACCTCAAACTCTTTATATATATCTAAATTACTTGTTGCCTCATCAAGAAAAAGAATCTTTGGTCTTTTATAAAGAGCTCTAGCTAATAAGATCCTTTGCTTCTGCCCACCAGATAATACGGTCCCCATCTCTCCTATAAGTGTATTATAACCCATACTTGTATTGATTATCTCCTCATGTATAGCTGCCATTTTTGCACACTCTTGAATCCAGTCTAAATTTGAGCTGGCATCAAAAAAAGATATATTGTCTGCTATGGATCCTGAAAAGAGAACATCTTCTTGTAATACCGTACCAACCAGTGATCTTATATTATACAAACCTAATTCTTTGATTTTATGCTCGCCATAAAATACATCACCTGTTGTAGGAGCTAGAATACCAAGCAAAATGTTCAATAAAGTTGATTTCCCACTGCCAGAGGCACCAGTTATGGCAACTGATTGACCATATGGTATTTCGAATGTAATATTATTTAGAATGCTTTTTTCATAATTAGAATAACTAAATGAAATATTTTTAACTTTAATTGATAACTTATTTGAATTTATTTCCATAAATTCTTGAGGATAAATGATTTCGGGTTCAGTAAGGGAAATATCTCTTAATCTATCGTGATGTAATTTTATTGTACCGATTTCTGATAACTTATCAATTAAAGCAGTAATTCTATTTGTAAAAAGTGTTTTGTAAACGACGAATGCAACAAGAGAACCTACACTCAATTCATTTTTTAATACTAGCAATGTGGCTAAGTATATAATTACAATGTTTTCTAGTCCAAAAAGAAAAATTCTAAATTCTTTAGTCATTATGTTTATTTTTTCTACTTGTATTTCAGAGTTAATTTGGTTAGTAAGTAGGGAAAACCATATAGATTTTCTTTCAATTTGAGCATTAAAAGTCTTAATAGTTTTTACCCCACGGATAGATTCAAGAAAATGAGAGTTCTGTTTTGCAGTATGTATAATGCGTTCTTCATTTTTGTATTTTTGTGGATAATAAAACACTATTTTAATTACTAAATAGAGGATCGTGAAAATAAAAACTATACTAGTTAATAGTGGTGAGTAAAATAATAGTAAGCTAAGTATTAAAATTGACATAATTCCATCAAATATGGCTGTCATAAAGCTTGATGTTATAGTATTCAATATGGTGTTGATTGATCCAAATTTCGAAGCAATATCGCCAATTGATCTTTTTTCAAAAAAATCAACTGGTAAATCTAGTATCTTTGAAACAATATTGGCCTGCCATTTTAGACTAATATTGAATTTCATGAAAATATTAAGATTTTCTCTTGCTAAATCCAATATTACTTGAAATGCTAAAATAAAAACGAAACTTAATGCTAATATTGACAGTGAACTTTCATTCTGAGTAGGAATAATTTGATCGATAATCCATTGTAATAATTGTGGATTTAGTAAGATAACTAGTTCTAGACTCAATGAAATAAAGAAAATTTGTACTAAGACTGATTTAATCCCTATTATTTCATTAAAAAAATTATTAAAGTTTGATTTTTTAATCTTATATTCATTATTTTGGGAGTTAAAGTTTGGTTTTGGCCATATCTCTAAAGCTATACCTGTAAAACTTTTTGAAAAATCTTCTGAATTAATTTTTCTAACACCTATTGCAGGATCATGAATTATATAGTTATTATGATTTATTTTAGTTAAAATAACAAAATGATTGAACTCCCAGTGTAAAATACACGGTAAATTAATGTTTTCTAAATTTTCTATATCAATTTTTATTGGTCTTGTTTGAAGTTGCAAATCATCAGAAATTATCATCAGCATATTCAGTGAAGTGCCTTGTAATGATATTTTATATTTGTTTCTTAATGTGATTATTGAGATGCTGTTACCATAGTAATTTACAATCATTGCTAAGCATGCTAAACCACATTCAGCCGATTCATGTTGTAGAATAACAGGAACTTTTCTCTTCAAACTAAAATTTAACATTTAATCGTAACTCTTAATTTTTAAAGGGGGTTAAGATCCACGCAATAATTTTTTTGCGATCTTGCTTAATTTCTGCTGTTAATGTCAATCCAGCTCTTTCCTCTATTTTATTTTCATAATATTTTTTATTACTTTCTTTTATTTTTACTTCTATCAGGAAGTAGATCTCCCCTTTTTTATCATTATTTAGAATCAAGTTATCGGGATCTATGTCTGATGCAGAATATGCCATATTTGAAATTTTGTATATATATCCTTCTCTTATTCCGTAGGTTTGATATGGATAAGAATCATATTTTAATAAAACTTTATTATTTATTTTAACTTTTGAAATGTACTGACTTTCTAAATATAGATTTATTTTTAATTTGTTACTAGGAGTTATTATCATCATAGTTCTTTCTTTTTTTTGAAATTTATTAGCTATTGAATTAATTATACTTATTGAGCCATCCACGGGGGATCTTATTTCTTTTTTATAACCATTAATTTCTAAAGTGTAAAGTAAATCATTTTTTTTTACATGATCTCCAACTTTAAAATATTGGTTTTTGATTAAACCTGACTCATTAGTTTGTATTTTTATGTATCCATCTTCTGGTAAGGTTATTCCCTTTACACTGATGTATCTTGTGTACTCTCCAGTAAAAAGAAATGTGGCTATGAGTGTTGTTGTTAATAAAAGAAGATATATATATAATGTTTTTGAGAATGGCCTAACTAATGAAATATTGCTAAAATTTTTATTACTTTGATTTTCGAGTGCTTCTTTTCTATATATCATTAAATTAAACCTAACCTAAATATACGATATTTTCATGCTATTCTGAAATGAAGTTTTAGTATGAGTTTAGAACACCTATTAAATTTTTACGAACAAATCATTATATTAAGGATTTAATTGTATCCAAATAATAAGTAAATATTTCGCTAACTTAATTATATAGATGAATTGATGAGATTTAAATAGACTGTATC
This sequence comes from Acinetobacter sp. IK23, assembly GCF_035615275.1. Classification (NCBI taxonomy): domain Bacteria; kingdom Pseudomonadati; phylum Pseudomonadota; class Gammaproteobacteria; order Moraxellales; family Moraxellaceae; genus Acinetobacter; species Acinetobacter sp. IK23. Next base: position 76,406 of record NZ_JANBNX010000009.1, read on the forward strand.
TGAATAGTGATTTATTGGCCTAACCACTTATAGATTAAGAAGTATTGAAATGTTATATGTTTTTGAAATGCTTGGATTTAATATTCTTTCTAATCCTTGTAACCATTCATTAAATTCAGTTAGCTCTTCTAAAGGTTTGGGATGCCTTAACGTATAAGTAATTCCGAAATCTTGTACACGTTCAGCAGAGGGCCATCGAAGAGGGCTTTTAACAATTTTTTAGCAATATGTTTAAAATTATGACTTCAATTATTGAGAGCATGGATTTATACAACTAATGTTTAGATTGGTTTTGTGTTATCAGTGAGATCAATTTCTAATATTGCATATCATTGATTCACTATAGAGAGTCTAATTTCAAGTAGGTATTTCCATCTAATGTTCAATCCAAATGTGAATGTCCAACTTTTTAGAGATAGTGTAGTTTTTCTTCATATTTTAGATAATGTTTCAGGGTGTGGTCTGTAAAGTCGAAATTTACTTTTGATCTCAAACCATTGATAATATTAGATTAATTTAGAATAGGGAGTATGCTTTATAAATGGATTGCCAGCATAATTCCCAATACTAAGTTGGTATTCCTTAACATAACAATGACTTTATTACTCATTCGATTCATCCTTATTCGTGAATAAGTTAATGGCTCATCACCTTCACTGAGTAAATCGTGGTATAAAGGGAAACGTAATTTTAAATTCTCATTAAGTTCATCAGATGACTTCTTCCGCTTTGGCGTAGAAATTATTGATCTGATTATCTTACGTGATTTGGGGCTTCATAATTCGTGTAGCAGTATCAATAGAACTAGATGTTGTGCCTTTTATTTAAAACCTTTCATGGTTTTGATTATTGTGAATCTCGCAGATTCGGCTTTCTGTTTTCGTGTAGACGATAGTATTTCGGTACTTACTTGTTGCTTAACATTCATGACTTTTTGTTTTAGATTATATTGAGCTAATTCGTTTTTTATATTTGTTTATCAAACTTTTTTGGGGCACTATTAATTTGCCAAACTTCCCAAAACCTGCCAAATTTGCCGATGTTCCGAAAGCAGCCTAACCATACTGCCTATATAGAAGGATGGGCACTTTACGCAGAGCAACTAGGTAAAGATGTTGGTTTCTATAAAGACCCACTTTCAGACTATGGAAGACTATCGAGTGAGTTGTTTCGTGCTTGTCGTCTAGTGGTTGATACTGGCGTACATTATAAAAAATGGACGCGTCAGCAAATGATTGATTTTATGCGAGAACACTCTGCTTTAGACGAGCCTGATATTCAGGTAGAGGCAGATCGCTATATTGCTATTCCTGCCCAAGCATTAGCTTATAAGATGGGCCAACTCAAAATTTTAGAGCTACGGGAGCTCGCCAAACAGGAGCTTGGAGATCGTTTTGATATTAAAGCCTTCCATGACATGATCTTAAATGCAGGAACCTTGCCTTTAAATATACTTGATGCCCGTATTAAAAATTGGATAAAGGAACAAAAAGCAGCAGCTTAAAATAAAATTTGAAATTTAGGTCAGGTCCTCGTTGGGCCTGATTTAAAAACCAATAGAAAACAGAATATAATAATAAAAAATATATTTTCGAAACTAGAAATGGAAAAAAACCTAAAACAATATCAGGCTATTATTTTTGATTTAGATGGCACTTTAGCCGACTCCTTTCATTTTTTTTCTAAGCGTTTTAAATCAACTTTCCGCAAAGTATAAGTTTAAATCGGTAAGCCTTCACGAAGTCGAGTACTACAAACAACTTACGCCTAGAGAAATTATGAAAGAGATGAATGTCTCTCGATGGAAACTGCCTTGGATTGCGAAAGATTTTATTCAGTTAATGAAAGAAAGAGATGAAGAAATTCATTTGTTTGAAGGTATGCGGGACCACTTAATTGAACTGCATAAGCGTGGATATACGCTCGCAATTATTACTTCAAACTCTAAAGAAAACTGTCAAAATGTACTCGGTAAAGAACTCTGTGAGCTTTTTAGTCATATTGATGGCGGCTCGTCTATATTTGGCAAAGCGAAGCGGATAACGCGTGTTCTCAACATTTTGGATGTAAGTAAAAACCATGCCATTTATGTCGGCGACCAAACCACCGATGGCGAAGCTGCACATAAAGCAGGTATTGATTTTGCTGCGGTAGGTTGGGGTTATACATCGGCCGAAAAATTAAAAACCATCCAGCCCAAAGTCGTGCTAACAGACTTGGCAACCATGAAAGAATTTTTCTAAATATATGAAATGCAGGACAAACCATGAATAACAATAACAACCCGATTGGAATGATTGACTCTGGTTTAGGTGGGTTGTCTCTCTTTAAGCATATTCGGCAGGCTCTTCCGAATGAAGACATTATCTATTTCGCCGACTCGAGATATGTCCCTTATGGAGACAGAGAAAGCGACTGGATTGTTTCACGAACCACGCATTTAATTTCAAACCTAGTTGCTCAAGGTAAGTGCAAAGCGATCGTGATTGCTTGTAACACCATGACGGCTGTAGCGGTTGAAACGATTAGAGCGCAAATTAATGTACCACTTATTGCGATAGAACCAGCGGTAAAACCCGCGGTTGCCATGACCGTGAGCAAGCATATTGCTGTTTTGGCAACGGCAACCACGGTGAAGGGCAAAAACTTAAAAAGTTTAATTGAAACGTATGCGCAAGATATTAAAGTGTCTTTGGTGCCATGTATTGGTTTGGCTGAAAAAATTGAAACGGGCAAAGCGCATACCGCGGAAGTTAAGGATTATTTAGAAAATATTTTGGCACCGTTGGTCGAGCAAAAAGTTGATACGATTATTTTAGGATGCACACATTATCCATTTGTCTCAGATACGATTCAGGAAATTGTAGGCCGTGATATTCAAATTATTGAGCCTTCGGAGGCTGTAACAGCGCAATTAATTCGGCAGCTCAATCAATATCATTTAAGTTCTGAAAGTCCAAATAAAGGGAATCATATTATTTGGACCAGTTCAGACGCGTTGGAAGTTGCGGATGTTAGTTTTTCTTTGTTGGGTACGCATTTACCTGTAGAAACTACTGATTTTTAAATCCAAGAAAAATGCCTAGCCCCATAAAAATGAGTCCACCTATCACTGACATAGATTTTTGGGGCTTCTTCGATTTAGTTAATTTTTGGCTAATATAATTGGCTAAAAACACACAAACCACATCAGCAGAAACAAGCAGTTTAGATGTAGTAATTGTTAGTTTCTAAATCTTGATATGAGTTGAAGACTAGTTTTGAATGGGGTTTGCTTTATAGTCATTCTGATAGTTAAATATGAAGAAAAATTCATTTCAATTCACTATCTATTCATGCATTAGTCTGTTCCTTAATTAAATTTAAACACATAAAAGTTTGAGATATGACATGTGTCAAAACTTAGGTGAAGTTGTAGTCCGTCATACTATAGAGAATGACTGGGAAATTTTGAAAATGGTTCGCCTAGAGTCACTACTCGATAGTCCTCATGCTTTTTCAGTGACATATGCGGCTGCTTTGAAATATAGTGAGGCAGATTGGCGTGCTCGTGCTTCTGGCCGTTCTCAATATCAATATATTCTAGCGATGCAAAGAACTCGAGCGATTGGTATTGTTGGTGGTAAAGCAGATGCATCACTTGAATTTAATGTCATCGCTATGTGGGTCAATCCAGAGTTTCGTGGCAGTGATATTGCCAATAAGCTTATTTCTGCGATTAAGGAGTTTGCCAGTTCCCAAGGGCATAATAGAGTTGTGTTAAGTGTAACTTCACATAATTTGCGAGCAATAAATTTTTATTCTCGACATGGTTTTATAAGAGTTGATTGCGAGTCTTTGTCGTTGAATTGTGGCGATAGAAATCCAAAAATGGAATGTTTACTTTAAGTAATATCGTACGAGAGTGTACAGAACTTGTGTTTGAACAATAAAGTTGTAAACTTGTGGTCTAATAAAATCAATAAGTTAAAAATTTCATAAAATTAAATTTTTACATTAAAGTCTTAAACTTAGTTCAAGACTTTATTTTTTCATTTAACATTATAGTTATAAACTACAGGGTTTAATTTTTGCTTAGTATTGAAATCCACAAAAACGCAAATAGTTTATGAAAGTATAAAATCTTCGTTCAGCTGTGTTTTGCTCTCCAGGGTATAAATTAATAAACCACTGTTTTAATTGGCTTTGAGATGGAGGAGGTGTTTGACTTTGGGTAAACTGGATGGCAGCGGCGAATACTGGCAAGTTCCGAATAGCTGAATCCATATATTGATCTTGTTGCGACTTATTGAAAGTAACAAAATTTTGCCCAATAGGAGTCAAAATAGTATGGTTATTTCTAATTAACTCGACTAATCCCAGCTTTTCAGCAGCTAATCTATAGTAACGTCCTTGACGTCCATTTGAATCAACCCCGATATAATTTTCCATAGCATCATCAGTATGGTGTCCATTATGTACGGCAAAGGGAACTAACATTACTTTTTCAATATCATCAGCTTGCAGAAAATTACTTGTATCTATAACTGTCACGTCTAATACCCTATGAATAAATATTCTTGAACTTTGTTGTTATCACTGGAGTTGGCATTTTTGTTGCCAATTGAATAACGATAATCTATTGGGATTACCTCTACATGATACTTATATTTTGACATAATCGCCAACATTTCATCTAGTGTGGGTAGACTATTTGATGAATAAGATACTATAAGTATGTCATTACGGAACCGCTTAAATAATAGATCAAAGGCTTCCGTTGCACCTTTACGAGAAGAAAAAGGAGTTGGGTACGATTTAAACTTTTTTGTAACAGTATGTTCTTGTATTTCAACACCTTGCCAATCTCGGGCCAAACCTTCTACAAAATGATATCGGCGAACATATTCATTATCTGATAATGGTGAATAGTAAGGTGGGTCAATGTAAACGAGTTTATTTCCTTGATGCTTTAATGTCATCGCATCTCCGAGGCGAGCTTTATTTTGCTGACCATTATCAAAGACTGAGGCATTAATCATATTTACTGCATCTAAAAATTGATCTCGAAACGACATTGATAAGTCCTTACGCCCATCGTCATAACGATAGCCAACATAGGTAAAAATACCTCGTGGTCGTTTCTTCAAGCAAGCACGCATTAATGCAGACATAGCAATTGCTTTCTTATATGGATTTTTTATAGTTTTAATATTGGCTCTAAGAATATCTATTAATTTATTATCATCATCAGAAAAATATAAGTCTTTAAACTTAGTTTCTACAAATGAATCATTGGGCCCTTTTGATTCAAGTAATGATAAGGTTTCTTCAGAGGTCAAAACAATATTATTATTCTCAATCATTGCTTTAGCAAAAACAGATGCCATAGTCATGTAATCATTACTAATAACGGTTTTACCATATGATTTAAACATATACCCAACAATGCCCGAACCTGAAAATAAATCTACCGCTGTGTCAAACTCAAATTGAGAAGCAACACCCCAGATCTCAGATAATAATTTATTCTTAGAACCCATATAGCGAGTAGGAGGATATAATTTTATTTGTTCAGATAAGCTTTCAGGAACTATACGAATATCAAATCGAGGTTTTGGTGGAATTGTCACAATAACATCTTCCCCAGTGCGTCGTTTACCATTGCATGAAATATAACGTTTAGTTTGAACTACTTCTATTGGGAATTTTCTATATTGTTCATGTACTAAAGGGTGGTTTGAATTTGTTAGGATGATATGACAACCCAATTCATGTAAGCGCTGGACTTCGGCAGCCAATTCTGTGTGATCCTCTTCATAGAATTGCTCTTTGGTATAGCGTTGGAAATCTGCATATTCAGAAATAGGTAAATATGGAGGATCTAAAAATATAAAGTCTCCAGGCTGAGCTTGTTTCCTTAATACGTCTTTATAATCTCCACAAATAATAGTAGTGTCTTTTAGTATTATTGATGCAGCTCTTAAAGCTTCTTCATCTATTATTTTAGGATTTTTATACTTTCCGAAAGGAACATTAAATTGTCCCTTTTTGTTAACCCTATACAGTCCATTAAAACAAGTCCGATTTAAAAATATAGTTCTTGCAGCAGCTTCTACATTAGGTAGTTTTTTCCAATCTTGACTACGAACAGCATAAAAAACTTCTTCTGTATTTTGATACTGCTTTAACTGATCTAAAATTCCATCTACATCATCTGCTACAGATTGATAGAGATTTACTAACTCTGGATTACTGTCTGCAATTATCCCATTGCTTGGCTTTAAAGCAAAAAAGAGGGCTCCACCACCAAAAAAGGGTTCAATATATCGACCATATTTCTTTGGTATTTTAGGGGTAATTTCTGTTAAAAGTTGAGTTTTCCCCCCAGCCCATTTCAATAGAGGGCGGCAATTTATTACTTTCTCTTGATAGAGTATTTCATTTTTTTTAGCTAACACGATGTTACTCCATTGGTAAAACTATTTGTTTACTGCCACCAAATTTTCCTTTAGAGGCACCACCACGTGGTTTCTTTGGTTCTATCTCAATCTCATTAAAAACTGCACGGAAATCCAGTTTGTTATCGGCCATTACAGCCATAAGCGTTGCAATGATTGCTAGATGAGATGGTACAACCCCTTTTTTTGAGCAATTGGTCACAGCATTACTGCTCATCTTTACCAATTCAGCAAACTCTCCTGTCGTAAGACCTGCCTTACCAAGTTGGCGTCGAAATTCAATGTAATCCATACAATTCAATCAACACATGTTTTAATTATTTTAACACATTAAAATATTAAATAAAATAATTAATTTATTTAATTTATAAATAATAAAATGTGTAAAACACATAAATTTATGTGTTTTATTGTGGGCTTAGACAAATATTTATTGGAAAGTGGACAGTTAAATGTTGCTTTAAAATAATATTCTATTAGTCAAAATAGACTTTGTATGGAGTTGTTCTTAAATTGAATACTATTCAAATAGTATGTATACAAATCTAATTTCATATTTTTTAACTTATTTTTATTATTTGATTTTATCTACTTTGACGTGAAGTTCGGTCTCAGAAGTTATTACTTAATTTATAATTTACTCATTTGTTATCAAAAATAATTAGTTTGTTATAAATTCGACTAGCCCAACTTTCTAAATCTTCAATGGCGATTTGTTGTCCATGTTCTTCAAGACGGGGGTGATTAAATCTGACTTGCTGAACTGCTATTTTTTTGATGAAGCTATGCGGCCAATTGAGTGTTTTTTGAATCACAAATTTACGAATTTTTTCATAATCCTCTTCCCAGCAGTTCATATCTTTTATTATTAATAATTGTGTTGAAAGGCGAGTTGCATTATCGGATGTATCAACTTCCAGTAAAATGAAATGCTGGCCTTGATGCAGAAAATGTACTTCAGCAATACAGCGTGGATTATTATCGGACTTTAAATGTTTGGTAAATCCCTCTACTTCAGGTAGAACTTTTAAAGTCAGTGAATATTGAATTCCATACTTTTCTTCAAGTTTATAAAGCATCTTTATAAAAGCTGAGAAGCGATCTAGATATAAATGAGCATCATCGGTCTGATCCTCAGAACCCTCAAAATCACCAGCTTTAACTGTGCCACCAATTCCTGGCTCATCTGCATTCACATCACCAATTAACTCATCAATATACTCTTGGGCATCATCCACGATAACAGCATTTTTTGAGCCAGTTTTATCTGCGACTTTCCCTGTTTCAAACGGGTCATCAAAATCAAGTAAAGTGGTTGGACCATCTACAATAGTAGGCTTATTACTAGGCGTTGCTTCTTCCTCATCATTCAGTTTGGGTTCTGCATGATTCGGCTTTGGTGGTATGGTACTGGTATTACCCGATTTTTTTGAGGCTTTAGAAAATTTATCATGATGAAAATAAACAGGCTTATCAATATGGGTGGAGAGCCCAGAAAAGCCAATGATTTCATCTATCTTAAATGTATTGGTTAACCTGTCGTAATAACCATGTGCCTCGATGTTTACGTCTGTTAAATTGGGTGGAATGAAACTAAAGTTCCATGTTCTTACCGTATTATTAATGCTTTCAAAAGCTTGGCACTGTTGAGCGATGCTTTCATATGAAGCTCTTATATTTTTATTTAGAAGTAGATATGCAAGGAATCGACGAAACCCTGGTTTATTAAAATGAGAAGTTGCAAGTGAACCTTCACATGATGGAAGAACATTAATTAGGTAATGATCAGTCTTGCTCTGAATATCAAAGTCTTGTGCCAGCACATTCAACTCAAGCGCAGATCGAGTGAGATAAGCATTTTGGAAGAAGAAAGCTCTGGCTAACTCAAGCTGTGGCAATTGAATATGGACTTGCTTAACGGTTTGTGCTTCATTTGAAAAGGTTGCCAGAGCATCAAACCCAAAAAAGTGAAATTTTGATTTAGATTGGGCAAAAGACATCCACTCTGCTGGTAAGGGACATCTAAATTTTAGGTGAAATCCAGACTTTCTATGTTCATTTTTGGTGGAGTTGATAATTCGACGTTTAGCCAGCAAATGCATGTGGGAAAAAGAGGTGTTATATTTTGCTTTAGAGTCTTCAGACTCTCCCCACAGATTAATAAACCAGGGTTTATCATTATATCTAAATAGGTGTCCTATACCTGTAATCAATGTATCTAAAGGGAGGCGTTTAATGTGCATAAGTCTTCTTCTCACAAATTATATTTAGGAAAATTTGGGCTTCTTGAGTAATCCTTTCTTTACTTAATCCTGCAAGTCGTAATATTCGCCATCTATCTTTAGTACTGGATTCTGTATAACCAAGCCTGATCATGGCATGGGTAATTCTCCGTATTTGATAAGCCATTGTATCTTCAGAATAAGCTGAAAGAAATTTGGAGCTTAAAGGCAGTTGTTGCAAATGTTTGGAAATGGAATTTCCTTTGGATAACTGATTGAGAAACCAACTCTTTGACATTCTTGGACAAGCTAAGTCATCATTTGAACGATATAAAACTTTGAATAATTCTTTGGTTATTGAAAAATCACGGATAGACCAATTTATTTTATTTTTTCGGGCTTGAGGTTGTGATAAATGTCCTGAATTAAATGTCAGTAGCCAATTTTGATCGTTTCTATATAGCCACATATAAGTTGCCGAACCTGATTTAATATTACGGCCAGCCTTTACACCATGAAGTTGTACGATATCTTGCCATTTTTGTCTCATCTCCTCTGTTTTTATAGGAGGAATATTATCAGTAGAAATAGTTCGTTTTACAAAATATGGGGTTGCTGAAATAGAGCTGACATATTGCATAATTTCTTTAGGTGACATTTTGGGTATAAATGAAGACCAGACAATACAATGTTCCAAGAAACTAAAGGCTTTGCGGTGTTTTCTGAAAATAGATTTAAGCCATGAAGTATCTTGTTGGTGGTCAATACTTAAATTCTTAGAACGAAGATAACCAAGATTAAAATTTTTAATCACTTGCTCATAAGTTTGCTCATGACAAACATGATTCCCTCTACGGAAATTCTTTGCATCAGCCATTTCCAGATAAAATTTAGTCCATTGTTCATGGCTTGGCGATGGTTGAGGATCGAGTTGTAATAACTCCACAGCCATTTGCCCTAGTATGAAGTCTTCCTTGTAATAGGAATGAGCGGAGTCTTGAGTTTGATTTGGTAATAAGGGCAAGAATAGATGCCGATGCTGTTGTTGAATATAATCCTGAGACAGAAGTGAACAATTGTGTTTCAGGCAGATTGAAAGGTTGGGTAGAAACCAGGCTCTATTCCAGAAATACTCTCCATAAGTTTCTCGTTGCTGCTGTATGCAGATTGGACAGTAGTGGAATTTGGTGTTGTTGGGGACTCTGGAAGCATTCAGACCAAGCATAAGATGAATAGAGCCAGATGCCTGCTCAGCCATTAAAGTGATTGCCTTTTGTCGATGGGACTCCTGAACAAAAGGTGCATATAAGCCAAACATCGTATGTTTGTAAATCAGGTCTATTAAACTAAAACAGCCAGTTCGCTCTAATAAATGTACGATAGCATTTAAATGACTGGGTAAGTCTATGGTAGCAACGACTTTTCTATCTTGGTAAACCTCATCAAGTAACTGTTTTGGACTTTGAATGCCATGGTGTAATCCAGCACGGGCGATGGTACTGTAAATCAGCTCATCAGGAAGCGGTGTTGGAAAATTCCACATGATTCTTACCCCATACTATGACAACAGGTCTGACATTTGCAAAATTAAACCTTGATGGTCTAATTGGGTATAAATACTTTCTGGGCTGGTTGGGTTTATCGAAAAAATATGCCGAAGATCAGTATCTTCTAGCTCATTCCATTGTTTTAAGCTAATCCGTTGGTTTTTCTTTTTGGTTGCTGGTGCCTGTGACGGTGTATTGTCTGTCTCCATTGCTTGAACAATAGCAGCCAAGAGCTGTTGTCTAGATATTTGAGGTTTTAACGCTACAATTTTTTGAATGGCAAAGATGATGGAGTCTGATGGGAATTCATCTTTTAGCATCAGATATACACGTCGTTGATCATCATTACTCAATTGTTTTAAGGCTTGGTCTTCTTCGGATTCAACGGTAGATGCGGAGATTTTCTGAATAAGATGGATGATTTTCTTATCCATATCGGGTACAGCAAGATCTGAGAATTGAGCGATTCTTTCAGGTATACCTGAACGTAATGCGCTGAGCATAGGATGTACAAGTTTCAGCTCATCTTCATAAACACGTTTCAGCAGCTCTACAGTAATCGTTTCTGCTCCCGTTGCGAGGGCACGTAACTGAGCCAAAATAAAAAGTTTTACTACAATATCGAGAATACCTTGGCTCAAATCAAACCAGGTATCTCGAATCTCATCACTTAAGATAGGGTCTCTTTTCTGCAAGTACTGCAACTTCCAAAGTGTATTGGTAAATGCTATCCACTCAGGGTTTTGACTCTTCTGATCAGGTAGGTATTGTGGGATTGGATTCCAAAAGATAGATCCCAGACCAGCAGCACGTCGACTGGAACGTAGATCAAGATCAAAGATGTCTCTAGCTTTAGGTGTACCCACGAACAGCACAGGAATACCAATGGTATTGGTCATGGTGACAAAGAAGTTCAGCATTTTCTCTGAACCGCCAGACTTTGCCCGACTCAAATGTTGGATTTCATCAATGACTAACAGGCCTAAGGCAAACATATTGGCTGTTTGTGCCATGAGGGCAAGCATGGTTTCTACGCCATGTCTTTTCATCCCATACTTTTTCTCATAATTTGAACCAATGATTTTATCAATTGCTCGGAAAAAATTGAGACAAAGTTCTTTGAGTGAACCATCATGCGAGCAATCTATCTTTAAATAGACGATCTGATGGCGATTTAATGTTGGGTGAAAAATGACTTGAGGATATGTGTTTAGTATTCTTCGTAAAGAGGTCGTTTTACCACTACCTGAACAGCCAATGATGGCCATGCTATGAGCAGTGGATTCAGTTTCATCAAAGCGTTTGGCATTCAGATCACGTGTTTGCAATCTTTCATAACCATTTTGCAGGTGTTGTTGCAACTTTCCTGTGTTTGGATTACGTCCAACATACCCTCCACGAATCATGAGAGAAATACGTTCACTCAGTAACATATGCATTGCTAAAGGCTGAAAAAAGGAACCTGTGATCTGATGGATATTATGGGCACGAATGACTCTTTTTTGCTTTAGATCATCAAGTGTAGGCGTTACTTTTGAGATAAGATTTTTTGTATCTTCAAATGGTTCTTGAATAGGTGGTAGGGCCTCAATGAAAGGATTGTCTTTATAAGCATGAACACCTGTGTCCTGATATTCTGCATTTCTTATTATATGATTTGTCATGACTGATCATCCTCATCATCAAAAAGACCTGGAACGAACTGCGGATAGTTTGATTCATCTTGTTTTGGCTTAAATGAAATAATGGTTCCTTGATCTTTAGGGTGTTTATCAGGTTTTAAGGAAGTATTTGATAATTTCTCATTTTCACGAACAGACTTTTTATTCGATTTTATTTCAGATAAACGCTGGCGATTGGATACACCAGAGTTGGTCGCCATTTTTTTTGCTTCAGCAATGGTGTCACGAATAAATTGATCCAGCTCTCTACGAGCAGCTTTGCTATTATCCTTTTCAATCGCATGTAGATTTTTTTCTTGATCTTGTATCTCCCACACTTGCCAAAATGACATACCCGCAAATTGACGACTTTTGGTTGATAAAGAGCATTCCCAATAGATCGTACTATCATGTTTTGGGAATAAATATATCTTATCTACACAGCTTGGATCGTAGGCCGCTTGGAGATCCTGTGGGCGAGTGACTTCTTTACTACGATGTAACCAGCCTTCTCTGAGTATTTCTGATCCAATGTAATACAGGCCCCATAAATTGACACCAGAAGTGGAAATGGAAACTTTCTTGCGAGGTAGTATCATGATTCGCAATGTATCTGGATCTACAGTACGAAGATGGCCTGTACGATTTTGAATTCCCCAGTTCCATATGTGTAATGGAATAGACGGTAAGTCTGGAGGAAAATCTGCATCTCTGTCATAAGTATCCAATACATGATACTGATTACGATAAAGTATTGTCTTTATGATCATTTTGGCAAAGGCAGAAATAGGTAAAACCGCATCAAGACGGTAATCACTTTCGCCATGTTTTTGAATACGATTTCCTTTAACTACTCCAGGAGCATAAGGTTTGAATTCTGCCTGTAATGTTCCAAAATAGCGTTCAACAATACCTTTTGCATCTCCTCGATAAGCAGGTGCATTTTCAATACGAACATTATAACCATGTACTAAGCGTTCGACCTGATGACTCATCATTTCACCACGGTCAGCAAGAATGGCATCAGGTAAACCTAGGGTTGGCCATTGTTCTGGCTCGATATCAATTCCAAGCAATTTGCATAAACTAACTTTATCACTGCAAGCATTTACAATCGCCTGCATGGCAACAACATAGGATGGATTATGAAATCCGATATAGAATCCCACGACCATTCTGCTGAAAACGTCAACCACTACATATAGGATCGGACGACCTAGAATCTTGCTTCGATCATCATCAGCAACTAAATAAATGTCGGCAATAGTTGCATCAATTTCATAACGACTACCAGGCCCAAGCGTATTTGCTGTAGCAGTTCCACTTAATGGCCGTATATCTTTTTGAAAACTTAATACAGGAGTTCTGGTTTCTATTCTTTGTGGAAGTTCATATTCACGTTTGTAGAAATGGTCAAATTGTCTACGTGTTGGAATATCTGCCTGTTTTATATGTGGGTAATGTTGAACAAAGAGTTCCTCAAATTGACGATGAGCAGATGTGATATTAATTTTCTTGTCATTTAATAATTCAGATTCAACTATTAATCGAAAGAGCCTTTCAATTTCTGGCGTAATTTTAATACCTGTTCCATTGCCAAATTTACGCTTTGCTCCCGATTTTTTAGAACCTGCTAAGGTTCTTGGCTTTCCTGGTGCACCAGCGTTTCTATAATCTGGCAATAAGGCATTTGGAATTTGGCCTCTTTGCCAATAGCGGCGTAGGTATTTGTATATCGTTGCCTTAGTTGCGATATTTGTCTGTTCTACTAAACGAACCCGTTTAGCTCTAATCTCTTCATTAAAACAGCCTGTGTCATATACGATTGGTTCAATAATTTGGTAAGCCTGAGCACGTTTTTCAAAAGCGACTGAGTTTACGGGTGGCTCTATAGACTTAAGATATTCACAAGGGTCTGAGCTTCTAAATAAGCGTTTTTCATCAATCCATTGTGAAAGTTGTTCTTCAAGAACTAAAGTTGGAACTCCTTTGGCTTCTTCCATATTAATCCATATGATTTCGCCAGATTGAAAGAATAAAATCCGGTAGTGGCTTTCATCAAATTTAACGACCTCATTGATTTGCCACATAAGACACCTCTAAATCAAACACTAAGTCAGACCCTTTTAATTTCTGGAATGGCTGTTGGATATCAAATTTAATTAAACGATTTGCTATAAGTGTTCTTAAATATTGTAGGGTCGTTCCAGCTGTAGTTTTTTCCTGAATATCAATCTCTTTACAGAGTTTAATGATAGAAATCCCTGGTTTTTTTAAAAAATAATAAGAAATTGTATGTAGGCTATCCCAGATATCAGGCTCTAAATGTTCAGTAATAAAAGGGCTCAACCATTCAAGATTTTTTCGGGCAGTTGTGGGAATATTTTGTTCCGTCACAATACTCCATGGGATTTCTTTAACCTCCCAGTATCGACGTTCAATTTCGAGTTTTTCAATTGTTCTTTCTTTGATGAGTTCTTTTAATGGTTTTACCTGAATAACGAATTGAGGTTTTTTCTTATCATTTGTATCAATCAGAAAATCGGAAGTCATAACCTGTTCCGAGCCTTGTATGCTGGGATGTCTCAAACCATGCTCTAAACAGATTTCTTTTGTGTCGTCTAGATTCAAGGGAAATTGTTCCCGAATATCCTGAACAAAACTAGACCAATCTAAAATCAAAAAAACATACAGTTCCAAATTAGAAAGTAAATGATGAACTCTTTGCGTTTTATGAGAGTAGATACGATGAGAGACCCCACGAGAGGGTACATCCTGAATAGTCAGCCATGGTTGGTAATCTTTTCCCATACCTTGTCCACGACCGCTTTTTATTCTTTTGCTAATTTGTTCTTGTGTGAAGAATCTCGGTGCTCTACTCATAGAAAAACCCAGCCTACTTTTTAATCAGTATAGCTGGGTCTATCTGGTTTACAACTTTAATGTCTAGTTTAGAACTATATTGTTACAGTTTAGAACTTTAATGTTCAGTTTAAAACTATATTGTCTAAACACAATGCCTTAATAATGATCTTTTTGAATTACTCTACAGTTACTGACTTCGCCAAGTTACGTGGCTGGTCAACGTCTGTACCACGTAATACAGCAACGTGATAAGACAACAACTGAACTGGTACGCTATAAATGATTGGAGCAAGCCATTCGTTTACTGCTGGAATGTGTACAACGTGTTGACGATCTTTTTCAACTACACCGCTATTTTCATCAGCGAAAACGAATAATTCACCACCACGCGCCTGAACTTCTTCCATATTCGACTTAAGCTTATCAAGCATTTCGTCGTTTGGCGCAAGAATCACGATTGGCATTTCGTTATCAACAAGAGCCAATGGGCCATGTTTTAACTCACCAGCCGCATAACCTTCTGCGTGAATATATGAAATTTCTTTAAGCTTTAACGCACCTTCCAATGCGATTGGATAGTGTGTGCCACGGCCTAAGAATAAACAGTGTTGTTTTTCAACGAACAATTCTGATAAACGTAAAATTTCATCGTTATTTTTAAGCGTATCAAGAATGACTTTCGGGCTGTGCCACAATTCACGAGCAATCTCTTCAATCATGACATTGCTAATACGCTGTTTTACTTGTCCAATTTTTAAGACGAGTAGCATAAGCGCAGCAAGCTGAGTCGTGAACGCTTTAGTTGATGCAACACCAATTTCAGGCCCAGCAAGGGTCAATAAGTGGTGATCAGTTTCACGTACCATTGAAGACGTAGCAACGTTACAGATAGTCAAAGTTTGAATATCGATATTGTTTGCTTTTGCACGCTTTTGAGTTTCACGTAATGCAGCTAAAGTATCGGCTGTTTCACCTGATTGAGAAATACAGATATAAAGCGTATTTTCAACAATTACAGGGGTGCGATAGCGGAATTCACTTGCGATTTCAACTTGGCAAGGCACACCAATCAGTTGTTCAAACCAATATTTCGCGATCATGCCTGAGTGATAACTTGTACCACATGCAATAATTTGTACGCTTTGAACTTTGCTAAAGTCTGCTTCAGCATTTTGCAAGAAGTCTTCGCGTAAGCTGTTGCCGTTAAGTGCTTGAGAAATCGTTTGTTTGATTGCTTCTGGTTGCTCATAAATTTCTTTGAGCATGTAGTGCTTGTATTCACCTTTTGAAGCATTGCTTACTGTTGCGTCAAGCTCTTTCACTGGACGTTCAACAAGTTCACCGTTTGCAAATACTTCAATTGAAGTACGAGTCAGGCGAGCAATATCACCTTCTTCTAAATACATAAAACGGTTAGTCACAGGTAAAAGCGCAAGTTGGTCTGAACTAATAAAGTTCTCACCAATACCTACACCAATCACAAGTGGTGAACCTTCGCGTACAGTGATTAACTCATCTGGGTAATCGCTATGGATAATACCCAGTGCGTATGCACCTTTAAGCTGAGGAACAACAGATTGTACTGCTTCAAGTAAGCTGTCAGTACTTTTTAGTGCTTCTGCAACTAAGTGAGCGACAACTTCTGTATCTGTTTGAGAAGTAAATACATATCCTAGAGCTTGAAGGTCATCTTTAAGCTCTTGATAGTTTTCGATAATACCGTTGTGAACGACTGCCACTTTACCCGACATATGTGGGTGAGCATTATTTTCAGTTGGTTTACCATGTGTTGCCCAACGTGTATGAGCAATACCAACTACCCCAGTGAGCTGCTGATCAGCAACTGCATCGGCAAGATTAATCACCTTACCTACACGACGCTCACGTAAAACTTCTTCATTATTCAGTACAGCAACGCCTGCTGAATCATAACCGCGATATTCAAGACGTTTTAAACCTTCGATTAAAATCTCAGTTACACAACGTTCTGCAACGCCTCCGACGATACCACACATAATTCAATCCTCTTATTTTGCACGCTTTAGGGGACGTTGATAATTTGCCTTAGAAATTTGTTGAGCACGTTCAAAGGAGAGACTTTGTTCAGCTACATCTTTCGTAATCACAGAACCCGCACCGACTGTTGCTCCATTTCCAATAGTCACAGGCGCAACTAGCGAGCTATTAGAACCGATAAACACTGCATCGCCAATAGTGGTTTTGTGTTTATTTGCACCATCATAATTGCAGGTAATTGTACCTGCCCCAATATTTGAGTCAGCACCGATCTCGGCATCACCTAAGTAGGTGAAGTGGTTAGCTTTACTACCAAGACCAATGGTTGTGTTTTTGATTTCAACGAAGTTACCAATGTGTACTTCGTTCGCCAATTTGGCGCCCGGGCGTAAGCGTGCGAATGGACCAATTTGAGTGTTTTCACCCACAACTGCACCATCAAAAACGCTATAAGCTTGAACTTTAGTGCCTGCTGCAATTTTTGTATTTTTCAAAATACAGCCAGCACCGATTTCTACAAAGTCACCGAGTTCACAG
Source organism: Acinetobacter sp. IK23 (assembly GCF_035615275.1). Lineage (NCBI taxonomy): Bacteria > Pseudomonadati > Pseudomonadota > Gammaproteobacteria > Moraxellales > Moraxellaceae > Acinetobacter > Acinetobacter sp. IK23. Next base: position 93,694 of record NZ_JANBNX010000009.1, read on the forward strand.
TCACCTTCAATAATGACATTTACGTCAATACGAACATCGTGTCCAACTTTCACAGAACCACGTAAATCGAAACGGGCAGGGTCGGCAAAAGTTACGCCTTGTTGCATAAGTTCTTTTGCTTGCTGTTGCTGGAAATCACGTTCAAGTGCTGCAAGTTGTAAGCGGTCATTAACCCCTTCAACTTCAAAAGCAAGTTCTGGTTGAATAGAGGCAATTTCTAAACCATCTGCAACCGCCATCGCAACGATGTCAGTTAAATAGTATTCGCCTTGTGCATTTTCATTAGAAAGCTTAGGCAACCATTCATGAAGTTTTGCATTGCTTACACAGTAAATACCTGTGTTGATTTCTTGAATTTGGCGCTGAGCATCAGTTGCATCTTTATGTTCAACAATCGCTTGAATTTTTCCGTTTTGGCGAACAATACGGCCATAACCTGTTGGGTTTTCGACATGTAAAGTAATCATGCCAATACCAGTTTGACTTGATGCTTCAACAAGTTGCTCTAGGGTTGTTTGACGGACTAAAGGAACATCGCCGTATAAAATTAATGAAATACCGTCTTTAGGAAGTACCGGTAAAGTCATTTGTACCGCATGACCTGTACCTAATTGTTCTGCTTGTTCAACCCATTGAATGTTTTCTTGTGCAAACGTCTGCTTTACGTGATCGCCGCCATGCCCATAAATGGTAATGATATTTTCTGCTAATAGTTGTTTTGCTGTCTTAATAACATGTCCTAGTAGCGGGCGGCCAGCTAAAGGCTGTAATACTTTAGGTAGTTGTGAACGCATTCGCGTTCCTTTGCCTGCAGCAAGGATAATGACGGTAGTTGACATGAGTAAACCTACTTAAATGGCGTTACGCCCCAGAAAGTAATAAATATGATGATACATAGTGCCGCCCAAAGCCCTGCAATGATGTCGTCCAGCATAATTCCGAAGCCGCCAGCAACTTTCTGGTCAGCCACACGGATTGGCCAAGGTTTCCAAACATCAAACAGGCGGAATAAGCAAAAACCAATTAGTGCCCATTGTAACGACATTATATTAAAAAATATTAAAGGCAGGAGAGTAATAGATTGACCTGCAAATTCGTCCCACACAATTCGACCATCATCGTGTACGTCTATAACCTTTGCTGTTTGACCGCAAATATAAATACCCACCAAAGACATGATGATAATAGCGATTAAACTTAAGTTAAATCCGAGAGATAGCCAAATAGGAATAAAAAGTAAGGCAAAAGCAGAGCCAAAAGTACCCGGTGCTTTAGGGGCGAGACCAGATCCAAAACCAACCCCACAGAAAACGATGCAGCGGTTGAACCAAGACATGTTCTTAAAATGAATCGGCGGTTTATGCAAAGTGTTGGTATCCATGAATTTGCAATGGGTAATCTGAACCCAAATGCTCAAAAATTAGTTTTGTTTGTTCAACGATCTGTCCAATCATTGTAATCTTAACGTCCAGTTGTTTTTGCAAAAGTTTTCCATAATTTTGCGGTGTTATTGTAAAACATAATTCGTAGTCATCACCACCTGCAAGTGCATATTGCCAACGTTGTTGTTCTTTTAATTGCTGCAATACTGGGTCAACAGGTAATTTTTCTAAGGCAAGTCGTGCTCCAACCTTAGATGCTCTTAAAATATGTCCTAAATCTTGCGCTAAACCATCTGAAACATCAATCATGCTAGAGGCAAGTCCTTTAAGCTCTTGCCCAAGCTGACAACGTGGTGTCGGATAATCGAGTCTTTGCTGCAGCGAATGTCCCAAATGCTGAAGACCATAAGCTGCATCACCCACTTGACCACTTACACAAACATAATCACCGACTTTTGCGCCTGAACGTAACACGGCTTTGCCGGTTTCTATCCAGCCCATTGCGGTAACGGTAATGGTGAGATGAGGGCCTTGGGTGGTATCTCCACCAATGAGGGCAACACCGAACTGATTACAACAGTCGTAGATTCCCTGACTAAAACCTTCAAGCCACTCATGGTCAACTTGAGGTAAGCTGATTGCAAGCAAAATACTGTGGGGTTTAGCACCCATTGCAGCAATATCTGAAAGATTTACAGCAACGCTTTTCCAACCAATAGCATGAGCAGAGGTGTCTAGAGGGAAATGACGGCCAGCAACCAGTGTATCTGCACAGATCACTAATTGTTGATTTGGAGGGGGAGTAATTAAGGCTGAGTCATCACCGATACCAAGTGCGACATCTGGATTTGATTGTCGATTAAAATATTGGTCAATAATTGAAAACTCAGCCATAGAACATCAAGCCTATTAATTAATCTGCTTGCTGTTTTTCTGCGCTACGCAGGGTCGAACTCAGACGGTCTAATACACCATTGATGTACTTATGACTGTCTGCTCCGCCAAAATGCTTAGCGAGCTCGATTGCTTCATCAAGTACCACACGGTATGGAATTTCTAAATGATCACGTAACTCGTAAGCACCTAAACGTAAAGTCGCAAGTTCCACGCCATCAAGTGCACTAAGTTCCCGGTCAAGTACTGGAATAAGTAATGCATCAAGTTCTTCACGTTGAGCAATGACTTGAGTCAGTAGTTCGTGATAATAGCCTAAGTCGACCTTGTGCATTGCATTTTCCGCACGTGTACGTGCTTCAATTTCATGTACAGGGTTGTGACTCATTTGCCACTCATAAATACCTTGTACAGCAAAACGACGTGCTTTGCGTTTTGCTGCATAAGCGGCTTGCAGTGTTTGAGACATGCTTTAAATTGCCTTTAATAAATTAACCATTTCAATTGCAGTTAAAGCAGCTTCGCTACCTTTGTTTCCTGCTTTTGTACCTGAGCGTTCGATTGCTTGCTCGATGCTGTCAGTAGTTAATACACCATTGATAACAGGCAAGCTGCTTTCTAACGCGACTACACCTAAACCTTTCGCACATTCACCAGCAACAAAGTCAAAGTGTGGTGTGCTGCCACGAATTACTGCACCAAGTGCAATAATCGCATCAAACTGGTTTGATGTAGCTAATTTTTTAGCAACGATCGGGAGTTCCCATGCGCCAGGAGCATGAATAACAGTAATGTTATCTTCATTTACGCCATGACGTTTTAATGTGTCGATCGCGCCTTCTAATAAGTGTTCAACAACAAAGCTGTTAAAACGACCCACTAAAATCGCATAACGACCTTCGCTTGCGAGATGTAATAAACCTTCAATACGGCGAATTGCCATAGCAACCTCGATTATTTCGTTGTGATTTGATCAGCAGTGATATATTCCACTACTTCTAAATTAAAGCCAGATAAAGCATTGAAACGTAATGGTGAGCTAAGAAGCTTCATTTTTTCAACACCTAAATCACGCAAAATTTGAGCACCGACACCAATCGTTTGATATTGATGTGAAAGTGCTGCATTGGATTTCACCGGTTTTGGCTTATTTAAATCATCCAACGCTGGTCCCAAGTCTTGCAAATGATCTTGGCCGATCCATACTAAAACACCGCGATCACTCGCTGCAATTGTCTGTAGTGCACGGTCTAGATTCCACGCAGGTTCACCATCAGCTTTATTGAGCTTAAGCAAATCGCGAATTGGACTGAAACCATGAACACGTACTGTTGTAACACCTTCATTTGGCTCGCCTTTAACCAAAGCCAAATGAATGTCCGGATTACCAATCTCACGATAACGGTAAAGTTCAAATGAACCATATTCCGTTTGAATGGTTTTTTGATCCAAACGTTCAACCGTTTGCTCATTGGTCATACGGTAGTGAATTAGGTCGGCAATTGTACCAATTTTTAGACCATGCTTCTCAGCAAAAATTTCTAAATCTGCACGACGTGCCATTGTGCCATCTTCATTGATGATTTCACAAATGACTGAAGCTGGTTCAAAGCCCGCTAAACGTGTTAAATCACAGCCTGCTTCGGTATGACCTGCACGGTGTAAAACACCACCTGGTTGAGCCATGAGTGGGAAAATATGACCCGGCTGTACGATATCGCTTGGTTTTGCATGCGCTGCGACAGCTGTTTGAATTGTATGCGCACGCTCTGCTGCTGAAATACCTGTTGTAATACCTTCGGCAGCTTCGATTGATAACGTAAAGTTTGTGCTGTGCTGAGCGCCGTTTTGATCAACCATCAAAGGTAGATTTAACTGTTTACAGCGCTCACGGCTTAACGTTAGGCAAACTAGACCACGTGCATGGGTAATCATGAAGTTGATATCTTCAGGACGAACATGCGTTGCTGCCATGACAAGATCACCTTCATTTTCGCGATCTTCGTCATCCATCAAAATAACCATTTTGCCTGCACGAATATCGGCGACAAGATCTTCAACACGACTCAGCGGCATTCGCTTTCACCTTTTTTTGTCGTAAGACAATTTCTATTTAATAAATTTTGCATAGTTTACGCTGTTTAAAGAATTTTGCCTATGATTCTGATTTATCCAAATTTACATCTCAACATAATAGATCTGGATTTACTTATCTCAATAAAGCATAAGAAAATAAAATTCTTGATTATAAATACCATGAATTTAAATAAAAAAACCTAGCCTTTAGGCTAGGTTTGAATGCGCACAATGACTTTTAAGATGCTGCGCTGCTCGGGCTATCATTTTGTGGAATTGACTTTTTGCCCATCAAAATTTCAGTTCGAATATTTTGGGCAAGCTCTGCACATTCAGCATTCATACCATTAATCATAAATGCATGACGAGTCATAATATTGCTCGGGTTTGGCATTGCAACAAGCTGATAACTGTCTTGAATTGCTTTAAGCTGATCATTATCCAGATAAAGCGCAGACTCTTTAGCATGCAGATGTTGTGCTAAACGCTGAGCTGCTTCTTTGGCATCAATTTGCATTGCTTCTACGGCATGACACACAGCACTACGCGTTTGTAGTGCAAAGCGTTTATCTTCACGGTAACGTTTATATAAAACGTCTGATAGTAATTGGAAAACTGTTCCCACCATAAGCAGACATTCTACAGCGTGCTGATGTGAGGTTGAGATTGCGAGTGTTGCACCTTCTGCATGAAACTCATCTACGACCTCAATATCTGTAGTCTTTAAATGATAATGCTTTGTGCATAGCTCGATACTTTTATTTAAGAAGAGCTGGCAAAGTTTAAAATAAGGTATAGAAACAGACTGGTTAACACTACTTAATAACTGTTTAGGATCATAAAACTGAATATTGAGTGCCAAACTGTCTTGGTTTGTAGATTCTGTGCTTTTTTCTGGTTGTGGGCGAACAAGTGGTTTCGCTTTAGCTTGTTGCTGAGCTTGTGCAACCAAAGTTACTGTATTTTGTTTTTCAAGCGCGAGAGCTTGAGTTAACTCCTGAATCTCATGTTTTAAACGATTTTCTTCGTTAATACGTGCTAGGTATTCACTACGCGTTGGACGAGCGATGGCACGATAAGCAAGCCATAATAAAACATGTAAGAATAACGAAGCTAAAATCGCAAGCCATTGGGTACGAAGGATTTCGCCAATACTTGGTTGAATAAGCGTAATTTCAATAGAACCGACTTTCTTCTCGTTTTGAAGAGCATCACGAACAAAAACTTCGCCTTCGCGAGTTTTTGACATGCCGCTTGTCGCTAGGACTTGTTTATTGGCATCAAGAATGCGAATTGATGCCACACTTGGATTGGTCGCATAGCGATTGGCAATAAGAGCCAAAGATACCGTATTGGCAGGTTCAAGCTCAGATAAGCTGTCTGCTACGAGTTGGCTGGTCATGAGCTGACCTTGGCTCGCACGGTTTTCATTGAGCTGGTGTGTCGTTGCAATCACCAATAAAAAGGTATGCAATGCAAAACTAATGATCAGTAGGCTAGCAAATAGCCCTTGTCTAGGCGCAATCAAGTTAAACTTCCAAGGCAATTATATTGAAATTCGATTATGATTCTTACAATAGTTGTCACTCAGACTAGAGTCAATTCATGCGAGAAATCATTCTTATATCCTTTTTAGGACCGGACCAACCAAACCAGTTTACCCGATTAATGCAAGTACTATCCGTACATTCATTGCAAATACTGGATGTAGGTCAGGCCGTTATTCATAATCAACTGACATTGGGCATCGTGGTCGCTTCAGATAATGAAACTGCGACAGCGTTGGCAATGAAAGAGATTTTGATTTTAGCACATGATATTGGCTTAACAGTGCGCTTTAAACCAATCTCGGGCGCAGAATACGATCAATGGGTAAGTGAAGGTGGGCGAACCCGTTATATCGTCACGGCTTTGGCACCAGAGCTTACTGCTGCACACTTACAAGCCGTTACACAAATTGTGTCTAGCCAAGGTTTTAACATCGAAACTGTAACCCGTTTATCAGGTCGTGTAGATATTGAAAAGGACAGTACATTGCCTCGTCGCGCTTGTGTACAGTTCGGTTTAAGCAGTGGTCCAACTCTAGATGCACAAGCAATGCGTGCAGCTTGTTTACTTCTTTCAAGCGAATTAAATATTGATGTCGCTGTTCAAGAAGACAGCGCTTATCGACGTAACCGTCGTTTAGTGTGCTTCGATATGGACTCAACCTTAATTGAGCAAGAAGTGATTGATGAATTGGCGATTGAAGCAGGGGTAGGCGCACAAGTTGCTGAAATTACTGAAAGAGCAATGCAAGGTGAACTTGATTTCCAGCAAAGCTTCCGCGCCCGTGTTGCATTATTAAAAGGTCTGGATGCTGCTGTTTTACCTAAAATTGCTGAGCGTTTAACCATTACCGAAGGTGCAGAACGCCTCATTTCAACGTTAAAAGCACTTGGATATAAAACGGCTATTTTATCTGGCGGTTTCCAATACTTTGCTGAATATTTACAAGGTAAATTAGGTATTGATGAAGTTCATGCCAACGTTTTAGACGTACAAGATGGCGTTGTAACTGGTGAAGTAAAAGGTGTAATTGTTGATGGCGCACGTAAAGCTGAATTATTACGTGAGCTTGCCAACAAACTTGATATTTCATTAGAGCAGGCAATGGCTGTCGGTGATGGCGCAAATGATTTACCAATGCTTGCGATTGCCGGGCTTGGCGTAGCGTATCGCGCTAAACCGCTTGTTCGCCAAAATGCGAATCAGGCGATTTCAAGCGTTGGTTTAGATGGTGTACTGTATTTACTCGGTATGCATGACAAAGATTTGAACCGTGCTTAAATAATACTGAACAATCATTAAGCGCTGCTCAAGAGTAGCGCTTTTTTATGCAGAATAGTCATAAAAACAAGCAAGTTATGACAAAATTATGCACAGAAAAAAGGCAATAAAAAAAACTGAAAAAAACTTATTTTCAGTCAAAAAAACAGCATAGTTTTTTGTAATGACACGCCAGAATTGATGCCATATAGGACGTAGAACTTTTTGAAATTTAGAAAAATGTAATGACAAAAGAATGTTGCGACAAAGTGTGTCGCATCGACAAATAACAGGTCTTTTTTTCTAAAAAAAAACATCCATAATGCTTTCTAAGCTTCAACACAAATCATGAATTAAAGTTGTTTTTGGAATGAGGTCTGAAGATCAGACCGAATGTTTTTAGACGTTTTCATTAAGACGGAGGTTTCTATGGTAACAGCGAATTTTGCCGCTATCGCCGGATTCAGCTTAATTGCTGTCGCGCTTGTTGCTGTTTTCTTTTCTCCTTACCGTCGTTGGCTTGGTTTTATGTTTGCAGGGATGTTTTTTTGGGGGCTATTGGAAGTGGTCCGTTTTGGAGTTCAAGTCACTTTTGAAATGCCAGTCACATATAGTTATTTAACTGCACTAAGTCTAGCGATGGTAATGGTCACATTTGTTTTATTACGTGAGGATAAACAGGCACAAAAGGCTTTGGCAAATCGCCAATATATAGAACATACGCCAGTATATGAAGATGACCAACAGCAATGTTCTAGCCGATAATTAAAGTATTATCTAACGCTAAAAAGGTATGCACAGCATGCCTTTTTTATTTACGAAAACATGATTTTTATTATACAAAGCATTTATTAAAAAATAGCCAGTTATGCTACGATAGCGTGGTCTGTTGACGTTTCATATATAGATTGCGTTGCCAATTAGAATATCATCAGTCGATGCACAAAACAGTCAAAGGGAAGCCCTTGTCGAGTTTTGCCCCAAGATTTTCATAAAAATACAATAGGCGTGAATGTTCATGAAACTTTCTTCTATACCTGTAGTTAAGTTACCACTTGTTGATGTTAGTACAGACCCGTTAGATTTATTGGTAGCAGGTTTGGCACTTCGTATGAAACAGTTGGCACGTACAAGTCCTAAGTTTATTGAACTAGTTCATGACCGTGCATTCCGTATTCAAATTGGTACTGATTTAGGTGTTGCTCGCCAAATTATTATTAATCATGGTCACATCGACACAGTCGCGGGTTCACCTGAAAAAGCTGACTTTATTTTGCAATTTGCAGATAGTGAACAAGGTGTAAAAACATTATTAAAAGGCGACCCAACTGCATTTATGACAGGTATGCAAAACGGTAGCATTAAAATGGAAGGTGATTTCAGCTTGCTTGTTTGGTTTAACCAAGCAGCTAAACTCATTCCACCAAAATTACCAAAACCAGTAAAAGAGAAAGTACGTCAGGCACGTGCTTTTATTAAAGAAAAAACTGGTCGTTAATTGCCAGAAATAAAAAAAACTCCCATTTGGGAGTTTTTTTTATATTTATGCTTCAACTTCCAGATTGAAAGTGACTGGCCCATCATTTATGAGATGTACTTTCATGTCGGCTGCAAAAATTCCTGTTTGAACTTCTTCAAACTGTGAACGGGTATATTCAACCAACTGTTCATAGAGTGCTTTTGCATCGCTAGGTGGCATAGCTGGGCCAAAGTCCGGACGTAAACCTTTTTGGGTTTGAGCCATCAGGGTAAATTGAGAAACAAGCAGAATCCCACCATTTGCCTGAGAGACGTTCCAGCCCATTTTGCCTTGCTCATCATCAAAGATACGATATTTCAAAATTTTATCGATAAGCTTCTGACCCATGGCGAAGGTATCATCTCGGCCTATTCCTAAAAAAACCAATAAGCCATGGTGGATTTCGCCGGTCGTTTCACCGTCTACGACCACTTTAGCTTCAAGAACTCGTTGTATTAAAGCGCGCATTGTTAGAGAGATTTTCTGCAATTGTTTGAATTGATGCAGTTTAGCAGAAATTAATTTAAATGATTTTTAAAAGGAAATTTCATGGAGTTGCAACAATGGTATAAAAGCCCATAATTCATCTATAAAAATATGCTTTAATGCAAAGAAGCAAGCGAATAATCATTGACTATGTCTCCAATTATCCATTCTTTACTTGATACAGACTTGTACAAATTTACGATGCTACAAGTGGTTTTGCACAAATTTCCGCAAACTCATAGCGTCTATCATTTTCGTTGCAGAAACTTAGAAGATACGGTTTATCCATTAGTGGATATTTTGGATGACTTAAATGAGCAACTCGATCATTTATGTAATCTCAAATATAAAGAAGACGAATTGCAATACTTAAGAAAATTGCGTTTTATTAAAAGTGATTTTGTCGATTATTTAGAATTATTCCAACTCAAACGTCGTTTTATTCAAGCCAGTATAGATGCCGAAGGCCGTCTAGATATTCGTATTGAGGGGCCGATGGTTCAGGCCATGATGTTCGAGATTTTTGTGCTGGCGATTGTAAACGAGTTATATTTTAGCCGCATTCGAACAGATGAAGTTTGGGCCGAGGGCGAACGCCGTTTAAAAGCAAAACTCGAATTAATTCAGCAATACGAAAAATCTCAACAGCCGAATGATCCTCCATTTTTAGTTTCCGACTTTGGTACACGCCGTCGCTATAGCTTTGAATGGCAAAAACATGTCGTGGCTGCATTTCATAAAACTGTCCCACATGTGTTCCGTGGTACAAGTAATGTCTTGCTTGCTAAAGAATTAAATATCACGCCAATTGGAACTATGGCGCATGAATTCCTACAAGCGTTTCAGGCCCTTGATGTGCGCTTACGTGACTTTCAAAAAGCTGCTTTAGAAACATGGGTACAAGAGTACCGTGGAGACTTAGGAATTGCTTTGACTGATGTTGTTGGAATGGATGCTTTCCTAAGAGATTTTGATCTGTATTTTGCTAAACTGTTTGATGGCTTACGTCATGACAGTGGTGACCCATATGAGTGGGGCGATAAAGCCTACGCGCATTATCGTAAGTTAAAAATTGATACTAAAACCAAAATGCTCACCTTTAGTGATGGACTCAATTTGCCAAAGGCATGGGAGCTTCACCAATACTTTAAAGATCGTTTTCAGGTGAGTTTCGGTATTGGAACCAATTTGACCAATGATATGGGGCAAACAGCGCTCAATATTGTGTTGAAACTGGTTGAGTGCAACGGTCAGTCGGTTGCCAAAATTTCGGATAGTCCAGGAAAGACCATGACCGACAACGATACGTTCTTGGCCTATTTGCGTCAGGTTTTCCAAATTGAAGAGCTTGATGAAGCTGTTTAATGACAATGTCGTTTGACGACTTGGCAAAGACTCAGTGCTTAAGAATGTTTATATCTGATTTTTTGCTAAACGGTAGCAGAAAATCAGAGTTTGATAGATATAAGCTTATGCTAAGATGAAATTAAGCTGGTATAAAAAGTAACCATGACGATGACCCCTCCTGATTTTAAACTTGATTTACTCATAGAAGCCGAAGAGCTAGTGCCTTATTTAGGCAATGAATATATCCGTATTGTGGATTTGAGCCGTGCATCTGTTTATGAGCAACTTCATATTCCACATGCCATTCATTTACAGCCTAAATGGTTGGTGGCTCAACATGAAGAAGCCACTGGCATCTTGCCTGATGAATCGGGTTTACAAGCCCTGATTGAAAAATTGAATATTTCACCAAATCATCACGTTGTGGTCTATGACGATGAAGGTGGGGCATGGGCTGGGCGTTTAATCTGGAATTTACATTGCTTAGGATTTACGCGTACCAGTTTAATTAATGGCGGTATTCATGCATGGTTAGGAGCAGGCTTACCCACAACGGCAGAAGTCGAAAAAGTTTCTCCTGTTACCGATTTAATTCAAATTGATTTATCGCATGCTGCTCAGTACCGAGTGAACTATGAGGAACTAAGAAAGCAAGTCGAGCAAGAAAATATTCAGTTATGGGACTGTAGAACAATTGATGAATATAGTGGTATCCGCTTAGCAGCGCGACGCGGTGGTCACATTCCAAATGCCCTTCATTTTGAGTGGAGTACTGCACTTAATCGTCAAAATCATCTAAAATTGCATCCGCTTGAACGCACGCGGCAGCGCCTTGAACAACTTGGGTTCGATTTACAGCAACCTGTAGTCGTGTACTGCCAGTCACATCACCGTTCTGGTTTGGCCTACATTTTGGCTAGACTTTTGGGTTGGGAAGCAAAAGCCTATGATGGTGCGTGGAGTGAATGGGGCAATCGCCTCGATAGTCCTATTATTACTGGAGAATCACCGTCGTGAGTTTCACATCTCGATTAAAAAAAGAATTATTTATTAAGGCACAAAATCTTGTTCCTCAACATCAATTGAGCCGTGTAGTGGGTAAAGTTGCTGCGAGTGAAAATCCAGTTATAAAAACTGCTGTTATTCAAGCATTTAAAACTAAGTATGGGATTGATTTATCGATTGCTGAACAAGGCAATGCACTGAAATATAAATCTTTTAATGATTTCTTTACTCGTGCATTGAAAGATGGCGTACGTTTGGTCGACGAAAATGCAGATAGCATTGTTTCACCAGCAGATGGCGCTATTTCACAAATTGGTAAAATTACTGCTGGTGAAGTTTTTCAGGCAAAAGGCCAAAGCTTCTCTGTAGAGAAACTCATTGGCGACCCACAACTTGCTCAACCTTTCCAAGAAGGTGAGTTTGCAACAGTTTACCTCTCGCCACGCGACTATCATCGTGTTCATATGCCATTTGCAGGTACATTAACTGAAACGTTGTATGTACCGGGTGAGCTATTTTCAGTAAATCAGGTGACCGCTGAAAATGTACCGGGATTATTTGCCCGTAATGAACGCATGGTGTGTTTGTTTGATACTGAGCTTGGACGTATGGCTGTTGTTTTAGTCGGCGCTATGATTGTTGCTGGTATTGAAACTGTAGCAACAGGCAAGGTAAAGCCTTCAGGTCGTATCGAATTACAACATCATCAGTTAAAGCTAGAAAAAGGTGCTGAGCTTGGCCGTTTTTATTTAGGTTCTACTGCGGTTATCTTATTTGAAAAAGATAAGGTCGAGTGGGAAAAGCGTTTTAAAGCTGAGTCAGTTGTTGTGATGGGCGAGCGTATGGGTCATACAGTTTAATAAGCTATATAACTTATATAAAATATGAACCCTGAATAAAGTTATTCAGGGTTTTTAAATTTAAGTGATGTGAAAATATAATATATTATTATGTTCTTGTTTATATTATTTTGAAATAATATTATTAAGTGGTCTAAATTAGGACATTATATGCACTAGATATATTTATGTATGATTGAAATGATCAAGAATATTTAACGTTAGTAAATAGAAATGAAAATAGATATTTGATTTAGACTTAAGTCGTACTTTTAATTTTATTTGAAGATAAGTGTTTAAATCTAAAAAATTATTTATTTTTTTATAAAAATTAAGTTCCTTTTACATATTATAAAAAAATTAGCTTTGGCATAATGTTTGCTAACTATTCAGGACTTTACTCTAACTTTCATATATTTAGGTTCTGAAATCATGTTAAATGTTAAACAGCTGACAGCTTCGGTTTTATCTGTACTTTGCATTTCACTCACTCATGCAGATGATTTTAAAGTTTTAAACCAAATTTCAAAACAGCCTACTCAAATTCAAACTGGCGAATATAAAGGTAATTATTATGTTCCTTCTACTTTAAATACGATTACATGGGGATATTTACCAAATCGAGATGCTAAACCTGTGCTTACTGTTCCGTCGGGTAGTGTTGTAACGTTTGATACGGTTTCTCATGAAGGTTTGCTTGAAGACCAAGGGCGTAATGCTGAAAAGTTCTTTAAATCGAAAGGTGTAAAATCTAATGAAATATTGGAAGAAGCACAAACAATTACCCAGTCAAATTTAAAGCATGATTTTCATAAAGATGGGCCACATATTGTGACAGGTCCTGTTGCAATTGAAGGTGCACAGCCTGGCGATATTTTAAAAGTTGAAGTACTTAAAGTTGAGCCGCGTGTACCTTACGGTGTTATTTCAAATCGACACGGTAAAGGTGCTTTAGTGGGTGAGTTTCCTAAGAAAGCAAAGCAAGAAAATGCATCGGCTGAGCATCCTGAACGCTATGGAAATGTATCGATTTTCACCCCAATTGAAAAAAATGCTAAAGGTGAGTACGAAGGTGTATTAAAAACAGAATCGGGTAAATCAATACGTTTCCCGCTGTATCCTTTTATGGGAATTATGGGGGTAGCAGCCAATACGTCTGAGCCTGTTCACTCTGTACCACCTGCAATGTATGGCGGAAATATTGATATTAATGAACTAGGTGCAGGCTCAACAGCCTATTATCCTGTTCAGGTCAAAGGCGCATTATTCTATACGGGTGATAGCCATTTCGCGCAAGGGGATGGGGAAGTCGCATTAACTGCACTCGAAGCTTCAGCACGTGCAACACTAAAATTTACCTTGCTTAAAGCTGGTAAAGACAAAATACCGGGCAAAGAGTTAAAACAGCCTTTAGCTGAAAATGCTGAGTTTTGGATTACGCCGGGACTTGACGAAGATCTAGATGAGGCGATGAGGAAATCTACACGTGAAGCCATCCGTTTCTTAAACCAAGAATATGGTATTGATGAAGCGACGGCATATGCGTATTTAAGTGCTGCAACAGATTTTGAAGTTTCACAAGTTGTAGATAAAACTAAAGGTATTCACGCAAAAATCAGAAAAGCTGATTTTAAAGAGTTTGAGAGCAAATAATTATATGATCTGTGCTTGGTATTTAATATTTTAAATATCAAGCTAAATCTCATTTTAACTATTAATAAGTTTTATATATTTTATAGTTGAGTATAATAAGTCTCACATATATTTATTACTATAAAATCTAATGAACTTACTTCCGAACGTCTCACTATATCTTGCTGCGATATTAACATTCTGCGCTGCATTACTTCATTTTATTTGTGTGTTCTGGGGAGCAAATGGTTTTCGGTTTTTAGGGGCTGGAAAAAGTATTGTCCAGATGGTTGAAAGAGGTGATTGGTATCCGAATTTTCTGGCAATTTCGGTTGGTTTTATTCTTTGTATTTTTTCTTTTTATGCTTTTTGTGCAGCAAGTGTCTTTATCAGTTTACCGTTTGAAAAAATTATTATTTCTCTCGTTGCGATTATATTTATTTTGCGTGGTTTGGCATTTCCGTGGTTAAAGGCTAGATTTAGTGGGAATAGTGATCTATTTTGGTATATAAGTTCTTTCATTTGCCTCTTGTTGGGTTCGTTATATGCAATAGGGGCATATTTTTTATAAGTTCAACTTGAATTGATTAGAAAGTAGAGGAGTAATCCCTTGATTAAAAAAAGTAATTCGTTTTTTAAAATTTTATTTAGTAGTGCTTGTTTAGTGTCTGGCTCTGCTATGGCTGCGTCAATTACAGATTTGAACAAGCAAATTGTGAACGATAAACCAGGTTCAATACTGTCTATAGCACAGCAAGATGTAACGAATTTATTTCCTCACGCCGATCAGCGTTTGTTAATAAATTATCGTAGTCGAGGTGTGAACGGTGAACCTATCGTTACCTCAGCATTTATTTTACTACCGAAAGGAACACCGCCTAAAAATGGCTGGCCTATACTTGCTTGGGCACATGGTACGACAGGAGTTGCTGACACCTGCGCACCTTCGGGTGACTATGTAGGTGGCCCAGTTCATTCATATCAAGAAGTTGCTTCTAAAGCTTTAGATAGTTGGCTTGCACGAGGCTACGCAGTTGTTGCACCTGATTATCAGGGTTTAGGTACACCGGGTGGGCATCCTTATATGAATGCAAAAAGCCAACTGCATACGGTGGTCGATGCCGTACGAGCATTACATGTGTTGAAGCCAAAAGATTTCAATAAACAGTGGTTAGTCATGGGACATAGCCAAGGTGGGGCTGCGGCAATTGCAGTATCTGCTTATGGCCAAAAAGATGCACCTGAACTGGATTTAAAAGGAGCGATTGCGCTTGCGCCAGGCGGTTATCAATATGAAGGTATTGCAGAATATGTGAAAACTAATCCGAACCCAGAACCTAGTGTGGCTGCTTTTTTCCCGATTGTATTATTAGGCGCACAAGCAGCTGAACCAAGCATTGTTCCTGAAAACTTAGTCAGTCCTGAAATGAACGCTGTGCTGACTCAAGGACGTAGCCGCTGTTTATCTGAACTTCAATCTGATTTGAAGAAATCTCCTTCGAGCATATTTAAAGCTGATGCAGACTTAAAACCTCTTTTGGCTTATCTAAAACAGCAGTCCATTGAAAATATGGTGCCGACTGTACCGTTAATGATCGTGCAGGGTTCTAAAGACCATTTAGTTGACCCGAGAGGAACATATGCTTATTACCAACAGTTATGTAAATTAAAAAAACCAACCATTTATCAAACGATTGATGGCGGAGATCATCGAGATGCACTGCGTCAAAGTAATACTTTCGCTACCAATTTCTTAAACGTTATACAGAAAAACCAAAGTAAGTCGTATTGCTCGACTTCTAAATAGACAGAGTGTGATTTTCACAAAAAAGCCGACTTTTCATAAGTCGGCTTTTTATATATGAGGGGTAATTTTAGGTCATGTTATATAGTCTTTCTTTTGGAAAAACTGCGGTAAATGTTGACCCTTCATTTTCTTTAGATTGCACGTCTAAATAAGCGCCGTGTTGCATCAGCACGTGTTTTACAATCGCCAAACCTAAACCCGTTCCACCTGTTTGACGACTACGGTCGCTGTCTACACGGTAAAAGCGCTCAGTCAGCCGCGGCAAATGTTTTGGGTTAATCCCAATGCCTGTATCTTGTACGCTAAAGTAAGCATGTTCACCATCGTCGTGCCAACCAATGGTAATCGTTCCACCTTTTGGTGTGTACTTAATGGCATTGGTAATTAAATTACTAAATGCACTGGCAATTTCCATGTCGGAACCAATGAGGTCACAGTGGCTATCAATATGTAAATTGAGCGTGTGTCCATAATCGGCATTGTAAGCCTGAGCATCATCAAAGAGTTGATTCATTAAACTCGGCATTTCAATAATCTGATTTTTTGCAATTTTTTTGTTGTTTTCTAAATTCGATAACAGCAATAAATCATTCACTAACGCATTCATACGTTTGGTTTGTGATTGCATTTGATCAAATGCACGTTTCCAGCGTGGGCTAATATCTTCTTGGTCGGTAAATGTTTCGATATAGCCGCTCAGTACAGTTAACGGCGTACGTAGTTCATGCGAAATATTGTCGACGAAGTCTTTACGCATTTGCTCAAGATTGTGCATACGCGTTACGTCGTAAGCGACAAGTAAGCGGCTTTCACCACCAAACCGTGTGAGTTTGACTTGCACATAACGATCATCATCAAAGTTGGAATGTAGCTTAATGCCGTCAGGTGCCTGATCAATGTTGTTAAAATATTCAATAAAAGTAGGCTGGCGCAAAATCGTTAATAAGTTGCGACCACGGTCGAGTGGGCTAATACCCAATAAACGCTCTGCGGCAGGGTTCCACCATTCAATTTGATGTTGATCATCAATGAGTACAACGGCTTCAGCTAGCGCAACTAAAGAGGATTGAGCGCGGTCAATCAGCCCAACCATTTCGGCCTGAACAATTCGTTCCTGACGCTGAGCACGATACACATTAAACAATAATGCCCCCCAAATTCCACTTAAGTTGGGAGGAACATCGTAAGGATTATTGGCAATCCAATCATTGACCAAATATAAAGAACGTAACTGGAGTGCAAAAAACACCACGAAGGCGATAAAAATACAGCTCCAGAAATACCCAACCCCTAAACCGACTAAACCCGCAATAATCAGGAAAAATAATAAAAGCCGTAAATCTTGTTTAGCAAACGTCCATAAACTACTGTAACGAGAAAGTTTTTGTTCACGTACCTGTTCAGGGACGGGGTAGGGTTCATACATAAATTTTGGTTAACCTGCGGCTAAATCTGCACGTGTTGAGAAACGATAACCTGTACCACGTACGGTCTGAACAAATCGGTCAACACCAAAAGGTTCTAAGACTTTACGTAAACGACGAATATGTACATCGATGGTACGATCTTCGATGTATACATTACCGCCCCATACCTGATCGAGCAACTGTGCACGTGTATATGCACGCTCTGGATGGGTCATAAAAAATGCAAGCAAGCGATATTCAGTTGGTCCCATATCTAAAATGCTGTTGCCAAAGCTTACACGCTGGCTTACAGGATCAAGAATTAAACCATTGGCATCAATTGTTTTTTCACCGCTTAATGCATTTGCACGGCGTAGAACTGCTTTAATACGAGAAACCAGTTCACGTGTTGAAAATGGCTTAGTCATATAGTCGTCTGCACCGGCATCTAGACCTTGTACTTTGTGGTCTTCTTCTCCGCGAGCGGTGAGCATAATGACTGGAATTTCTGCTAAATTTTCATCGCGTTTTAAGCGGCGGCATAAGTCGACACCACTCACCCCTCCAGGTAACATCCAATCGAGCAAGATAAGCGCCGGACGTTGGTCGACGATAATTTGATGAGCCTGTTTAGCATCTTCAGCCTGTAAACATTGAAAGCCTGCCATGTCCAAAGAAGTATGGATCATTTCACGAATAGGAAGCTCATCATCGACAATTAAAATGTAGTCATCTTTCACAGCGTAATACCTTGTAGATTTTAACGGTGAACCGTTTTGTAGTTATGACAGGCTTATTACAAAGATTAATTATGACAATTTCATTGCAGAAAAGTCTATAAAATCGAATTTAGCAATAATTTGTGACAAAAATACGGCAAGCACATGACCGAATGATGACAGGAAAACATAAATTTTCTTAAAATCATTCAAGGTGTTACCAGTTTGCTTTCCTATAGGTTTCTTAGGTCAAAGTCGTGTCAAAAAACTTTAATATTATTTTGAAACTTGTGCCAATAAAGATAAGAAAACAATACGGCAAGCTGTCAAAACTTGCTCCAGAGACTGCTCAAAGCCTCCCATCACCCAGCGAATCGCAATTTGTGTCACGTATCCGTTTAAGCCAGTTGCGATTAAAGATAGCTCATTTTCATGATGTTGAATTTGCGGCATGGTCAGCATAACGAAAGCTTGAATCATACGGTCAAACTGAGCAAGTGTTTCCTGAATGGTGGCCTGATTATGTAATTCTTGAACAAGAACTGCATCAACATAGATGATACGAGCTAGTCTTGGATCGTCTTTTAAGGTTGTCAGCAGTGCTCTTAAACCCGCATCGACCATTTTTTCTGGATCTGGCGCAGCTTTAATAACAGCCTGCATTAAGTTTTGTTGTAACTCTTCAATCATTTTTAAAAAGATAGTTTGAAATAAATCCTCACTCTTTTTAAAAGATTCATAAAAATAGCGCTCGGTGAGTTTTGCTTCTTGGCAAACATCTTTTACCGTCACTGAAAAAAAGCCGAGAGTTCCATAAGTTGCAATACCTGCTTCAATCAGTTTTTCGCGGCGTGCCTCTTTACGCTCAGTAAGAGATAATCCTTTGAACTGACGTTCTTTACTCACAGTTTTTGTTTTCTTTTTACTGGTTGAGTCGTTTGTCGCCATAAAAAATGGTTTCCTGATTTATCGGTTTTTCGGCAAATATGGGCCTATGATAAAGCCGTCAGCAGAATTGTGCCAATCTATCTGAAATTACAGTGTACTATATTGACAATGAATATTGTCAAAATTATATTAAAAGAGTCTAAAGTGCACATGCAATGAACCGATTGTGCAAATCGAAAAACAAAGGATGGACAATGAAAAATTTTAAAAACAAAGTCGCTGCAATTACGGGCGCAGGTTCTGGCATTGGGCAACAACTAGCAATTCTCTTGGCAAAACAAGGCTGCCATCTTTCTTTGAGTGATATTAATGAAAAGGGCTTAGAGAAAACTGTTGAGCTCTTAAAACCCTACAGCAACATTAGCGTAACAACTAAAAAGCTGGATGTTTCTGACCGAGAAGCTGTAAAACAGTGGGCACAGGAAACTGTGCAAGATCATGGTTCTGTTAATCTCATTTTTAACAATGCCGGGGTTGCCTTAGGTTCAACTGTAGAAGGCGCGACCTATGAAGATTTAGAGTGGATCGTTGGAATTAACTTCTGGGGTGTGGTTTACGGTACTAAAGAATTTTTACCGTTTATTAAGCAAACTCAAGATGGTCATATTATTAATATTTCGAGCTTATTTGGTTTAACTGCTCAACCTACTCAGTCTGGCTATAATGCCACTAAATTTGCGGTGCGTGGTTTTACCGAGTCATTACGCCAAGAGCTAGATATTGAAAAATGTGGCGTAAGCTCGTTGTGTGTACATCCGGGTGGTATCCGCACCAATATTGCTAAAGCTGCAAAAATGAGCGATAGCTTGAACACTTTGGGTATGGATCCGACAAAATCGATTCAAAATTTTGACAAGTTATTGCGTACCCCACCAGAAGAGGCTGCTCGTCAAATTTTGGATGCAGTTTTGAAAAATAAGCGCCGTTTACTGATTGGTAGTGATGCAAAAATTCTAGACGCATTCCAACGTTTATTCCCGACAGGATACCAACGTGCTTCAACCATTGTGACCAAATTAATGAAATAACTTTTAATGTAAAAAAGCCATCATTTGATGGCTTTTTTTATAAGGCTTAATTCATTCTAAATAAGAACTTTGATCTTCTTTTTCTTCCAAATAAACTGATAATACAAGCCTTGAACAATACAGAGGCTGACAAATGCCAAGGCATAAGCAAACCAAATCCCTTTAAGTCCCCACATTGAGCTAAACCAGTAAGCACATGGAATTTCAATAAATAAAATAGCTGATATGTTTAATAGCATTGGGGCTGTTACGGTACCACTGGCACGCATGATGGATGCAAAAATGGCACCTGCACCAAAGAACAAAATTGCCCAAAGTACAATAAATAAAAGTTGCTGCCCTAACACCACCACAGTTGGGTCGGTAATGAATAAAGCCATTAAATATTTTGAAAATAGATAGCCCAGTGCGATTAGGGTACCTGTAAATAAAAAGTTCATACCTAGAGCCGTGCGGGTAACACGTGCAAGTAGGTCTGATTTACCTGCACCAATGGCTTGTGCTGCAAAAATTGAAGCTGCAATTGAGATTGATAAAGCAGGAAACTGAATATAGTTGAGTACTTGGTTCACAGCACCATATGCAGCTGTCGCATGAGCGCCAAAACGGTTGACTAAACCTACAATCACAAGTCCAGCCATAGAGGTGGTAATCATTTGAATACCAGTTGGCACACCTAGGCGCAAAATGATT
Organism: Acinetobacter sp. IK23; assembly: GCF_035615275.1. Lineage (NCBI taxonomy): Bacteria > Pseudomonadati > Pseudomonadota > Gammaproteobacteria > Moraxellales > Moraxellaceae > Acinetobacter > Acinetobacter sp. IK23. The sequence goes on from NZ_JANBNX010000009.1 coordinate 114,283, forward strand.
TTGCTTAAGTCTGGGTTATGACGAATATGCTGCAAAAGTTGGCGGTTCGGTCGAAGCGGATGCTTTTTTTTGTTTAGGTAAATCGCCAGAAAAATTAGGATAGCCACATACCCTGTAATGGTGGCAATTGCTGGAGCAATAATTCCCAGAGCAGGAAAACCAAAATAACCCTTAAGCAAAATAGGGGTAATGACTAAACCAATCACACTGGTTAAAGCAAGAGCTAGTAAAGGTGTCGTACTGTCACCTACACCACGTAAAATAGAGGTATAGATAATATAGACAAATAGGAGTGGACTACCTGCCAACATCCATTGCACATAAGGCAACGAGAGATGCATAACCTTTGGGTCGGTGCCTAAAAGTTCTAAAATATCGTGGGCAAAAAACACACCAATAATTGCAGTAATGATACCGCCAATAATGGTCATAAACAGAGTAGACCCTACGACACTTTGAACTTTTTCAATATTCTGCGCACCCCATGCTTGCCCGACTAAAATTGTCGTACCAGTTGAAATTCCGATAATAAAAGCGAGCAATAAGAATAAAATAGGGAAAAAAACCGAGACGGCAGCAATTGCATCGACACCCATCATTTGGCCAACAAAAATGGTGTTAATGGTGCCGGACAAGTTCTGCAAAATATTGGTTGCAATGAGTGGCAATAAGAAAACAAAAAATGTTTTCCATAGATTTTGCTGATGAATTAAAGACTGTCTTGGTGGCATGTATTCTCCATCGCCCATCTCTTTGATGAGCGGGGCGGATATTCAACTTAGCATATTTAGAGGAAATTTCTTGTAGTGTTTTGCTATGCTAAGTTTCTAAATTTATTAACATTCATTCAAGATTTCTCCTGCTTTTTGCAATGTTTCATCATTTTTAGCAAAGCAGAAACGAATGAGGCGTAAAGACTCAGGCGCTTGTTGGTAAAACACCGAAACTGGAATGGCCACAATTTTATGTTGCTCGGCAAGAAACTGGCACATTTCAATATCGTTTAAATCGGGTCTAATCTGGCTGTAGTCAAGGTTTTGGAAATATGTGCCTTGAGACGGTTTAAGTAAAAAACGGCTGTTGTGAATTGCCTGATTAAATCGATCCCGCTTAGTTTGATAAAACTGTGAAAGTTCCCGAATATGTTCCGGATGTTGCTGCATATATTGCGCTAAGGCAATCTGACAAGGTGTCGTGCCACAGAAATTCGCATATTGGTAAATCTGACGGAATAAACCCATTAATTCAGGTGAAGCCACACAGTAACCTGTTTTCCAACCTGTCACATGAAAGGTTTTCCCAAAAGAACCAATCACAAAACTACGTTCTCTAAGCTCTGGAAAATGCAACGCACTAAAGTGTTGCTGACCGTCAAAAACTAAGTGTTCATACACTTCATCAGATAAAACCACGATATTTTTATCTCGAATCAGTTCAATAAGCTCTAACCAGTCCTGTTTTTCCCAGATGGTGCCAGTTGGATTGTGGGGCGTGTTCACCACGATCATACGGGTTTTATCGTTGACCAGATCTTTAACTTGCTGCCAGTCAACCTTAAAGTCTGGTGCTTGCAGAGCAATACGAACAGCTTTACCCCCTGCTAGCTGAACAGAAGGGCCGTAGCTATCATAACTCGGGTCAAAAATAATGACTTCATCACCTGCATTGATACAGGCTTGTATGGTACAGAAAATAGCAATGGTCGCGCCAGGTGTAATCGTGATTTGTGTGACAGGATCAAGTTGAAGTTGGTCGCGCTGTTGAAACTGAAAAGCAAGCTGTTCACGCAGAGCGAGAATGCCATCACCTGGTGGGTATTGATTATGTCCAGCCAAAGTTGCCTGTGAGAGGGCTTCGAGCAAAGCAGGAGGTGCAGGAAAGTCAGGGAAACCTTGTGAAAGGTTAAGTGCACCCAAGCGCTGTGCCATTGCCGTCATGGTACTAAAAATAGTTACCCCTTGTGTGGGCAATTTTGACTGAAGCTGTAGCATGTTGTTCTCTTAAAGAAATGATTAGGGTTATAAAATCGATTCAATTGCTGCGCGGATTACACCTAGAGTTAAACCAATAAATGCACCAACTACAACGCCGTTTACGCGAATCATGTGTAGGTCGCCACCGACTTCATTTTCAATTTTTCCAATCATTTCACGTGAGTCCCATTCATGAATGCGTTCACTCACATAGCGTATGATTTTATGGCTATATTGATCGGTAAAAGTCAGTGCAAGCCCTGTCATTTCTTTATTGAGAACTTCACGTACTTTGGTATTTTGAACAAGGTTTTCACCGAGTTGCTGGATTGCTGCACGTAGGTTCATTGCAATGCCAGAGTCTTCTTTCATTAAATCTTCTTTAATGGCATCACATAAAATTGTGACAGCACCGCTAATGAAGTTCAGGACTTGAGGACTATCTAACAGTGCATCTTTACCGCTATTTAGACGTTGGCTCGCAACACTATCTGGTTTTGCCAGCTCAAGCATGAGAGAGTGAGCAACAGTTTCAATTTCTTGCCGCCATGGGTGTTCAGGGTCAGCTAGCATTGATTCTACTTTTTCAATCAGTGAGTCGATGGTGCGCTGCTGAACATCAATCCCAATCCAGCTTGCACCTTTTGCCAGTGACCAGACTCCCAGCGCTTTAAACATTTTTCGGGTCAATTCACGAGTTTTATCAGGGTTTTGTACGACCCACTCATGCGCGATATCGAGACCACGCTGCAATACGTCTTGGTGGAAGTCATTTTCCAAGACTGCACGTAACATTTCGCTGGCAAGTTTATTGACTTGCGTATTGCGTACCCATTGCACGCTGTTGTTTTGCACAAAATTGGCAATTTGCTCTTGGCTCACAAACTCAAAAATTTTCGGTACCGTTTGTTGAATGAGCTGTACCACTTGTGTGTTGTTTTGTGGGCTTGCTAGCCATTGTCCAATGGCGAGGCTTAGGTCAGTTTTTTCTAAGCTTCGTTCAACCACTTGAGGTGACAGGAAGTTTTCCTGCACAAATCGACCCATTGACTCTGCAATACGAGCCTTATTGCGCGGAATAATTTCGGTATGATCGCGCAAAAATTTAGGGATAGGAAGCTTACCAAATGGGTTTCGAAACAGAACGGTAATGGCATACCAGTCTGCAAGTCCACCGACTACGCCAGCTTCCGCACCTAACATTAAAATATGAATTAAGTTTGTGTACTCTGGCAAAAAGCGATTGGCAACCAATAAGCCAATCCACAACACTACAACAATAACCAGCGCCATCGTCGCAAAGTATTTGCTGCGCTTCAGATTGGGTGCATGGTGTACTTCTTCTGCCATATTCATACGGTCATCCTATTCATTTTTGTTTTACTGGAGGCTCAGGCGGTGGCAGCAATTCTCCTGTCGGGCTTAAGCCATATTTTTGTCCGATAGATTTGAGAATTAATGTTGCATCAAAAGCATCCTGCGGAGCCTGCTTTTGATCCCGATAACATTCAATAGTATACGACACTTGAACAGGGTCGATATTGACCACTTGTGGGAAATCATAGAACGGGTCATGCCAGAAACCCGGATAACGACGACCATAACCATACGGATAAAAACTCGGTGCAGCTGGATAAACCACAGCCTGACGAGGTGGTTTTTGGCTTTGATTACTTGGGTCATTTTGTACTTTAAAAAAGCGGAAGCCTTTTTGTACAGTCGTTTGTGCTGATTTCACCAAGGTAATTTCTTCAGCTGTTCCATAGCTCATGTTTGAGTCAGCTTGGAAGCTGATTCGGAACGTTTGTGCATTTAACGGATAGGCTGAAAACTGGCCAAGTTGATCGAAAGTTTTTGGTTTGCTAGGTATGGTAGAACAAGCACCTAGAGTTAAGGCAGTGCCTAAAGCTAAACAAAGAGAGAGATATTTCATGGTGAACTCCCAGCTGAGCATGGAAGAATGGATAACTCAGCATTAAAAAATAGAGCAGTCTTAAAAACTGCTGTTCGGTTCTAATAAAAATTCGGTTTCCTCTGGTGTCGAAACACGTCCGAGGATTGCATTGCGATGAGGATAACGTCCAAAGCGATCAATAATCACTTTATGTTTTTTCTCAAAGCTTAAATTAATTTCATTGCCTAGGCGTTGAAATAACTTTAAAGCAAACTCATGGATCAATTTTGATTCACTATGCATAAATGGCATATACAAAAATGAGCGTTGGTCAGGATTAAGCTGTGCATCGAGTTGCAAGCTAATTGCTTCTTGTGACAAAGCTAAAGCGAGGCTGTCATAAGCAAAAGATTCAGGTTGATCACGATAAATGTTGCGAGAAAACTGATCTAGCACAATAATCTCTGCAAGACGACCTTCTGCTGTTTTTCGCCAAGACCAAAGTTCTGCTTGAGTCGCCTGACGATGAATGTCTGCAAATTGATCACGGATTTTTTTGTCAAAATCATCACTTTTTGCAAACCAAAGTGAACGGTGTTCAGGTGAAAACCAGAAGTTTAAAATGTCTTGATCGTTCATGATATTGACAACTCTTTAGCAATTATTCTTCAATAAAATCACAATTCTTTCGTGTCTTAAATAACAAGATTGTGATAAAAATTGCCAAACTGAAATGATGTGATCATATCAACATCCATATCATGTCACGATTTTGTATATAGTGATCTTTTATAAGCGAGCAAATGCATGAGTCAACCCACTACACCATCTCAATCAGTTATTCCTGCTTGGGTGGATTCGTCGCTATTACAAGGCATGTTACGTGGAATAGAACGTGAAAGCCTACGTATGCAAAGTAATGGGTTCTTATCACAAGAGTTACATCCAAAGGCATTAGGTTCAGCTTTAACACATCCAAAAATTACGACTGACTATTCAGAAGCGTTGATGGAGTTTATTACTTCACCACAGCCAACGATTGGTGATGCCTTGCATGAACTCACCGATATTCATGCGGTTGTACACCGTCATTTAGAAAATGGTGAAAAGCTCTGGCCGTTGTCTATGCCATGTATGCTAGATGACAACGAAGAACGAATTCGTTTAGCTCAATACGGTACTTCTAATATTGGTCGCTTTAAAACGCTTTATCGCCGTGGTTTGGGGATCCGTTATGGTCGCCGTATGCAGACGATTTCGGGCGTACACTATAATTTATCTTTTCCAGATTCTCTTTTTTCTGCTTTGCAGGCACATGAAACTGACGAAAAATTAAAATCACTCAGTCTGCAAGATTATCGTAGTCACCGTTATTTTGGACTTATTCGTAACTTTATTCGTTTAACACCACTGGTAATGTTCTTAGTTGGGGCAAGTCCTTCGGTTTGTCGTTGTTTTTTGACTGGGCATCAACATCATTTGTTGCCTTTAATCAAAGGGTCATACTATTTGCCGTATGCTACAGCACTCCGTATGGGACGTTTAGGCTACCAAAACTCGGCACAAAAAAGTTTAGGTATTCACTACAACAACCTATCTGGTTATCTGGCTGGTTTACAAAAAGCAGTACATTCTCCTTACCCGCCATTTAGCCGTTTAGGGTTAAATGATGCTTCTGGTGAACCGTTGCAAATTAATGACCATGTTTTACAAATCGAGAATGAATATTACAGTCTCGTGCGTCCAAAACAGGTGCCGCATGCGGGTGAAACACCATCTCAAGCCTTGCAAAATCGAGGCGTGGGTTACGTTGAACTCCGTGCGGTAGATGTAAATCCATATTCACCAATTGGTGTAAATGAAACAACGGCCGGTTTCCTTGAGGCATTGGCGCTTTATTGCTTACTCACTGATAGCCCAGAGTTGTTGTGTCCTGAGCAAGATTTGATTGAGAAGAACCAGACAGAAGTGGTTAACCGTGGTCGAGCGCCAAACGCAACCATTACTGATTTAAACGGGTCTTATCATATTGAGGACTGGGCACGTCAGCATATTTCGAATATGCAGGTTTGTGCCAAGTTACTCGATCAGACCTATGCGACAAATCTGTACAGCTCGGCTTTGACCGTAATGCAAGAACGCATTGATGAAGTAGATGAAACATTATCTGCACATGTGATTGATGACACGTTAAAGCATGGTGGAACTTGGAGCTTTGGCAGTCATATGGCACAGATGCATGCTGAAAGTTATGAAAAGCATGAAATCAGTGCAGAGACTTTACAATATTTTGAACAATTGGCTGCACAATCTTTACAGCAGCAAGAACAACTTGAACAAGATAGTCAGATCAGCTTTGATCAGTATCTTGAACAATATAGATAAAAACGAGGTTTTACATGCGATTAAGTTACCGTTTGGTGAGTGGACTGCTTGTACTGGCAAGCATTGTCGGCATGTCTTTTGCGTTATATTTGGAACATGTAAAAGGGTTAGAGCCATGTCCGCTCTGTATTTTTCAACGTGTTGGCTTAATGGCAATGGGTTTTGTGGCGCTCATTGCATTTTTGCATAACCCAGTTTCGAATGCGATTAAACGCTTCTACGCATTTTTAGCAGGCATTGCAATTTTATGGTCAGTCGGCGTGGCAGGCCGTCATGTCTGGATACAACATTTACCACCAGACCAAGTACCAAGCTGTGGACCGGGTTTAAATTACCTGATTGATGCTTTACCGATGAAAGCTGTTTTACAAGAAGTGCTTTCTGGTTCAGGTGAATGTGCTGCTATTGATTGGACCTTTTTAGGTCAGTCTTTGCCAGTTTGGTCATTAGTGTATTTTGTTTTGCTATTACTGGTTTGTTTATGGCAATTATTCCGTTTTTATCCAGTATTTAAGACGGCTAAAAACTAAGTTTAATATGATTAAAAAAAGCCCACCTCAAGTTGGGCTTTTTTTAATCACTTTAGAATAAGTGAGAATATAAGAAAAATTGATAAAAATAACGCATAATTTTATAGACAGATAGTTCTGTTTTTTATAAAGTGCACCCGTTTATATATCCTTACGATTATAAAAAAATGCTTTTTAATATATTTAGTGTCTTGGAAAAAATAGGGCTAAATGCTCAGAAACGTGCTATCCATGTACAGTTCTCTAATGAACTACTCAATAACCAAATATTCTTACAACGTATAGAAGGCCAACATCAGCTGAATGGTGGTCTAATGGCAGAGTTGATCTGTCTTTCAACCAATGCCCAAATTGCATTGAAGCAATTTATTGGTGTGCAAGTCGCTGTTGATCAGGTCACAGATTCGGGACAATTGTTCCGAACAACTGGTATTGTGACTGAAGCCAGCTATGGACAAAGCGATGGTGCTTTAACGCTTTATAAGCTGACTATAGAAGACGCGACAAATTTATGGCACAAACGCCGTAATAGTCGTGTTTTTATGAATAAAAGTATCGTAGAAATTACCGAAGTTCTATTTAAAGAGTGGCAAGAAAAAAGTCCACTATTTGCTGCGAGTTTAAGTCTAGACTTGGGTGGGTTAAGTCAAAACTATGATATTCGACCTTTCACCATGCAGCACAATGAGTCTGACTATGACTTTCTTACGCGCTTATGGCGAAGTGAAGGCATTAGTTGGCTCATTGATGAGTCAGAGCTTTTTGTTCCGCATTTTACTGCACCAATACAAGCTCAAAAACTAAGACTCATTGATGACAATAGCCAGTATCAGGCTTTAGAGCGTCGTAGTATTCGCTATCACAGAAGTAGCGCAACCGAATATCAAGATAGTATTACTGGTTTTGTTGCAGTACGAAGTTTGCAACCGACAGCGGTACATGTACAGCGCTGGCAACCCGATGCCCTTGCACAAGAAGAGGGTAATGGTTCGGTTGTTACTACGCATACACATTCAGACAACTTTGACTCAGCCACTTTAAGTCTTGAGCAAGCATGGCATGTAAGCCCCGCTTGGATGCAAGATTTAAAAGGAGAAGATCAGGCAACGGCTTCGGGTAGTAGTCAGTTAGAAAAACTAAATCAGCACTTTACCGACATGCATGCGAGTCGGGCTAAATACTTTAAAGCCTATAGTAGTGTCCGCGATAGCCAAGTCGGCTATTGGTTTAATCTACGCGAGCACCCTGAAATTGATCAGCATGAAGGGGCAGATCAAGAGTTCTTGATCATTGCTAAAAACTTCTATAACCAAAATAACTTACCTAAAGATTTACATCAGCAAGTTAGCCAGTTATTAACCCAAAGCCGTTGGGATCAACATGGTTATGATGATATAGAGCGTCAAGGTAATGAGCTGACCCTAATACGCCGTCAAATCAAAACTGCGCCTGAATACAATCCAGAGCAGCATCGCCCAATTGCCTACCCACAAAGAGCGAAAGTCGTGGGACCACAAGGAGAAACCATTCATGTCGATGAATGGGGACGTATTAAGGTACGTTTTCTATTTACCCGTAGTGATGATCATGGCCATGATGGTGGCGCAGGTAGCAATGAAAATGATACCGATTCGGCTTGGGTGGATGTACTGACTCCTTGGGCAGGAGAAGGTTATGGCGCGCGTTTCTTACCACGTATTGGAGAAGTGGTTGTCATTGACTTCTTTGATGGCAATATCGACCGTCCATTTGTGACTGGGCGCATCCATGAAGCGCAGCGCTCACCCACCAAGTTCGATGTAAAAGGTCAGCTTCCTGCAACTAAAAAACTGAGTGGGATTCGCAGTCAGGAAATCAATGGAAATGGCTTCAACCAATTACGTTTTGATGACACAACCGGACAAATCAGTACTCAACTCCAAAGTAGTCATGCGGCAACACAGCTGAATTTGGGTAATTTAAGCCATCCGAAAGAACAAGAGACGAGCCAAGGCCGTGGTGAAGGCTTTGAGTTGAGAACAGACGCTTGGGGAGCTGTGCGTGCGGGCAAAGGCATGCTGATTAGTACCTATGCACAAGAGCAAGCGATTGCCGACCATTTAGAGGCTGCACAAGCACAGTCTTTACTTTCACAAGGCTATGAGAGTATGAAAATGCTCAGTGAAGTTGCAGCCAAGCAACAAACTGATGCTTTGAATGTTATTAATCGCTTACCTAAATTCATTCAGTCGCTTGAGCTAAAAACCACAGGTCAGGCATTAAATAGTACGGTGAACTTATTTAAAGAAGGGATTAATAACGACCCTATTCATGCTTTAAAAGACTGTGGCGGCTTTATTCAAGACATTGGTGCACTAGGTGGAAATGCAAAAGGCGTTGTAGATGAATTTAATGCTTTCTTTACCGATGCCAAAGATGCGGTGGAAAACTTAAAAGCGTTCATCGAAAACGTTGAAGAACATGGTGCCGACATCGTTAAAGGTAAACTTGCCAGCATTAAAGATCGCATTCATAAAAATCCATTTGAGAGTATTAAAGAGGTCGGAAAAGTCTTAGCCAATGTTGAGACTAAAGACTTTGACATGATGAGTGTATGCGGAACTTTTAGTAAAGGCAGTAAATTGGAAGTATCACCTTCTAAAGCATTGAGTTCTTTACAAGGCTTTATGGAGGGTTATACCCAAGGTTTAGAAAGCAGTTCCGATACTAAACAGCAAGAACAAGGCAAAATCTTTAGACAAGCGCTTATGTTATTAGCATCGCCAAATGGCATTGCTTTGACGACGCCTGAAAATATTATTTTGCAAGCTTCGCAAGATATTGCTGAAAGTGCCAGCGGTTCAATTAATTTGAGTGCACAAAAAAATATTATTGGGCACGCACAAGATAAAATTAGTTTGTTTGCCGCACAAAAGGGTTTGCGTGCTTATGCAGCAAAAGGAAAGCTCGAACTGCAAGCACAAGATGATGCTATTGAAGCGATTGCCAAGAAAGTCATCAAGCTCATTTCTACTGAAGATAAAATCGAGCTTACGAGTCCTAAAGAAATTGTATTAACAGCAGGTGGATCACAGCTTAAAATTAATGCCAATGGTGTGCTTTCAACAACAGGTGGTAAGTTTGAAAGTAAAGCTGGGCAGCATTTGTTTACGAGTGGGGCCAAGGTTTCTTATGAGGTTCCTGAGTTGCCGAGTAGTGGTCCGTTCACTAAAGCATTTCATTTTGTATCCTTAGAAGGGGAGAAAATAGAGAATGCAATTATCCAAGTCTACGAAAAAATAAATGATAGTTATAAATCTAAAATAGGTTCTAAAATTGATAAATCAATCTTTAAATTAGACGAAAGTGAAGAGAATATTGAATATAAAGCTCTAGTTGGATTTGATGATTGGGTTTCATGGTTTGAAGAAGAAGAAGGAGAAGAAGTTGAAGAGATAGATTTAGGTGAACATTATAATCCGTTTGATAAATAATAAGGGGGATAAGATGAGTAATATACATATAGTCAAAAAAGGTGATACTCTTTGGGGTATCTCCAATAAATACCACATCAAGCTTAATGAATTAATTGAAATTAATGGATTATATGGCAGAAAGAAAAATTTACTAAAAATCGGACAACAGATATATCTAAAAAAAGAGAATGTTAAAAAATATGATACAACTTTAGTGATTAAAATTTATGATTTGAAATGGGAGCCGATTACCCATGGTAAGTTATTGCTAGAATATGATGACAAATGTCATTTAGTGACTAGTAATGATAAAGGAGTAATAGAAGATATCCAAATTGAAGACGCTTTGAAAGGAATAAAAATAAGCTTTTATACATTAAAAAATAAATTTGAGCTTATAGCTCATCATAAAACATTGCCATTAGGTAAAAAAATACTAAAGCTAAGTTCTCGTGCAATGATGATAAAAGGTAATACTTATAAAGTTGAGGGCATACCTAGAACGAATACAAAAACAATTGAAAAAGAATTGAAAGTTAATAGTAAGAAAGTGCAGCATTCATCTGGAGCATCTGGAGCATCTGGAGCATCTGGAGCATCTGGAGCATCTGGAGCATCTGGAGCATCTGGAGCATCTGGA
>NZ_JANBNX010000010.1:0-112960 GCF_035615275.1 Acinetobacter sp. IK23
AAAGTGCATAATCAATTGCTTGCTGTTTAAATTCAGCACTAAAACGTTTGGCCATTTCTTGGATCTCCAAAGTTAACGTTACGTTATCTTTAGAGGGAAGTACTGTCCATTATTTTGGCTAGGATCAGTTCATCCTGATGAACTCCTAAATATTGCCCTATCTTAATAGATGTATAAAAATTGTCTAGTGTGTAAATATATGAAATTTAACAATTTATTTAGAGTAAAAACTCTAAATTATTACCCTAATCCATTAATTATTGTGAAGGATTAAATCAAATGAAAATAAAAAAGCCTCTATATTCCAGAGGCTTATTTATTGGTTTAAAAATTATACAGATGAAAGTGCTTGTTCTAAGTCGGCAATCAGGTCATCAACATGTTCAATACCGATAGAAAGACGAACCATATCTTCACTTACGCCGGCAGCTTTTAATTCTTGTTCATTGAGCTGGCGGTGAGTTGTGGTTGCAGGATGACACGCCAGACTTTTCGCATCACCAATATTCACCAGACGAGTAAATAGCTGTAGTGCGTCAATGAAGCGAGTACCCCCTTCACGACCATCTTGAACACCAAAGGATAAAATTGCAGAAGGTTTACCTTTTACATATTTTTGTGCAAGTTGGTGTTGTGGATGATCTTTTAAGCCTGCGTAATTGACCCATTTTACTTTTGGATGATTTTGCAAATATTCCGCGACTTTCTGTGCATTTTCAGTATGGCGTTCCATCCGTAAATTAAGCGTTTCTAGACCCTGTAAAATTAAGAAAACACTGAGCGGGCTAATCGCAGCACCTGTATTGCGTAATGGCACTACACGAGCTCGTGCTATATAGGCAGCCTCACCTAAAGCTTCGACATAATTAACCCCGTGATAACTTGGGTCTGGTGTATTCAAAACCTTAAACCGCTCTGGATATTTACCCCAAGGAAATTTGCCGCTATCGACAATTGCACCGCCAATACTATTACCATGGCCACCAATATATTTAGTAAGCGAATGGATAACGATATCAGCCCCATATTGAAATGGTTTTAATAAAGCAGGGGTGGCAACTGTGTTATCGACAACGACAGGTACACCATATTCATGGGCGATTTTTGAAATTGCTTCTAGATCAATGATATTGCCGAGCGGGTTACCAATTGACTCAACAAAAACAAGTTTAGTTTTATCATCAATTAAATTACGCAAGCTTTCAGGTTTTTGATAATCAAAAAAGCGAACTTCAATTCCTTGTTTTGGTAGTGTATGGGCAAATAAGTTATATGTACCGCCATATAAAGTTGAGACAGAAGCAATATTATCTCCAGCTTCAGTAATGGTCTGAATGGCATAAGTAATGGCTGCCATTCCCGATGCTAAAGCTAAAGCACCAATGCCTCCTTCGAGTGCAGCAAGGCGTTGCTCAAGTACAGCAGTGGTCGGGTTCATAATACGGGTATAAATATTACCTTGTACTTTTAAGTCGAAAAGGTCTGCACCATGCTGTGTATTATCGAAGGCATAAGAAGTGGTTTGATAAATAGGAACAGCGACCGCTTTGGTTGTTGCTTCAGGAGTGTAGCCTGCGTGAATGGCTAAGGTTTCGTTTCGGTATGTATGTGACATTGTTATCATCGAAGTGGTCAAAGAATAATCCAGATTTTTTAGCATACTCTTTATGCATGATTTAGATATTTTTATGTAAAGTTCAGCAGTTTTAAGCATAAAAGAACTTAGTTTAATTTTTTCAGATCACTGAATTGAATTTACATGATGTTGAGAGAACGCCACAAAAACTTACTGGCAGTCTGAACTTTGCAAGAACACTATAAAAAGCAAAAGTAATTCAATTCATGATAAAAAAGCTGGAGAAGTGAAGTAATGAGTACTCAAAAAGTATCTGACATTATCATTGAGGTGCTGGAACAAGCAGGTGTTCAACGTTGCTACGGTATTGTAGGTGACACCTTAAATCATGTCACCGACTCCATGTCTAAGAGTAAAATTGAATGGATTCATGTGCGCCACGAAGAGGTTGGTGGCTTTGCAGCAGGTACGGATGCTTTACTCAGTGGTCACTTAACGGCATGTGCAGGATCTTGTGGACCAGGGAGTCTGCACTTTATTAATGGTTTGTATGAATCGCATCGTAATCGTGCCCCAGTCATCTTGATTGCCAGCCAGATTTCCACCGAGATGGCCGGATTTATCGACTTTCCACAATATGTCGATTTTAAATCGGTTTATGCCAAAAATTCGGTTTTCTGTGAAGAAATAACCCAACCTTCACAGGCCAGACATATTATGAGTATGGCTTGTCAGGCTGCACTAACCAAGCGTGGTGTCGCGGTGGTTATTGTTCCTGCGAATATCAGTGAAGCGTCAGCCGAAGCAGGTCTACCTTTTGTACCACGCCAAACAGATCCCGATATTTTGCCGAGTAAATCTGAGCTCAAACAGATTGTTGATCTGATTTCACAGCATCAAAAAATTGGAATTTATGCAGGGGCAGGATGTGAAGGTGCGCATGACCAACTAGTGGCTTTTGCAGAGAAGTTAAAAGCTCCCATAGCACATACTTCACGTGCCAAAGATTTTGTCGAATATGACAATCCATACAATATGGGTATGACAGGTATTTTTGGTAATAAAGCGGGTTATCAGACCCTTATGGATTGTGATTTACTAATTTTACTGGGTGCCGATTTTGCATGGGCACAGTACTATCCAAGTCATGCCAAAATCTTGCAAATTGATATTGATCCGACCCATTTGGGTCGACGCCATCCAATTACATTGGGCGCCGTGGGTAAAATTTCATCGACGCTCGATGCTTTATTGCCACTACTTGAAACACGTCATGAACGTGACTTTCTAGATCATTGTCTTGCACTGAAACATCAGAGTGATGAAACACGCCATAAAGAAGAGCGGGTAGGTAAAGATGGGCTGATCCATCCACAATATCTGGTTTCGCTACTCAACCGCTATGCAGATCAGGATGCAATTTTCTTCGGAGATGGTGGTTCACCGATGGTATGGGTATTAAGACATATTGACGTCAATGGCAAACGTCGAACCTTTACCAGCTTATTACATGGCACTATGGCCAATGCCATGCCACAAGCACTTGGAGCACAAAAAGCATTTCCGAATCGCCAGATTATTGCATTGTGTGGAGATGGTGGCTTAGCCATGTTACTGGGCGACCTGCTCACTACAATTCAGGAAAAATTACCCATCAAGATTGTGGTATTTAACAATAGTTCGTTGAATTTTGTAGAGCTTGAACAAAAAGTTGAAGGATTGCTTGACCATTATACTGATTTGCTCAATCCTGATTTTGGTCAGCTTGCTAGTGTAATTGGTTTGCATGGGCAAACAATAAAGCATGGCGACGGGTTGGAGCAGGCAGTTGAAAGTTTTTTAAAACATGATGGCCCAGCTTTACTCGATGTTCATACCAATCCGATGGAACTGGTAATGCCGCCAGATCCTAATCTGAATCAGGTTTCATCAACCTCACTCTATGCAATTAAAGCATTAATGTCGGGTCGGGTAGATGATGTTAAAAACTTATTAGTCAATAATTTCATTAAATAACTCTATGTAAATCAGTTCAACTCTCCGCATTCTGATAAATGAAAAATGCATGATTCAAGGTCATGCATTTTTTATATCAGGAAACAATTTTGACGACATTTATCAGTCATAAAAACCGATTAAACTCAATCACGCCTTATTTTTTTGCCGCGTTCAGCATATAATAGCTACTATTTTTCGCTCATTGCGATCTGTTGGTTTTTCAATTGAGGAGTCCTGCGTGGCCCAATATATTTATACGATGAACCGAGTGTCTAAGATGGTTCCGCCAAAGCGCGAAATCTTAAAAGACATCTCTTTATCATTTTTCCCGGGTGCCAAAATTGGTGTTCTCGGTTTGAACGGTGCGGGTAAATCTACCTTGCTTCGTATTATGGCTGGCGTAGATAAAGATTTCTCAGGTGAAGCTCGTGCACAACCTGGAATTAAAATCGGCTATTTAGAGCAAGAGCCGCCACTTGATCCAACTAAAGACGTTCGTGGTAACGTTGAAGATGGCGTACGTGAAGCTTTAGATGCTTTAGAACGTCTAGATCAGGTATTTGCAGAATATGCAGACCCAGATGCAGATTTTGATGCGCTTGCAAAAGAGCAGGAAAAATTAGAATCAATTATCCATGCTTGGGATGCGCACAACCTAAATAACCAGCTTGAAATCGCGGCAGATGCCTTGAACCTTCCAGCTTGGGATGCAGATGTAACATTACTTTCAGGTGGTGAACGTCGTCGTGTAGCGCTTTGTCGTTTATTGCTTTCTAAGCCTGACATGCTTCTTCTTGACGAACCGACGAACCATTTGGATGCAGAGTCTGTATCTTGGTTAGAGCGTTTCTTGAAAGATTTCCCTGGCACAATCGTTGCGATTACGCATGACCGTTATTTCCTTGATAACGTTGCCGAGTGGATCTTGGAGCTTGACCGTGGGCATGGTATTCCTTACCAAGGTAACTACTCTTCTTGGTTAGAACAGAAAAATGCTCGTTTAGAACAAGAGCAGAAACAAGAAGAATCTTTTGCTAAAGCATTGAAAAAAGAACTTGAATGGGTTCGTTCAAATGCGAAAGGTCAGCAAAAGAAAAACAAAGCACGTATGGAACGTTTTGAAGAGCTTAACTCTAAAGAATTCCAACAACGTAATGAAACGTCTGAAATCTATATTCCACCTGGCCCGCGTTTGGGTAATAAAGTTGTGGAAGTTGAAGGCATCAGCAAATCATTCGATGGTCGCTTGTTGTACGAAAACTTAACGTTTACCGTACCTCCAACAGCTATTGTGGGTATCGTTGGTCCAAATGGTGCGGGTAAAACCACTTTATTCCGTATGATGACTGGCGAACAGCAACCGGATACGGGTACTGTGACTTTAGGTGAGTCGGTTAAAGTGGCTTACGTAGGTCAGATTCGTGACACCTTGGATAACAATAAAACGGTTTGGGAAGAAGTTTCTGGCGGTTTAGATATCCTGAAAATTGGTGATTACGAAATCGCATCACGTGCTTATATTGGTCGCTTTAACTTTAAAGGCCAAGATCAGCAAAAACGTGTAGGTGAATTGTCTGGTGGTGAACGTAACCGTTTACAACTTGCGAAGATCTTACAGATGGGCGCAAACGTGATCTTACTGGATGAGCCATCGAACGACTTGGATATTGAAACGTTACGTGCGCTTGAGGATGCAATTCTTGTGTTCCCAGGTACGGTAATGGTGGTATCGCATGACCGTTGGTTCCTTGACCGTATTGCAACGCACATCTTGTCGTTTGAGAACGAACAGCCAGAATTCTACACTGGTAACTATGCAGAATATGAAGCTTACCGTCAGTCACGTTTAGGCGAAGATGCATCTCAAAAACGTACGAAATACAAAAAGATTACGGGTTAATTATCCGTAAATGAAAAACCAGCCTAAGGGCTGGTTTTTCTGTTTTTATGAGTCAGACTCTTATTTATTAAAGTCACCTCTTAAATCTGACCAGATAAGAGAGGGTGCTACTGTCACCAAATCAAATGCCATTGCTAAAGAATAAAGTGCCATACGTGTTACACGTTTAAACGTATTTCATTTTTTTGCTGTAATGCGATCTTAAAGTTTTTAAATTATCCGCTGGGCTTTTAAGGTATTAGTGGTTTGCTAAACTTATTGTTTGCAACTAATTGATGTGAAAGAATATAAAAGCGGCATTTATATTTTTTACAATTAAGCAGTATTTTTTGAAATCCTAATTTTTAAATTTTTTAGTCACGAAAGAAAATTTAGGAACAATTTGATTTACAAGAACTGAACCTATAAATCAAGATTCTGTAATTTTATTACATGTAGATTGCCTGCTATAGTGACTTTGTGCAATTTACGTCATGGTGTACCGTTGGTACGTTCTACAGTTTTTATGTCCGTCTTGTTTAGTTTGCTTATATTCCAAAGCTTATGGAATGTGGCAGCAGCATTTTGTGTGCATGAAAATAGGGGAACAGCATTACAACATTTTGGTCATCATGCAGATTTAAATGTGTATCAATCTTCCGACCATATGCAGACTGAACATGTTGGTATTATAGAAAATTCTGATAATGCTCCACTAAGTTGGCAAGATCATCATGATCATTTACCTTCATGTTTTCATGTAGTCATGACTGATAACGCCAAACAGGCTCAAGAACCTGTTGTATATGTACATGAGCGTTCACAAGTCTATTACTGGTCTAATTTTTATCAGTCTCCGTATCTTGGAGACTTAAATCCCCCTCCTGTTTTAACCCCGCTATAGGTGGGGTAGCCGAAAAATAACCCACTAGAAATTTATTTATTTCAAAGGGTTAATTATATGTGCAAACAAGGCACGGTAGTCCTCTATGTGGATTACTCATTTAGATATTTACGTCTTTATTCTAATCAAAAGGCAGAATATAAGTTTTCATCAAATTTTTCTGAAGAACAGAAATATCATCTAAACAAAACAGTTACCTTGTCTCTGAGTATTCACGGTGATGGGGGATTATGGAAATGAATATTTTATTTTCCCCCCGTGTTCGAACTGTGAGTTCCAGAGTTATTGGTTTTGTTTTGGCTATTGTTCTCGCTTTAAGTTTTAGTAAATGGCATTTTCAGGCGGCATTTGTAGAACATATCTTATGGGTTTTTGGATGGCTATTTGTTGGTATCGGAGTAATGGGAAGAATATGGTGCAGTCTTTACATTTCTGGATTTAAAAATGCCAAGTTAGTGACTGACGGCCCATATTCTCTGTGTCGAAATCCTCTATATCTGTTTAGCTATTTGGGAGGACTCGGAATCATGTTGATTACTGAGACTTTCATTTTTCCCATATTATTCACGCTTTATTTCTTCTGTTATTACCATTATGTCATAAGCCAAGAAGAAGCTTTTTTAAGTGAAAAATATGGAACAGCATATTCAGATTATGTAAAGACAATTCCCCGTTTTTTACCCAGTTTCCAGAATTTTAAAGAACCAGATTTTTATCAAGTCTCACCAAAGCACTTTCGTCTTTTTTTGACTCAAGTCGTTTGGTTTATCTGGATTGCTGCGTTGGTTCAACTTTTTGATGAGCTGCGATCGCATGGTGTTCTTCCTTCATTATTTAGTTGGTTCTAGTAAAAAGTGAAATGTGCATGCTTTTCAAAGAATCGGAAGATTGTACTGAATTGATGAATCGAGGCATGCAAAAAAATATATGTATTTAAGGATTAACTCCTTAAATACATGCGGAATATTTAGATTAGGTGATTATGATGTTAATTAAATTAAATATAAAATCGGCTTTGATGGTTCTATTTCTTTCAACGAGTTTGGCTCATGCTGATGGAGGATTAATATTCCTCGAAAAGAATATTAAGTCTCAGCAAGAAACAAAAGCTAAAACAGAAAAAAGTAAGAATCCTCATTTAACATGTAAATGTAAATAATTTTTATTTTTGCGGAAAGCTAATTATTTAATAATTAGCTTTCTAGCTATAAAGATAAACATTTTTAATGGCTTATTTATCTTTAATCCAAGTTATTCGGTATTGTTTCTATGTTGACATTCAGAGATGTAATTTTATTACATGCGATGAGCCTGCTATAGTGCCCTTGTTCAACTTTTTAGTTTAATGGTGTGCTGTTGCCACGTTCTGCACTTTTCATGTCCGTCTTGTTCTGTTTGCTCATATTCCAAAGTTTATGGAATGTGGCAGCGGCATTTTGCGCTCATGAAAATCAGGAAAAAGAATTGCATCATTTTGGTCATCATGCAGCGCTGAATTATGAAATTTCACAGCATAGCCATACTGAAAAGACTGACGTCGCAGGGACCACTCACAAAGCTCCTTTGAACTTGTCTGATCATCATGATCATTTACCTTCATGTTTTCATGTTGTGATTGTAGAAGCGCAAGAAAAAATTGTTTCACCGTTAATGCGGTCATCTGAGCTCAAACAACAATACTATTGGTCCAATTCTTATAAGTCCCCTCATATCTCTAAACAAGATCCGCCTCCTGTTTTAACCCTGCTATAGGTGGGGTAGCCGAAAATTAGCCCACCAGAAATATTATTTATTTCATAGGGTTATTTTATGTCTATTTTTTTATACGAAAAGCGTTTCGTTAGTCTGAGTTCCTCTTGGGTACTTAAATCATTAGTTGTTGCTGTTGCACTTTCAGCTAGTGTGATAACAACTGCTGCTAGTTCAAATCAAAATCTTACTGAGAACACTCAAGCGCAGCGCGTACAGAATGTTTTAACGTTCGACCAAGTACTTGATCAGGTTAAGCAGTTTCAGACTCAAACAGGAATTTGGCAAGCTCAACAAGATATTGCAGACAGTAATATCAAGCAGAGCCAGCTATGGGAAAATCCTACTGTTTCAGTACAGCAAACGGGTTTTAGCTCTGGAAAAGATCAGGAGCTTGAACTTGGGATCTCTCAAAAGCTAGATATTTTTGGTGTACGCTCCGCGGCAAAAAAACTAGCAACTGTCCAGCAAAATCAAGTTGAGTTAAATCAGGTTTTGTATGAGGCTCAACTCAAGCTGGCTGTTAAATATTTATGGTCACAAGTATCAATTTTAGAGCTTCAACATGAGGTTGCTAAAGCTCAGTTAAGAACAAGTCAAAACTTTCTTGATGCTACGCGTTTACGCTTTCAAGCAGGCAGTATTGCTCAGGTTGATTTAGACCGGACTTTAATGACACATGTTGAAAATCAGCGTTTATATCAAGAAGTGGAATTATCACTGAGTAGTGCCAAACGAAAACTGGCGAACTTATGGGGTGAGACGGAAGATAACTTCACCTTACGTCCAGATATAAAAAGTGCGTGGCCTTTAAAAAATGAAGGTGATATCGATCAATACTTAAAACAGAATTTGTTAGAACAGTCCATGCGGCTTCAAGCAATACAGCAAAATTCTGAAATTAATTACTTAAAGGCAAAAAATCGTCCTACGCCTACGGTAGATATGGGTGTGGTTCGTAGTAAAACTGCAGATACAAATAGTACTGAAAATCAGTTTCGAGTAGGTATTGCAGTTCCCTTAAACATTTTTAATCGTCAACAATATGCCCTGAAAATTGCTCAAAGCAAACTTGACTTAATTGCTCAGCAGCAAAGTTTTTATAAAAAGCAAAGCCTAGATTCTATACGCACCTTACAGTACGAGTTGGCTGGTTTAAAGCAGCAATATAACTTGATGAATCAACAACAGATTCCTTTATCAGAAACGGTACAGGAGAAAATGTTGCTTGGTTTCAAAGTAGGTAAATTTGCAATTACTGATGTTCAGCAATCTACCCTGCAATTACAAGAACAAAGATTGAAAAAAGTTCAACTACTTAAATCTGCTTGGCAAAAAGCAATTGAGGCAGAAAGTTTAGCTCTCGGGATCGATCCTAATATAGTGATGGCTGGGGATGCATTAAATCAAATTAATCAAAATTTATGGCAAGACACTTATAAGTTGCCAACAGTTGGAGGGGCAGAGTAATGTCAGTTAAAAAAATGAAAAACCAATGGCTTATTGCTATTTTGCTTCTGGTAGTCTGTCTTGTTATAAGTGCTTGGTTATTTTTCTCAGGGAAAAAACAGCCTAATACTGAGAAAAGTGAAGAAGGACAGGCAGAGGGTGATGCGGGTCATGAAGAGTCTGAAAAAGAAGAAGGAAGTTTAAACCTGACTTCTAAGCAACTGGTTGAATATGGTGTGAAGTTAGAGCAAGTAGAACGTGGAGAGGTTGAACAGAGTCTCTCTTATCCTGCCAAACTCGTTGTAAATACAGACCAGCAAGCACATGTCTCTTCTACTTTTTCTGCGCGA
The DNA here is from genome assembly GCF_035615275.1 of Acinetobacter sp. IK23. Taxonomy (NCBI): domain Bacteria; kingdom Pseudomonadati; phylum Pseudomonadota; class Gammaproteobacteria; order Moraxellales; family Moraxellaceae; genus Acinetobacter; species Acinetobacter sp. IK23. The sequence continues at coordinate 9,906 of NZ_JANBNX010000010.1, forward strand.
GTGGATAGCGTAAATGTTGCACTGGGACAACAAGTTGAAAAGGGTCAGGCGCTTGCGACTTTATTTGTACCAGATTTGGTCGATCAACAAGCTAACTTAAGCATGGCACAAGAAGCGCTCACATTAGCTCAGCAAGATTACCAACGTGAAAAGCAATTGTGGGAACAGGGTGTTTCAGCACGTCAAGATTATCAACGTGCTTATAATGCTTATCGTCAGGCACAAATTCAGGTACAAGCTGCAAATAGCCGTTTAAGTGCCTTGGGAGCGAATCGCTCAAGTAAAGGTCGATATGTTTTAACGGCGCCTTTAAGTGGTGTAGTCAGTAATAAAGATATTGTTATTGGTGAGCAAATTGGCCCTGAAAAACAGTTATTTATTATTGATCGCCTAGATCAACTATGGGTTGAGTTTGTGTTACCAAGTACAAATACCAATATTCAGCCTAATGAGGAAATTGAATTTAAATCGCTGCAAACCAACAATATTTTTAAGGCGCAAGTACAAAGCTTAACTACTGAAGCTGACAGTCAAACTGGTCGTTTGCAGGTCCGAGCTAAGGTAATAACACCTTCAAAAGAATTACGACCTAACTTAATGGTCAACGTGTTACTTAAACAAAATAATACAGCGACTGTATTACGGGTTAATAAGACAGCAGTACAACAGATTGAAGGAAAGAATGTGGTCTTTGTTGCAAAACAGGAGAAAGACAAAATTCATTTTGCTCCTGTTACTGTGGAGTTAGGCAATTATTCTTCAGATGGACAATGGGTCGAGGTTAAATCCGGAATTACTGAAAAGCAGCAATATGTGACCCAAGGTAGTTTCTTGCTTAAGTCAGAACTGGAAAAAGGGGAGGCTGGGCATGGACACTAATAAACCTGATTTACCAGAGGCTGAAGGTTTATTTGACCGGATTATTCAGTTCTCAATTAACAATGCCATTTGGGTCATGATGTTTGTAGTGGCTTGGATTGGTGTTGGAGTCTATAGTTATCAGAAACTTTCAATAGATGCCGTGCCTGATATCACCAATGTACAGGTACAAATCAATAGTCAGGCCAGTGGTTTTACAGCTCCAGAAGTTGAGCAAAGGATTACTTATCCGATTGAAAATGCTATGTCTGGAATTCCAAATTTGGAACAGACTCGCTCAATTTCCAGATATGGTCTTTCTCAGGTCACGATTATTTTTAAAGATGGCACTGATATTTATTGGGCACGGCAGCTGATTAACCAGCGTTTACAAGAAGCAAAGAGTGCTTTACCGGATGATATCGAGCCGCAAATGTCTCCAATTTCAACTGGACTCGGTGAGATTTATCAATGGGTTGTAAAAGCTGATCCAAACGCTAAAAAAGCTGATGGTTCAGCTTATACTGCGATGGATTTACGTGAGATACAGGATTGGATTATTCGGCCACAGTTACAACGCGTACAAGGGGTAGCTGAGATTAATAGTATTGGAGGATATGATAAGACGTATGTAGTCTCTCCAGATCTGACACGTTTACAACAATTGCAAATTCCACTTACTGATTTACAGGCTGTACTTCAGAATAATAACGAAAATCGAGGGGCTGGCTTTATTGAAGAGAATGGCCAGCAACTAACCGTTCGAGTTCCAGGCATATTGAGTTCGATACAGGATATCCAGAACGTTACTGTAGCTACTAAAAATGGCTTACCAATAAGAGTTGCAGATGTAGCCTCAGTATCAATAGGGCATGATTTGCGTACTGGTGGTGCTACCTATAATGGACAGGAAACTGTTTTAGGTATCGCCATGATGATGATGGGTGAAAACAGTAAAACCATTGCTAAAGCGATTGATCAGAAAGTCCAAGAAATTCAAAAATCACTTCCTCAGGGGGTCAAGATTGAAACAGTCTACGATCGTAGTAGTCTCGTAGACAAAGCGATTAAAACGGTGGCCAAAAATTTGACTGAAGGGGCGATTTTAGTCATTGTTATCCTTTTCATTTTTTTAGGAAACTTTCGTGCTGCTATAATCACTGCTTGTATTATTCCCTTGGCAATGCTTTTTACCTTAACAGGTATGGCAGAACAAAAAATCAGTGCTAACCTCATGAGCTTGGGAGCTTTGGACTTCGGGATCATTGTAGATGGGGCAGTTGTTATTGTTGAAAACTGTATTCGGCGTTTGGCTGAAGCACAGCATTTAAAAGGTCGTTTATTGACACGTTCAGAACGTTTTACAGAGGTCTTTCTCGCAGCTAAACAAGCACGACGCCCATTAATATTTGGTCAGATCATTATTATGGTCGTGTACCTACCAATTTTTGCTTTAACAGGTGTAGAAGCAAAAATGTTCCATCCTATGGCAATGACCGTTGTCCTAGCGCTATTGGGAGCAATTATTTTATCTGTGACCTTTGTTCCGGCAGCAGTAGCTCTTTTTGTTACGGGGGAAGTGAAGGAAAAAGAAAGCCGTTGGATGATGACATTGAAAAAAGGTTATGCGCGCTTACTCGATAAAGCTTATGCCTTTCGATATGTTGTTGTCACAGCAGCTGTCAGCATCTTGATTTTGACAAGTGTAATTGCAACAAGAGTAGGTAGTGAGTTTGCGCCTCAACTTAGTGAGGGGGATTTTGCCCTGCAACTCATGCGTGCACCAAGTACTGGTATAGAGGAATCACTTAGGATTCAAGAGACCGTAGAAAAGCAGTTACTGAAAGCCTTCCCAGAAATTAAAGCTATTTTTGCAAGAACAGGAACAGCCGAGGTTGCTACAGATGTGATGCCTCCTAATATTTCCGATGGTGTCGTTTTACTAAAGCCACATGATCAATGGCCTAATCAGAAGGAAACGATAGATGAATTGCGTGCCAGAATGCTGCAATTCGTGAATCAGATTCCTGGTAATAACAGTGAATTTTCACAACCAATTGAACTGCGCTTTAATGAGCTTATTTCTGGTGTGCGTAGTGATATTGGGGTGAAAGTTTTTGGGGACGATATGCAAGTTCTCAATCAGGAAGCGGAAAAAATAGCTCAACAGCTACGCAGCATTTCAGGTGCCAGCGAAGTCAAGGTTGAACAGACTGACGGTTTGCCATTACTGAATGTAGAGGTTGATTATGCATTGGCTGCTCAATACGGTTTATCAGTCAGATCGATTCAAGATATTGTCGCTGCTAGTATTGGAGGGCAGAGTGTAGGACAAATTTTACAGGGTGATAGACGCTTCAATTTCGTGATTCGTTTACAGGAAAACATGCGTACGCCGCAGCAACTCGCACAATTACCTATTCGTTTACCAAATGGTGGTTTGATCCAGTTGCAAGACGTCGCAAAGGTTGAGAATATTTTAGGCCTTGCTCAAGTAAGCCGTGAAAATGGTAAGCGTCGAGTTGTTGTGACGGCAAATGTGCGTGATCGGGATCTTGGATCTTTTGTACAAGAAATGCAAAGCAAGCTATCACAGCAAAAGCTACCTAGCGGTTATTGGTTAGGCTATGGAGGACAGTTTGAGAATCTTGCTTCTGCTACTGCAAGAATGCAAATCGTCGTACCTATGGCACTCATCATGATCTTTGTGTTGCTTATGGCTGTATTTAGTAACTTTAAAGATAGCTTACTGGTATTTAGCGGAGTTCCTTTTGCTTTATCCGGTGGATTAGTTGCTTTATGGCTGAGGGATATACCGCTTTCCATGTCTGCTGGGGTTGGGTTCATCGCTTTATCTGGTGTTGCGGTATTGAATGGTCTGGTCATGCTCACATTTATTAAAGAGCTAAGAACAACCTTAGATCTCCATGCGGCAACTTGGAAAGGCGCTGTACTACGACTACGCCCTGTATTAATGACGGCATTTGTTGCTTCACTTGGTTTTATTCCGATGGCCTTGGCGACAGGAACCGGAGCAGAAGTACAACGACCTTTGGCAACGGTCGTAATTGGTGGGATTATTTCATCTACGATATTAACTTTGGTTTTATTACCAGTCATTTATCGATGGATGAATGAAAGCAAAGCAAAAAATGCTGAGCATTCATAATGTCATCGTTTTGATATATCTTTTTTGATGACAGCGTCAATTCAAAAAAGTGTTTGAAAGAGGTAAAAGTAAAATGTATCTATCGCTACTTTTACCTCTCCATAAAGATAAATAATAAGGAGTCCGCAAAATGGGTGGACAACATGGTCATGATCATAGTCATGCTGTAGTGACTGAAGGTAATGCTAAGAAATTAATGATTGCTTTAGCACTGACTTCAACATTTTTAATTGTTGAGGTCGTAGCTGGTTTAATCACACAAAGTTTGGCATTACTCTCTGACGCTGCGCATATGTTTACCGATGCAGCTGCTCTGGCAATTGCTTTGGTTGCAATTCAGATCGCGAAGCGCCCAGCCGATAATAAACGTACTTTTGGTTATCAGCGCTTTGAAATTCTGGCTGCATTATTTAATGCGCTCATGCTGTTCGTGGTGGCGATTTATATTTTATATGAAGCTTATATCCGCTTCTCTAAGCCGCCTGAAATTCAAAGTGTGGGTATGCTCATTGTGGCGACCATTGGTTTGGTGATTAACCTCATCTCAATGAAAATCCTCATGTCGAGTGCCAATAACAGCTTAAATGTCAAAGGTGCTTATTTAGAGGTTTTGAGTGATGCGCTAGGCTCGGTTGGCGTTATTATTGGTGCAGTTGTGATCTACTTTACCAACTGGTACTGGGTCGATACGATTATTGCGGTATTGATTGGTTTTTGGGTATTACCAAGAACATGGGTTTTACTTAAACAAAGTATCAATATTTTGCTCGAAGGTGTACCCGAAGAAGTCGATATCGAAAAGTTACGTGCCGACTTACTGTCTTTAAATGGTGTTGAAAGTATTCACCAACTCAAGGTATGGGCAATTACGTCTAAAAACATCCATTTAACCGTGCATTTATTTGCACCTGACGCTGATCGAACCAAGCTTTATCAAGATGCTGTTGAAATGCTTTCCCATGAGCATGGTATTGGCGAAGTGACATTGCAAATTGAAGATGATGCCGAGATCAATTGCCAGCATATTGCTCAGCATGCTTCACATGAACATGATGAGACTGACAAAGAACATTCACATCAGCACTAAGCTGATGTGAATAATTTTTTAAATTTCCCATTCGTGATTGCAGTCACGACATTTCCAGTGTTTTTGTGACTGCATAAATGCTTGCATAGACAACTTAAAGTCAGGCAGATCACGCCAGAACATAAAACCTGCCCCTAAAGTCACAACAAAAACAACGACCGTTGCAATTTGTAGAGAAGTGCCTGCACCATTGCCAAAAATCCACATAAAAATACTAATCACCACCAAAAGTAATAGTACAAAAATGGCAGGAACTAAAATCACTAAGCTTTTAGGCACAACAGGCTTGGCACTGTTAACACCTTGGCTTACAGGCATAATTTTAACACTTTGACATTGAGGGCAACGATATTGCATGACAGCTCCACATTAAATTTGAATCTATTCTAACGGAAATGCAAAGAAAGGAAAAAAATTGTAGGGTTTTTAAAAAGTGGTGTGAAAATGAGATATAAAATACTTTTTTGAAACAAGGATATATAAAAAAATGATGATTTACGCGTACACATAAAAGTTAAAATAATACTGTAGAGCATGCTAATCTAGATAAAAACCAAGTGTATTCAACACTGGAAATGAGCTGAAAAGCTTATTAGTAGGATGCGAAAGAAATATAAAAAGGAGAAGGACTTGGGTCAAGAAGATGACAATAAGTCGGAGCCTATAACGACATCAGCAGTTTCAGGGGCCCCTGACCCTATAAAACTGTCATTCTCACGCCGATTGCTGCATAAGACCTTGCAACATGCTCATGATGCAGTTGGCTTTGCTAGTGATACGACACGTAATCTTGCAGAGGTAGCAGATGCAGCTTTAGATGCTTTAGACCATGTAACAACTCATACAAAGCGAGGGGTTGTTGGCATGACCAATTTGGCAGCTGGAACTGTTAGAGACATGGTGTCTGAAACGAGCGAAACTGCGCGGCAAGTTGCCTTAATCATGGCACGTACCTTTTTAGGTAAAAGCACGCTGAATTTATATTTGCCTGAAATGCTGTTAAACAGTCAAATTCGTAAACGAATAGATCGTTCAGAAATTGATGATATTAAAGTTCAATGTGGGAACGATCGATTTCAGGTTGAAATAGATGGACACTATCACCGTTTCATATATCGGCTTAGTTTAGATTTCCGTGTGTTGGAGTGCCGAATTGGGCAAGAAAAATTTTTACGCTTACGCCAAATGGATGAAAGTTTAGATGTGCAAATTCGTCATGGGGGAACTTTGTCGAATTGGGCTGTGCGTCGAATTGGACGAGTTGGTTTTGAAGTGATTAACATGTTGCCTATACCATCGCTGATTAATCATTTGATTCGTGATATTCCAGGCATTCAGCGTGATGGTCACCGTATGTGGTTTATTGATCTTGAACAGGCAGGATTTATTGACTTCATTAACAACCGTTCATGGATGGTAGAAAAACTTTTAAGCTTGACAGACTTTAGTATTTTACCGGGACTTAATATTTTGAGAGAAAGCCGTGAGCTTGTACAGCAATTGGTAGATCAGTTTGAAATAAAAGGTTTGCGAGTTCAATCAGGTCGTCTTGAAGTTCAAGTTGGAATTGCGAATTAAATTAAAATGATGGAAAGCTGGTTGATGATCAGCTTTTTCTACTTTTTTAAGATAAGAAAAAAGCCACTGTCATTATGCAGTGGCTTTTTAGAATTTGGCGTCCCTACGGGGATTCGAACCCCGGTTACCGCCGTGAAAGGGCGATGTCCTAGGCCTCTAGACGATAGGGACTTATATGAGGCTAGTTACCTGTGTGCAGTAAACTGCTTACCTAAATTCTCGACAAAGATAATTAATCTTTGCTTTTCCTCGAATTTAGTGGCGTCCCTACGGGGATTCGAACCCCGGTTACCGCCGTGAAAGGGCGATGTCCTAGGCCTCTAGACGATAGGGACGTTTCAGAGGTGGGCGTATATTAGGTCGATTTAATAAAAGTGTCAAATAGTTTTCTGAAGAAATATTAAAAAAAAATGGTCAAGCGTTTAAAAATAACTCAAATTGTAGAAAATATAGGCATTTATGGCTTATTTTTATTGAAAAGGTTCAATAATGGCTTTGATAACTTCATGATGCTGTAAGTATCCTACAATTTCATGAGGCTGGTTGGCAAAAGTAAAAATTTCTTGATTGATAATTGGTGGAGTAAAATCAAAAGGTGCTTCACTTAATGGGAAAGCTGTTAAAAAATCATCTTTTGAGTAGAAATTATACCAATCACCATTGAGGCATTTTGGTCGTTCAATCGGAATGGGGAGTTTACTTTGGATCACCCGAAAAGAAAGTGGTGAAGCCAAGGTAACAAAGCGTTGTACTGAAAAATGATAAGCCGGATCCGATAATAAGTGAAATGCAATCACAGACCCCAAAGAGTGCGCGACTACAATGCAGTCTTCATCGTCGTGCATTTGTTTTAAAATTCTTTGGTGAACTTCATGCATAAAATCAGGATTTGATAAATACATATACGTTTCAATTAAGAATTGCTGAATTAAGCTCTCGTGTAGTTTTGGAAAACTATTTAGAAGGATTACCATTTCCTTAAGAAGACGGTCTTTTACTAGCTGAGAGGTTAGATATAAGCGCTCTGATAGGTTTTCTGCTGGTTGATCTGGAGAAAGCGGCAGCTGAGGAATAAAAGGAGTATGTTCCTTAGGTGTAGACTGTTGCTGGTGTAAATGAATAGGTAAATGAAAGTTAAACGATTTTGGAAGTAAGGTATTTAAGTCTAATTGATTGGATAATTGATATTTCGTCATTAAATCGCCATAAAATGGCATATGTATATGTAGATCTCTTAAATTAACTCTACAATGTAATTGTTTTAAGCCCAGTTTAAATACTTTTAGCCAATGCTCCTTTAAGCTATGTGCTGTGTAATTCTGCTGATTCATCCCGTGGATAAATATAATTTTCATTGTAGGCAAAGAATTGTTTTTAATATGAATTTTAATCTACAACGGCAGGTTCTATAAAGCCAGTGTCTAGGCAAAAAAAAGTGTAGCTTTTTGCTACACTTTTAATTACAAGCACTTAAGCTTTGTCACGATAAAAAATAAAGTAACTCACATAACATAAAGCAGTAAAAATTAAGCAACCTACAAAACCAGCTCGCATTTGAGGGTCTGCTGCCATACTTAAACAGGTAATAAAGCAGAATAGAAAACCTAAAATTGGGACAATAGGAAATAATGGTGCAGCGTATTTTAAATCTTTAACTGTATGCCCAGCTCGGTACCACTGTCTACGGAAATTGAACTGACTTAAACAGATACTCATCCAGACAATCACCATGGTGAAAGCTGCAACACCAAGCAAGTTTTTAAAGATGGTTTCAGGTGCAAATTGTTCTGACAATAAACCGGGAATTGCACCAAACATAGTTACTACTAAAGCAACAATAGGTGTTCCGCTTTTTGAAAGAGTTGAAAATACACTTGGAAGAAGCTTTTGTTCTGATAAAGACCACATCATGCGTGATGCTGCATACAAACCTGAATTGGCAGCTGAAAGTAGAGCAGTAATAATTACAAAACGGATGATGTCGTCAGCATATGGAATGCCAATATAATTAAATACAGTAACGAAAGGACTGCTACTTACACTTTCACTGCTTAAGCCTGCAAGCTGGAAAGGAAGTAATGCGCTGATCACGATAATGGTGCCTACAAAGAAAATAAGAAGACGCCAAATCGCAGCATTAATTGCTTTAGGAACATTCTGAGCCGGATCTTTAGTTTCACCAGCAGCCACACCAATCAGTTCTGTTCCAGAGAACGCAAAATTCACAATCAGCATGGTCGTAAAAATGGGGAGAAAACCGTGTGGGAACCAGCCTTGGGCAGTTAAATTACTAAACAGAGGAGCAGTTTGAGTGCCATGAAAAGGAATTAAACCAAAAATGGCTAATAACCCAAGCACAATAAAGGCAATAACAGTAACGACCTTAACCAGTGCTAGCCAGAACTCAGACTCAGCAAATACTCGAGTGGAACTAATATTGAGTCCAAAAATCGTCACTGCAAATATGAGAGTCCAAATCCACATTGAGACTTGTGGAAACCATTCCTGCATCAGTAGAGCAGCAGCAGTAAACTCGGTTCCTAGCGTTGCTGTCCATGTTAGCCAATACATCCATGAAATCATATAACCTGTACTTGGACTAATGTACTTTTGAGCATATGCACCAAAAGAGCCAGATACAGGCATGTGGACAGCCAGCTCGCCTAAGCAGAGCATAACCATGTAAGCAATCGCGCCCCCAAGAATGTAGGCAATAATTGCGCCAATAGGTCCAGTTTGTGAAATGACTTCCCCTGAACCCAAAAATAAACCAGTACCGATTGCTCCCCCGAGCGATAACATCACAAGGTGGCGAGTACTCATGGCTCTTTTTAAAGGTGCAGTACTGTTCTGATGCTGAGCATCTAGTTGATTGTCAGATGGCTGCATATTACATACACATTGAGAGAATTTGAGAAAGACGCTATTTTAGATAAAATAGACAAATGTGCAATCAAGAAGGTGTCAAAGAATAGACAGGAAGGTGACGAAAGAGTCTTTAAAATGAATTTTTCTAATAGAAAATGGCGTCCCTACGGGGATTCGAACCCCGGTTACCGCCGTGAAAGGGCGATGTCCTAGGCCTCTAGACGATAGGGACTTGATGAGGCAAACACAAAGGATCTTGGTGGAGCCAAGCGGGATCGAACCGCTGACCTCTACAATGCCATTGTAGCGCTCTACCAACTGAGCTATGGCCCCAGTTTGTGTGAGCGCAATATTAGGGTGAATGCGCTCACACGTCAACAAAAAAATGAATTAAGCTTCGCTAGTTGCTTCATTTTTCGGCAGTTTTAAGCTTTCATTGAGTTTTTCCCAGATTTTTACCTCTTTTTTGCTCGGTGCACCTACAATTTCTAATGCATGTCGTAAACGAGCAAAGGTTAAATCAGGGCCAATCGTAACCATTGATTGCATAACTGGTGTTGAACTAGTTGAACCAGCAATTGCAATAAAGAACGCTGGCATAAAGTCACGTAATTTAATACCCATCTGATTTGCCAAGTCCATTAAGGTTTGGCTAACCGTGTCATTATTCCAAGTAAATTGACCTTCAAGACGCCAAATTGCAAATTGTAAGCTTTGACGAACTTGTTCTTGAGTCAATTTTTTACTTTCAAACATTTCGGCTGTAATTTGTGGCATATGGTTAAAGTAAAAACCAGCCCAATTCACAGCTTCAGAAAGTAAATTAATACGTGGTTGAATAGCCGCAGCAATGTCTTCTAAAGTGCTGCGATCACTTTTCCAAGTAAGAAGTCGGTCTAATAGTTGGCCCGGTGTTAAGCCTTTAATCCATTGACCATTTAACCAATTGAGTTTTTCGACATCAAAAATTGGACCACCTAAAGATACACGTTGAATATCAAAGTGATCCATCATGTCTTGCAGGGTAAATACTTCACGCTCATCTGGCATTGACCAGCCCATACGGCCTAAGTAGTTGAGTAAGGCTTCTGGTAGAACGCCGATATCGCGGTAGTAATTAATTGATGTTGGGTTTTTACGTTTAGATAACTTCGATTTATCTGGATTACGTAACAATGGCATGTGGCAAAGTGTTGGCATTTCCCAACCAAAGTATTGGTAAAGCAACTGATGCTTTGGCGCAGATGGAAGCCATTCTTCACCACGTAATACATGCGTGATTTCCATTAAATGGTCATCAACTACATTGGCTAAATGGTAAGTTGGCAAACCATCTGTTTTAAGAAGGACTTGCATGTCGACTTGTGCCCAAGGAATTTCTACTTCCCCACGCAATAAGTCATTAAATTTACATACGCCTTCTTCTGGCACTTTCATACGAATGACATGAGGTTCACCTGCTTCAAGGCGGCGAGTAACTTCTTCTTGAGAAAGCTTTAAACCACGACCATCATATTTTGGTGTTTCACCACGAGCTTGCTGCTCGGCACGCATTTGATCTAGTTCTTCTGCTGTCGCGAAACAGTAAAAAGCATGACCTTTTTCAACAAGTTCTAACGCGTATTGCTTATAAATTCCCATACGTTCTGATTGGCGATAAGGCGCATGAGGGCCACCTACATCTGGACCTTCAGACCAGTTTAACCCTAACCAACGTAATGAATCTAAAATCATTTTTTCAGATTCTGGAGTAGAGCGAAGTTGGTCTGTATCTTCAATTCTTAAAATAAATTCCCCGCCATGTTGTTTCGCAAAACACATGTTAAATAAGGCAATGTAGGCAGTACCAACATGAGGGAAACCAGTAGGAGAAGGTGCAATACGAGTACGAACTTTCATAGATAATGGGTCAAAATAAAAATTGAAACTATTATAACGAAAAAGCCCAGTATTCTGACGTTTTTATTTAACGGCAGACTGGGCTTAATTTGAAACGATGAGGGGCCGTTTCAAATATTAAGAAGTATGTGGCTGGAAGATTGCCTGAACAAAACGTGAAAAACGTTCATGCTGTGCTGCAAGAAAATTTTGAGTAGGTGTTACACGAATTGTGTTAAGTACTTTTAGCTCATCATCTGTAGATGGTAAGGCTATGGCATTGCGTTTTTGTTGGTCTAGTGCTTTTTCAATAAGCGAAGACTGACGGTCAGAAACGCTTTTGCTCGGTGTATCTTTGAGTGCTGCGGCAGTAGATAATTGCGATGCAAAACTGAGCACCAAACCCAAACTTAAAGCTTTTCCATAATTAATTTTCATTTTTGCTCATCCCCTCAGTATGTACATTTCGTCTATTTTTTGAGTTTAACCAAATGTAAATTACGGTAACGCTACGATTCAAACATAAATTTTAATAAAAAAGTAGAACTATGTCACACTTTTTACAAAAAATACCTTTATTTCACCTTGGTATCTTTCAAATGTAGCCTATCTGTATCCATTACGTCTCATTATTTAACAAATTAATGTGTAGATAAAGTGAAGACTATAAATAAACTATAAGAATAATTACAAAACTTTTCGAAATTATGAATAAAAAGTAATCTTCGATTATATCTTTTAAAGTAATTAGCAAACCTTAAAATATTATAAGTATTTGATTGAAAAATAAAAAAATAAAAATATATTAGAGTTTAAAATAAATTGGATTTTTTAATAAATGAAAAAAATAGCAATAATTGCAGTTGCAACATATATGGGGTTGGCAGTAACTGCGGTGCAAGCTGCGACTACATTTTTAAATGTTTCTTATGATCCAACCCGCGAATTTTATCAAGAATATAATCAGGCATTCGGAAAATTTTGGAAACAACGTACTGGTCAGGATGTCGATTTTAAACAATCCCATGGTGGTTCAGGAAAACAGGCTCGAGCTGTAGCAACTGGTCTTCAGGCTGACGTGGTGACTTTGGCTTTAGCAAATGATATTGATGAAATTGTTAAAGCAGGATATATCCAGCCAAACTGGCAAAAAGAATTTCCTAATAACTCGGCACCTTATACATCTACAGTCGTGTTTTTGGTTAGAAAAGGTAATCCAAAAAATATTCGTGACTGGAATGACTTAACTAAGCCTGGTGTTGAAATTATTACGCCTAATCCGAAAACGGGTGGAGCACCGCGCTGGATTTATCTTTCTGCGTGGGGATATGCTTTAAAACAGCCGGGTGGCAATGACGCCAAAGCAAAAGAGCTAGTTAAAAAACTTTATCACAATGTTAAGGTGCTAGATTCGGGAGCCCGTGGTTCGCTTACTACATTTGCTGAGCGTGGAATTGGAGATGTTCTACTTTCTTGGGAAAATGAAGCATTATTGGCAACGAAAGGTCTCGATAAAGATAAATATGAAATTGTGTACCCATCAATTTCAATTTTGGCAGAGCCTTCTGTTGCGATTGTAGATAAAACAGTCGATAAGGACGGTAACCGTACTTTAGCAAAAGGCTATCTCAACTTTTTATATTCACCGTTAGGGCAAGAGTTGGCTGCGAAACATTATTTTCGTCCACGTAATCCTCAAGTCGCTGCTAAATATGCAGCACAATTTCCAAAAATTAAATTATTTACGATTAATGACGTTTTTGGTGGCTGGGCAAAAGCTCAGCAAACTCACTTTGCCAATGGGGCCATCTTTGATCAGATTTATGATGGGAAACAGTAAATAAAATATGGGCAGCTCCCTAGTTTAAAAATTAATTAAACTTTTCATATTGAAGCAAGTGAACCTGAAAAGGTGAGCTTGCTTTTTATTTTGCTTAAAAAATGCAAAGAAAACGGTTTTCTCTATGAAAAATTAATATTTTCCTACAAAAAGCCGTTTGGTGTTCATCGTAAACAAGGTGATAATGTGCAGTTACATTTTTACGCTATGATTTAACTCCTATGTCGCATATTTCTGTCTTACTTTTTGAGACCGTTGAAAGCTTATTGGCAGATCGCACAACTGGGGTGTATATCGATGCAACCTTTGGACGAGGTGGGCATACACGCTTATTATTGTCGAAACTCGATGAAAACGCTCGAGTATATGCCTTTGATAAAGATCCTCAGGCTCTAGAAGTTGCAGCCGCTTTAGCACAAGAAGACCCGAGATTTACCATTATTCATGCAAGTTTTGCTGATATAAAAGAAAAAATGCAGGAAATTGGGGTGCAAAGCGTTGATGGGATTATGGCTGACCTAGGGGTGTCTTCTCCTCAATTAGACCAAGCAGAACGTGGTTTTAGTTTCATGCAAGACGGCCCTTTAGACATGCGCATGGATAATTCTAAAGGCTTGACGGCTGCTGAATGGTTACTTGAAATTGAAGAAGAACAATTGGCTAATATCATTTATCAATACGGTGAAGAACGATATAGTCGACGTATTGCGAAAGCAATTAAACAAGCCGGAAAATTAGATACTACGGCACAATTGGCTGAACTTGTAAAAACAGCTCATCCAAAATGGGAAAAGCATAAGCATCCAGCTACGCGTACTTTTCAGGCAATCCGTATTGCTATTAACAAAGAACTGGATGATATTGAAGTGTTTTTGCCGCAAGCTGTAGACTTGCTTAAACCAAAAGGACGTTTGTCGGTGATCAGCTTCCATTCGCTTGAAGACCGCTTGATTAAACAGTTTATTCAAAAAGAATCAACTTTGGCCGAGGATTCTGGTTGGGGTATGCCAGAGCAGCAGGTTGATACAAGAAGATTAAAGAAAATTTCGCGGGTTCGTGCGAGTGAACAAGAAGTAAAAGCGAACCCACGTTCACGTAGTGCATGGCTTCGGGTTGCTGAACGCTTGGAACAAAAAGGCGAGTAATGAAAAGCAGTGATGAAATCGAAACCACAGGAAAAAAAGTGGTCAAAAAATTCGTAGTGTATGCAGTCATGGTGGCAGTGGTTTTTATCAGTGCCATGATGGTGGTATTACAGGTGTTTGAGTATCGTCATGATTATAGAGAGCTAAGCTCTTATATGCGTGAACGTGACGATCTCAATGCTGAATGGGGACGTTTATTGATTGAGCAGCAAACGTTTGGTGCTACTGCTCAAATTGGTACACGTGCTGTCACACAATTACGAATGTTTTCGCCACCTGCTGCAGAAACGGTGGTAATTTCTTTACCGATGACTCCAGAGCACAATAAGTAAGGCCTTGCTGTATGGTAGATAAGCGAACAAAGCAAACACGAAAAAAACAGCAGTCTATTTCGGAAAAACCAAGTCTTGCCTTCGATATGTGGCGGTTTTATCTGCTCTGGGCAGTGGTGTTACTGTGTTTTGTGGTATTAATTGCGCGTGCATTTTATGTTCAAATCATTAATAAGGACTTTTTGCAAAATAAGGCCAATGCCAATATTTTGCGTACTGAACGTATAGAGGCTATGCGTGGTGTGATTAGCGATCGCCACGGTGTGCCTTTAGCGATTAGTAGTCCAATCATGAAAATTGTGATGGACCCGCGTGATTATTTTGAAACCAAACATTTATACGATCAAATTACGGCTGAATTAAAACAAGATCCAAAAAATCGTAAATTAAAACGCCAGTTACCTGATAAAAATTTAAACCTAGATGAGCTTGCCGATGTAGTTGGTGTTGATCGTGCTGATCTTAAGAAGCAGATGAATGCGCGTCCGCGTTCTCGCTATCTAGTTTTGAAAAAAGAAGTTCCACCGCAACAAGCTGACCTTATTATGAAAGGCAACTTCCAAGGGGTCTATGCGGAGAAAACTTACAAACGCTATTATCCGCAACCACAGCCGAATGCCCAAATTATTGGCTTAACCAATAGTGATGGAAAAGGTGTTGAGGGCTTGGAAATGCAGTTGAATAAACAGCTTTCCGGCGTTGATGGCGAACAAAAAATTATTCGTGATAAGCGCGGTAATCGTTTAAAAGTTTCTGAAGTAATTCGTGAGGGCGAGCCGGGTGAGAATATCACTTTAAGTATCGACTCTCGCTTGCAGTACATTATGTACCGTGAATTGACGGCCGCAGGCGTTGCGAATAATGCACGTTCAGCAACGGCAATTGCAGTTGACGTTAAAACTGGTGAGATTTTAGCAATGACCAGTTGGCCATCTTACAACCCAAATGATAAGAATGGCTTATCTAATAAAGATGCTATGCGTAACCGTGGTGCGATCGATATGTTCGAGCCGGGTTCGACCATGAAGCCATTCACGATTTCATCTGCATTGGAAACTGGGCAATATACGCCGAATACCATTGTAAATACCTCACCCGGCTCAATGCGTCTGGGTTGGCATACGATTCGTGATACCCATAACTACGGGGCTTTGACTGTAACTGGTGTCATTATTAAGTCATCAAACGTAGGTTCTGCAAAAATTGCATTATCACTTCCGAAAGAGACATTGCCGACTTTCTTTAAGCGTGTTGGATTTGGTAAACGTTCTGCAGTGAAGTTCCCGGGTGAAAGTGCTGGTTTAGTACTTCCTGTAAGTAAATTAAACTCTTCTCAAATTGGTACCATGGCTTATGGTTATGGTCTAAACGCAACTATTCTTCAGTTAGCACAAGGCTATGCGATGCTTGCGAATCATGGCGTCGAAATGCCATTAAGCTTGCATAAATTGGATCAGGCGCCTAAAGGTGAGCAGGTTTTAAATCCTAAAATTGCTGATCAAGTCTTGTTAATGCTTGAGCAAGTGACTATGCCGGGTGGTACGGCGACACAGGCCAATATACCAGGATATAGAGTAGGTGGTAAAACAGGTACCGCTCATAAATTACGTGCGGATGGTAAAGGCTACTCAAATAGTGAATATCGTGCTTTATTTGCAGGCGTTGCACCAATTAGTGATCCGCGTTTAGCAGTTATCGTGGTTGTGGAGAATCCACAAGGTCGTTACTACGGTGGTTTGGTTGCTGCACCAGTTTTTGCTCGTATTATGCAAGAGTCACTGCGTTTAATGAACGTACCACTTGATAAGCCACTTAATACTCCACAGAATCCTACTCGCAGGTAAGCTATGACTATTTCTTTTCAAGAAATTAATCCAATCGAGATTGATACACAATGGCCTCACCAGCCATTTCATGGCTTTGGTTTAGATAGTCGCAAAGTCGGAGCGGGTCAAATTTTTATTGCGTTGACCAGTTATAGCCAACCTGAAAAAACACGTACATTTGCTGAAGCAGCTTTAGCAAATGGGGCACTTGCTGTAATTAGTGAAACCGAATTAGGTGTTGCAAATGAGTGGGTATGCCCTGATGTGCGCCAGCGCATGGGTGAGTGGCAAAAACGTTATTTACAACAGACTGATACAGTTAAACCGTTAAGGATTATTGCTGTAACAGGGACAAATGGTAAAACGACTATTTCTCGCTTAATTGCTGAGTTAATTAGTTCACAACAGCAGCGCTGTGCAGTGATGGGGACGACTGGTAATGGTATTTTGCCAGACTTGATTCCTTCTACGCATACCACCCTTGATGCTCTACAATTACAAAATGAATTACATGCTTATGCTAAGCAGGGTGCAACTTTTGCTTCATTAGAAGCGAGTTCGCATGGTCTTGAGCAGGGGCGACTAAATGGCTGTGATATTGAAATTGCTGTTTATAGCAACTTAAGTCGTGACCATCTTGATTATCATGGCACTTTAGAAGCTTATGCAGAAGCAAAGGCTCGTTTATTTCAATTTAATTCATTAAAAATTGCTGTGATTAATTTAGATGATGCACATGCAGATTTAATGATTAAGTCTGCTCAGAATAATCCAGCGCAACCTAAAATTTTGACTTATTCATTAACTCAAAATACAGCCGATTATTACATCACCGATTTAAGCTATAGCTTGGCTGGTGCAACCTTTAATTTGATGTGTCAGCAAGGTTCATTTGCGGTAGAAAGTCCGCTATTAGGCCATTTTAATGTTGAAAACTTGATTGCGTCGCTCATAGCTGCTGAGCAAGCTGGTTTTGATTTACAAGCATTAGTTAATTTTGTTCCTAAACTAGTTGGTGCCCCAGGCCGAATGCAAGTCATTCGTGATGATGAGCGATTGTTTGTAGTCGATTATGCACATACACCAGATGCATTAATTCAAGTGCTTAAGACCTTAAAGCGACATGTCTCTAATCAGCTTTGGGCGGTATTTGGATGTGGTGGAGACCGTGACCGTGGTAAGCGTCCACTTATGACTCAAGCCGCTTTAGATGGTGCAAATCCGGTTATTTTGACTTCAGATAACCCAAGAACAGAAGACCCTGAACAGATTTTTGCTGACATGAAGCAAGGAATCGATTTTTCAGGGCACCGTATGCATGAAATTCATGACCGCCGTGAAGCAATTAAATTTGTTGCAGAACAAGCTCAAGCTGGTGACATTGTAGTGGTTGCCGGTAAAGGTCATGAAAATTATCAAGAAATTAATGGTGTGCGTCACTGGTTTGATGATGTGGTTGAAGTGCGTTCTGCGATTGATGCACAACATCATACGGTAGATTCTGCTTACCCTGCACAATAGGAAAAATTATGCATACTTCAACCACCAGTACCGTGCCTTTGGAACCGTGGACAGCTCAACAATTACAACAGGCAACAGAGGGTTACTGGCATAAAGACCAGATCCCTCAAACTGAAATTAAACGTATTTTGACTGACTCTCGTCATGCAGAAAGTGGGGACGCCTTTTTAGCACTAAAAGGTGAACGTTTCGATGCACATGATTTCGTTGCACAAGTTGCAGCAAATGGTTGTCAAATTGCGATTGTTGAACGTCCATTAGATATTGATATTGCTCAGCTTGTGGTTGTTGATACTCGTTTAGCTTTGGGGCAACTTGGTGCTTATCGCCGTCAGCAGAATGCTCAATTGAAAGTGATTGCTTTAACGGGAAGTAGTGGTAAAACCACCACGAAAGAAATGTTAGGAAGCATACTGTCTCGTTTAGCACCTACACTCATCACCCGAGGCAACTTAAATAATGACCTTGGCGTGCCGATGATGCTGCTTGAGCTTCGCAAGGAACATCAATACGCGGTGATGGAACTTGGTGCAAACCATCAAGGTGAAATTGATTACACATCAAAACTCGTTCAGCCACATGTCGCGGGCATTTTAAATATTGGAACTGCTCATTTAGGTGAGTTCGGTGGACGTGATGGTATTTGCCGTGCTAAATCGGAAATTTATCGTCATATTTTGCCTCAGGGCGTTGCTATTGTTCCGCAACAAGACGATTTCACTGCCGAGATTCGTGAAGCAGCCAAAGATCATCAAATTTCTAGCTTTGGTATAGGTGGTGATGTATTTGCTACAGAAGTTGAGCTGCTACCACAGTCTGCCAATTTTCAGCTACATACGCCTCAAGGTTCTAGCCTTGTACGATTGCCATTTGCTGGCGAGCATAATGTACAAAATGCAACGGCAGCCGTAGCGTTTGCTCTAGCGCTAGGAATTAGCTTAGAAGATATTGTAAAAGGTTTGGAGCAAGCACAAGGTGCTAAAGGTCGTTTGAACTTTATTCAAAAAGTGCCTTACTTATTTATTGATGATACTTATAACGCCAATCCAACCTCTATGCGTGCTGCGGCACAAGTATTACTTCAGCAAAATGGCATTAAAGTCATGGTGATGGGTGATATTGGAGAGCTTGGCGATAGTAGTTGGCAAGAGCATCACGATTTAGGTCGAGATCTTGCAGAACTTCCTTTAGACCATATTGTTGCAGTTGGGCAGTTTGCCTCGGCAGCTCTTGAAGGTGCAGGCCTTCATTCTAATAAATTGAAAGCATTTCAGACTCAAGCTGAGGCGCTTCCATTTTTAATCAATCTAATCCAAACACATCAACCCCAGTCCATGAGTTTCCTGTTTAAAGGTTCTCGCTTTACTCATATGGAAACGTTGATGGCTGATTTGATGGAGAAACTTTAAATGCTGTTATGGTTGTTTGAACAACTTGCGGGCTATCACAGTTCGTTTCAAGTCGTTCGTTATTTAACATTACGTTCTTTACTCAGTGTATTAACGTCACTGACCATTGGTTTGGTTCTCGGACCGATCATGATTCGTAAATTACAAGCGTTAAAATACGGTCAGGCAGTAAGTTCGTTTGCTCCTGAAAATCATGCCAAAAAAATGGGTACACCAACGATGGGTGGGATTCTAATCCTGCTTTCAATTGGTATTAGTACTCTATTGTGGGCTGATTTATCTAATCCGTATGTTTGGATTGTGCTTGGTGTGATGGTTGTGTTTGGTGCGGTTGGCTGGGCAGACGACTGGATTAAAATCCGCTACAAAGACAATGCTGGCTTACCTGCTCGTAAGAAATTCTTTTGGACTTCTATTGCGTCACTCGGTGCTGGTATTGCGTTATATTTAATTGCAACTGAACAATCTAATGCAGAACATACTGCAAATATGTTGGATTTATTGATTCCTTTCTTTAAGAATCTTTCTATTCCACTTTCTATCGTTCCTTTGGGTTTAGCATTTATTGTATTCACTTATTTAGTCATTAATGGTGCGTCTAATGCGGTTAACTTAACTGATGGTTTGGATGGTTTGGCCATTATGCCAGTGGTTATGGTTGCTTCAGGTTTAGGTGTATTCGCTTACTTATCTGGTGACATCCGTTTTGCTAATTATTTGCATATTCCATATGTGAAATATACTTCAGAGCTGGTTGTGATCTGTTCTGCTATGATTGGTGCAGGCTTGGCGTTTCTTTGGTATAACGCACACCCAGCGCAAGTCTTTATGGGTGATGTGGGTGCTTTAGCTCTAGGTGCGATGCTTGGAACAATTGCCGTGATGGTGCGCCAAGAAATCGTATTTGCGATTATGGGCGGTGTTTTTGTGATGGAAGCTGTTTCGGTATTCCTGCAAATTGGATCGCTACGGATGCGGAATAAGCGTGTCTTCTTGATGGCACCTTTACATCATCACTATGAAAAACAAGGCTGGAAAGAGACTCAAGTAGTTATTCGGTTCTGGATTATTACGATTATACTAGTCGTATTAGGCTTAATGACCTTAAAATTGCGCTAGAAATTATTTTGGTGTCAATATAAAGCCAGTTTCTACTGGCTTTTTTTATTGGAGAGGTAAATGACAAAGGTTGTTGGGCTAGACCAATTATCTGTAATTAACCAAAAAGTGGTTAGTGATGGGGAAGTATTACCTCAAGTTGTACTTAAAGATGGTAGTAAAGTACAAACTGGAACAGTAGCGACGATGTTGCATAATATTGATTTGTATAATGCAGGGCAGCGCGGCCAAATTGAAGAGGAATTAAAAATTGCGATTCCGACTTTAATTAAAATTGGTTTATTTGATTTGTTTGATGTAGATGAATGGATTTCTGGAACAAATGCAGGCCGCACATTTGTCGGACTGCACGCAAAGGCTTATTTACAACAAAAAGAACAAGAGAATAATTAAAAGTGACTATGCAAAATTTAATGTGTCCTGTGTGTCGTCAAAGACTAGAGCTGGTAAATAAAACTTGGCGATGTGATCAGGGTCATAGCTATGACATTGCAAAACAAGGTTATGTAAACTTACATGTTGTCCAACATAAGCACAGTAAAAATCCAGGAGATACTCCAGAGTCTGTAGATGCGCGCCGTGCCTTTTTACAGGATGGCTATTATCAACCTTTAAAGCAAGCTGTGGTTGCTTTGCTAAAGCAGCTTAAAGCTAAATCAGTACTTGATATTGGTTGTGGTGAGGGTTACTACACAAGTGCAATGCAAGATGCTGTTGAGCAGTGTGTAGGTGTAGATATTGCGAAAAATGCTGTACAACGCGCAGCAAAGTTAAATCACAACGTGACTTGGGTTGTTGGTACAGGAGCGACTTTACCGGTAATCGATCGAAGTATGGATGTGTGTACCAGCCTTTTTAGTCCAATTCCCCAAGCAGAAATTTTACGTGTGCTAAAAGATGATGGATATTTAATTGTTGTCACACCTGCAACTGAACATTTATATGCGATGCGTGAGGCACTGTTTGAGCAGGTCAATCCGCACACACCGCAAAAGTTTGTTGAACAACTGCAAGATTTATTTGAGTTGAAAGAACAGCAAATTATAGATGCTCCTTTATTACTTGACCAAGATGCTTTAAAAAATCTGATCGCTATGACGCCATATGCATACAAGGCTTCTCCAGAGCGCCGTATGCAATTAGAACAGCAATCACACCTGCAAGTAACAGCATCATTTCAAATATATCTTTTTCAAATGCGTAATAAAAAAGCCATCTAACGATGGCTTTTTTATTTTTACTCAATTTGGTTAATCAAGTTTTCTAATTCATCTTTGTCACGCTTCGGTGATGCTCCTTGTGCGGGCTTCATTGCTGGAGGCGCTGCTTTAGATGGAATTACAATTTCTTCGCCTGGTAAGTCATCGAAGTCATTGGTAGTGTTTTTAGGCTGTGGCGGTGCAGGACGATAAAGTGGTCGAGCCAATGGTGGCGCTGCGCGATATGTTTTCTTATCGCCAACTTCACTTGCGACATCTTGTTTTTCACGAGAAATAGGTGCTTGAGCATCTTTCTCTAAACGAACCCAAGACGCTGGAGTGCCTTTAAGCGATTGATCCATAAAGTTAATCCAAATTGGTAATGCGGCAATACCACCATACTCGCGACGACCAAGTGTCGTTGGTTGGTCGAAACCAACCCAAGTAATAGCGACTAATTTGCCATTAAAACCTGCAAACCATGCATCTTTTGCATCGTTTGTTGTACCTGTTTTACCACCCAAGTCACTACGGCCAATTTTAAGTGCAGCACGACCAGTACCATGCTCAATTACATCACGTAAGATATTCGCCATATCATAAGCAGAGCTTGATTTTAAAATACGCTGAGCTTGTCGATATTGACTGTTATTTTTATCTGTTTGTTTAAGATTAAGCTGTTTTGCTGCTTTTTCTTTCTGCTCCAACTCTTTATTGGTCACTTCAACAACTTGATCATCTGGTGTGGTTGCTTGAGCATCATCTGTTGTTTCAGGTGCATTAATACATGGAATACATGCATATTCTGGTTTAGCTTCGTAAATAACTTTACCGTATGCATCTTCAATACGTTGGATGAAATGTGGTTGAACACGGTAACCACCATTTGCAAAAGTTGCATAACCCGTTGCCATTTGAATTGGTAATACTTGAGGTGTACCTAAGGCAATAGTGTAGTTACGTGGAATTTGATCTTCTTGTAAACCAAAATCCATGAATAACTGACGAGTACGTTCAATTCCTACAGTCTGCAAAAGTCTTACTGATACAGTATTACGAGATAAATACAAAGCGCGTCGTAATGGAATCATGCCTAGGTAACGACCATCAGAGTTCTTTGGTGTCCACTTGCCAATGGTAATCGGACTATCGTTGACCATGGTGTAAGGTGTCATACCACGTTCTAATGCCAAAGCATAAAGAAATGGCTTAATGGTAGAACCCGGTTGACGCCAACCTTGCAAAGCACGGTTAAATTTTGATTGATAAAAATTATAGCCGCCAACAATCGCTTCAATTGAGCCATCATTTGGATTAATTGCAATAAGCTGGCCTTGAACTTTTGGTACTTGAACTAACGACCATGCAGTTTTAGCTTCATTTGGACGTAAGCGAATAATATCTTTCACTTTAACAATTTGAGATGCACGTGAAGGTGCTCCACCTACGCTATTTGCATTGCGATAGGGGCGGGCCCATGACATGCCGGACCATTGCACAGTGACGGTGGAACCATCTTGCATTAAAGCTTCAAAAGAATTGCTATTTACTTTAGTTACTTCTGCGGGGTAGGTGTTAGCATAAGCTCTAAATTGGCTTAAAGGTTTATCATGTGCTTCTGCGCCACGCCAACCATGACGTCTGTCATAGGCCTCAAGACCATCTTGTACAGATTTCTCAGCAATAGCCTGACGTTGGGCATTAATGGTCGTATAAACCTTATAACCTGAGTCAATGGCTTGTTCACCAAAATGTTTTACAAGCTCTGAGCGAACCATTTCACCAGCATATGGATGAATATTATTTAAGTCGCGGTTAGGCATATTCAAATTGATAGGCTCAGCCACAGCTTTTTGATATTCCGCTTGAGAAATATAACCGAGTTGCAACATACGGCCTAAAATCCAGTTACGGCGTTCAAGTGCACGTTCAGGGTTAACAACAGGGTTATATTTGGATGGCGCTTTTGGTAAACCTGCAATCATTGCCATTTGAGCAATGCTAAGTTCATTAATGCTTTTGTTATAGTAAATTTTGGCTGCTGCTGCGATACCGTACGCATTTTTCCCCAAGAAAATCTTATTGACATAAAGACTTAAGATGTCTTCTTTAGATAAGTTTTGCTCAATTTTCCGAGCCAAAAAGATTTCTGTTAGTTTACGTTTTAACGTTCTCTCGGGACTTAAATAATAGTTTTTTGCGACCTGCATTGTGATAGTCGAACCACCCGTTTGCACATCGGAACCAGTCACACTCTCGCTTAAAGCACGACCTAAACCTTTAAAGCTAATACCGCTATGCTCAAAGAAAGATGAGTCTTCTGCAGCTAAAAATGCATGAATAAAAGCAGGAGGAATTTGTTTGTACTCGACCGGTATCGAAAGTTTACCACCATACTCAGCAATAAGTTGATTGTCGGCTGTATAGACTTGTAATGGTTTTAGAAGTGGTGCTTTCTTTAATGAACTCATTTCCGGGAGGGTTGGGGCAATATAGAGATACATGCCATAAAATCCCATCGGAAGTGAGACTAAGATAATAATAATGATCAAAAAAATTGGACGCACGAAGCCCAAACTGGATAGCTTTTTCATGATAAGTAAGCTTTAATAAGATCGAATACAAACTAATTGTGGTCAGTATAGCCTTTAGACATGCGGATTGTTAGATGAGATATTGTATCCGTGTAAAAATAAAGACCGAGATTGTTGGTTTGTAATTTTTTTTGGGGATAAAAAAATAATAGGACAATAGTGTGCTCAGGTTATATCGTAAACCTAATAAGGGGTTAATGGGCGTCGATATTAGTTCGACTTCTGTTAAGTTGTTAGAGCTCTCTGTCAAGAACGGTAAATATTGGGTTGAAAGCTACGCTTTGATGCCTTTACCTGAAAACAGTGTAGTTGAAAAAAATATCTTAAATCCAGAAGCAGTAGCGGAAGCATTGGAAAGGGCGATTAACTTAGCAAATCCCCAAACCAAAAATGCTGCAATTGCTGTTCCTACATCGACGGTTATTCATAAAACTATCGAGATGGATGCGGATATGAGCGATGATGAACGTGAAGTTCAGATTCGTGTAGATGCGGAGCAGTATATACCGTTCCCTTTAGATGAGGTGAGCCTAGATTTTGAGGTTCTACCTGACCGGCTTGCGAATTCAAATCGTGTAAATGTACTCTTAGTCGCAACAAGAACGGAAAACGTAGAAACGCGCGTTGAGGTTCTTGAGTTGGCAGATTTAAATCCTAAATTGGCTGATGTTGAAAGTTATGCTGTTGAGCGCGCATTTAGTGTGTTTGCTGATAGCTTACCTATGGGTGCAAATACGATAGGGGTTTTAGATATTGGCCATACCATGACAACATTGTCTGTCATGCAAAACGGCAAAATTATTTATACCCGTGAGCAAGTTTTTGGCGGAAAACAACTTACGCTTGAAATTCAAAGTCGTTATGGTTTGTCTTTAGAAGAGGCAAGTCGAGCGAAAAAAGATCGTTCTTTACCAGATGACTATGAAATTGAAGTATTAGATCCGTTTCTAGATGCTGTAGTTCAGCAAGCAGCTCGCTCTTTACAATTCTTCTTTTCTTCATCTCAGTTTAACGAAATAGACCATATCCTGCTTGCAGGCGGAAATGCGAATATTCCAGGTCTTGCCAAGCTTTTGCAGCAAAAATTAGGTTACCGTGTCACTATTGCCAATCCATTTTTACAGATGGGTTTTTCTCCTCAAGTCGACGTTCAAAAAATTGAAAATGATGCCTCATCTTTAATGGTGGCGTGTGGCTTGGCTTTAAGGAGTTTTGATTAATGGCAACAATTAATTTACTACCTTGGCGTGAAGAGCTGAGGGAGCAAAGAAAAAAACAATTTATAACGTTATGCTTTGGGGTGGTTGTGTTAGGAATTACAACCGTATTTGGGGGGTGGTTCTATTTTGATCATAAATTAGATGATCAAGAACAAGCAAATCAACTTATTACAAGTACTAATCAAAACCTTGATCAGCAATTAAAAGCATTAAATGGTTTACAAGAACAACGTGATGCCATCATTGAGCGTATGAAATTGATTCAAGATTTACAGAGTCAGCGTCCAGTTGTGGTAAGACTGGTTGATGAATTAGTCAGAGTCACGCCGCCTGCAATGTATTTAACAAAATTTAGCCGAACTGGGGATAAATTTACGATTGAAGGTAAAGCTGAAAGTCCAAATACGGTAGCTGAACTACTGCGTAATCTTGAAGCATCTCCTTGGTATCGAAATGCTTTTATGAATTCTTTCTTGGCTACTGAAGATAAAAAAGATAAGGCAGCAAGTTCTCTTCTTCCTAGAGTAGAAGATAATTACGGTAGTTTTGTTGTGACTGTCGATTTAGGGGAAATGGGCGTGACCACAGCTGATAATAATGCTGATAAACCAGCCGTAGCTAAAGATACGGGGGCAGCCAAATGAGTCAAGATGAACTTCAAGAGTTATCGTTAGAGCAATCGGCTTCAAAGAAAAAGAAATTTAATCTCGATAAATTCCTTCAACAATTTAATACGCTCGATATGAACAACTATGGTAGTTGGCCCATATCTGTAAAAATTACTTGTTGGATTTTTATTTTCTTTGCTGTATTAGCTTTGGGTTATTTTGTTGCTATTCAGCCAAAGTTACAAGCAATTGATAATGCTCAAGCTCAGGAAAGTAACTTGTTAAACGAATTTCGAGAAAAAGATTCGAAATTACGTAACTTGCGGCAGTATCAAGTCCAACTTCAAGAGATGCAAGCAAATTTTAATCAGCAATTAGAGCAGTTGCCTAAAGAAACAGAGATTCCTAGTTTGGTTGAGGATATTAACTTAACTGGTGTGAACTCAGGATTGAAATTTAAAAATATTCGCTTGGAAAATGAAGTCAAACAGGAAGTCTTTATTGAACAACCGATTGCGATAGAAGCTACAGGTGATTATCACGCCTTTGGAGCTTTTGTGAGTAGTATTGCTGCGTTGCCGCGTATCGTAACCATGCATGACTTTACTGTTGATGTATCTCCAACTAAAGACAGCAAATCTGATATTCCTGTATTGAATTATTCTATTAAAGCGAAAACCTATCGCTATGTAGAAGCAACAGATACAGCGGAGCAATCGACCCAAGCTCCAACACCATCTGCTTCAACTAGCACGACTGCTCAGCCGAAATAGGAGAGTTATGATGAAAATTAAGCAAATTACTCTTTATATTTTGGCTTGTGCTGCGCTTGTAGGATGTGATTCAAGAATTGATGCAGTCAATCAGCAAATGGCAAATATCCGTAATCAACCGCCGCTAGCTATTGAACCAGCACCTATTTTTACTCCTGTACCACAATTTAATTATGCTGCTCATCAATTAAAAAGTCCATTTATGCCAAGCTCACTGGCTGCTGAACTCAAAATTATGGCTGGAAAACGTGTTTATCCAAATTTCTCACGTACGCCACAGCCATTAGAAAGTTATGCACTTGAGGCTTTAAGTATGAAAGGAAGCATGCGCAATAGTCGTGGTCAAATATTAGCTCTTATCCAGACGCCAGATCATCAAGTTGAACGCGTACAAGTGGGCAATTATATGGGCATGAATCAGGGCCGTATTACCCAGATTAGTCCGACTCAGATTGATTTGGTCGAGATCGTGCCAGATGGTCGAGAAGGCTATGTCGAAAGACCGAGAACATTGGTCTTGATTGGGCCTGCACCCTAATATTTAGGGAATAACAACGAAAAAGTATTTTTAAAGATTATTTATTGGGGATGGTCAGACAATGAATCAGGTATTCCGTCAGTTTTCTATGGGGGCTGTAGCGATTGCAATTATGCAGGCTGCATCTGCACAGGTCAGCATGACCAATATTGTACCAACGCAAATTGCAGGTCAGGGTACAGAAATTAGAGTCATGTTTAATGGTTTGCCTCCACAACCACAAGCTTACCAACTTGAAAACCCTTCGCGTTTAATACTAGATTTTGATAAGGCGCAACAAAGTTTAAAGCAGTCTAAAATTGCTGTTGCAACGAATGAAGCAAGTTCCGTTGATGTGACTTCAGATGATGTACGTTCACGCTTAACTGTAAATCTAAAAGATGCTGGTGCTTTTACAACGCGCGTGGAAGGAAATACTTTTATTCTAAAAATTAATTCAGCTCAAACAACGAATAAGCCGATACCAGCAGCTACCGCACAACCACAAGGTGTTTCAAATATTGGCTTTCAGCGTGGTAGTCAGGGAGAAGGTTTAGTTGTTGTCGATCTTTTGGGAAGTAATACACCTGTAGATGTTCAACAACAAGGCAGTAAGGTTGTTATAAGAACATTAGGTACAAAGATTCCGACACATTTAGCACGTCGTTTAAATGTAAATGATTTTGCAACGCCCGTATCAAGTATCGATGCTTATAATGAAAAAGGTGCTGGTGTAATCACAATTCAGTCATCTGGTAGTTATGAATATATGGCTTATCAAGCTGAAAATAAGCTCACTATTAGTTTGAAACGTCCACAAGATAAAAGTACATCAGCTTCGTATAAAGCACCAAGTTATTCTGGTAATAAGCTTTCATTAGACTTCCAAGACATTGAAGTGCGTCGTGTATTACAGTTGCTTGCCGATTTTACAGGCATCAATATGGTGGCTGCTGATAGTGTGCAAGGTAACATCACCCTACGTTTGAAAGATGTACCTTGGGATCAAGCACTAGATATTATTTTAAAAACTAAGAATCTTGATAAACGTCGTAATGGAAATGTAATTTGGATTGCTCCTGTTACTGAATTAATTAAAGCAGAAGATGATGAGGCAAAAGCCTTAGCTCAAACGATTAAGTTAGCGCCAATCCAAACAGATTATATTCGTTTGAGTTATGCGAAAGCGACTGATGTGCTTAAGTTGATTGAAGATACTCGTGATGGTAAAGGTGCAGTTGCAAATCGTACCGCAAACTCTGATTCTCTTGCGTTGGAGAGCTTATTAAGTTCACGTGGTAGCGCTGTTGCTGATACCCGGACTAATACTTTGATTGTAAATGATACAGCACAAAATATTGATAAAATTCGTAAAATGATTGAACTACTTGATGTTCAAGTTAAGCAGGTGATGGTTGAAGCTCGTATCGTCAGAGCGTCTACGTCATTTACTAAAGAACTTGGAGTTAAGTGGGGTATTCTTTCACAAGGTATTACTAATAATAAAAATTTATTGGTTGGTGGTAGTGAAACAACTTTATGGAATTTACGTGACCCTAAAAAAGATGAAACTACTGGAGGTTATAAATATACCATCGAACGTCCAGATAACTTAAACGTTGATTTGGGAGTCTCTAATCCGGCGGGAAGTATTGCCTTTGGTCTTATCAGTATGTCTGATTTTATGTTAGATCTTGAACTCTCAGCTTTACAGGCTGATGGTTATGGTGAAGTCATTTCAACCCCTAAAGTCATGACTGCCGATAAGCAAACTGCAAAAGTTGCCACGGGTCAACAAGTTCCTTATCTAACGACAACGATATCTGGTGCGGGTTCAGCAGCCACAACATCATTTAAAGATGCTCTTTTAAGTCTTGATGTTACACCTAGCATTACGCCTGACGGTAAAATTCAAATGAAATTAGATATTTCAAAGGATTCGGTGGCGGGTGAAGCACCAAATGGTGAGTTAATTCTGAATAAGAATAATATTAATACCAATGTGCTGGTTGATAACGGAGAAACCGTCATTTTAGGTGGTGTATTCGAGCAAACAACGACAAATACCCAAACTAAAGTTCCATTCTTTGGGGATATTCCTTTAGTTGGGCGTTTATTTAGAAAAGATGTAAAGTCTGATGATAAACAAGAGTTACTGATTTTTGTAACACCACGAATTGTTAATGACACTTTGGCGAGAAATCATTAATATATTTTTCAATGAAAGCAATTGAAATAGGTGGCGCCTTGCCAAGCAAAGCGTTTGAAACCCTACCAAATATTTATTTGGTAGGGCCCATGGGGGCAGGAAAAACAACCGTTGGACGTCATTTAGCAGAACTATTAGGGCGTGAATTTTTAGATAGTGATCATGAAATTGAGCGCAAGACAGGGGCAACTATTCCTTGGATTTTTGAAAAAGAGGGAGAGGTTGGGTTCCGAACTCGTGAAACTGTGGTTTTAAATGAGCTGACCTTACGTAAAGCGTTGGTGTTGGCAACAGGTGGTGGAGCAATTACCCAAGCGCCTAACCGAGAATTTTTAAAGCAACGCGGAATAGTTATTTATCTCTATACACCTGTCGAATTACAATTACAAAGAACCTACCGCGACAAAAATAGACCATTATTACAAGTTGAAAATCCTGAACAGAAATTGCGAGACCTATTAAAGATCAGGGATCCTTTGTATCGTGAAGTTGCGCATTATACGATTGAAACGAATCAAGGGGCTGCACGTGATCTCGCACAAAAGATTTTGCAACTTATTCTATCGAACAAGCTAAAATAGACAAACTGACTAGTGGTTTTATAAATTCATGCAAACATTACATGTTGAATTAGGCGAACGCCGTTATCCTATTTTTATTGGTAGTCAACTTGACCCGAAACAATTACTAGAGCCTTATATTCATGGTCAACAGGTCATGATAGTCAGTAATGTGACGGTTGCGCCTTTATATTTAAGCCACTATCAGGAAGCTTTAAAAAGTTTAGGTAAAACAGTTGCGACTTGTATTTTGCCTGATGGTGAAAAATACAAAGATATTCAACATCTAAATTTAATTTTTGATGCATTACTTGAAGCTGGTTTTAACCGTGATTGTACCGTTTTAGCTTTAGGTGGCGGTGTTATTGGAGATATGGCTGGTTTTGCATCTGCTTGTTTCCAGCGTGGAGTTTATTTTGTTCAGGTTCCTACCACATTACTTTCACAAGTAGATTCAAGTGTTGGTGGAAAAACAGGAATCAACCATCCGCTTGGTAAAAATATGTTAGGTGCTTTTCAACAGCCGCAAGTTGTTCTGGCTGATATGGCACAACTCAATACATTGCCAGAACGTGAACTCTCAGCAGGTTTAGCTGAAGTGATTAAATATGCTCTTTTAGGTGATGTCGATTTCTTGGTATGGCTTGAAGAAAATATGGATGGGCTTGTTGCGAGAGATGCTAATTTACTTGCAGAAGCTGTCTATCGTTCATGTGCTCACAAAGCGCGTATCGTTGCTAATGATGAAAAAGAACAAGGGGAACGTGCTTTACTTAATTTAGGCCACACTTTCGGTCATGCGATTGAGTCATATCTTGGTTATGGTACTTGGTTACACGGTGAAGCTGTTGCAACTGGTATGGTCATGGCGGCAGATTTATCACAACGTTTGGGTTGGATCTCAAATGAAGATGTAGCTCGTACAAAAAAAATCATTCAACGTGCGAATTTGCCGATATCATGTCCCCAAATTCCATTGGATGATTTCCTTGGATACATGGCGCATGACAAAAAAGTTCTCAATGGGCAATTACGTTTGGTGTTATTAAAACAACTTGGACAAGCTGTCATTACTAAAGACTTTGATGTCGAATTAATGAAGCAAGCTATTTTGGCAAATCAACACGGATAATAGATAAGGTAAAGCATGACTGTATCACGTACATTTTGGCAGAATGTTCAACAATATATCTGGTTGGTTGGTGGTATTGCCTGCTTGTTGCTGGCCTTCATTTTTTGGGTAATTACCGATAGCAAGAAACTGGTTGAAGTTGAAAAGTCAGCTGATTCTGATGCACCTGTTCAAATTCAACCAGAGAAAGTTGCTACGACACCTAACTTGGGTGCTTTAGCTGATGAAGTTCGTCCACTTGATCTAACAACTCGTACAGTTGCATCTGGTGAGCATGAACCAGAGTTTCGTGGTACGAAATTTATTAACGAAAATAAAAAACAATGGACGCTTGAGATATTTAGAGCCTCTGATGAAGACATCATTAAAAACTTTTTAAAAAATCGTAGTGATCGTAATAAATTTATTTATTTTCGCTTAAGTGGTGAACAGCAAGCGGAGCAGTATGTTTTGGTTTATGGAACCTTTAAACGCTCAGACGATGCAATTCAGCAGTTAACGCAGATTAACCTACAATTGCCTGAGTCTATTAAGCCTCAGCCACAACAGTTCTCAAGTTATGCTCCTTTGGTCAATGATTTGGGTGCAGATGAGATAAAAGGTGGTAATAATCAGCTTTATGAAGTTCGTCTGCGTCCAGCCGCTCTGCCTACAATTGATGAATCATTATTGATGGCTGGATCAACTAATGCTGCAGTCAATGTTCAGCCGAAAGCTCCTGCGACCAATTCAGCTACTAAGACCACTATTGTTCGCCGTGATGCTCAAGGAAATGTAGTGGATGTACAACAATCGAATTCAAATATTGATCAACCTAATAAGCCAGCTCAAACACGTTCAAACGATATTCAATAAAAATGCCTCAAATAAGGGCAGAAAAAGGAGATAATTCGCTCAATAATATGCACAATATTGGTGCAAAATAAAATCTAATAATATTTTTTGACCATATCTGGTGCATATTTAGTCATTTTTTGGTGTGATAACGCGAATAAAATAGATATATTTATATTGAATATAAGTACTTAGATTGATTTTTATTATATGGCACAATTTTTGCTTTATTGTTGTGCTTATTAATGTGCTGCAAACTATTTTAGCCCTCTAAGAAGTGAATTCTATGCAGAGTCGTGGGGTCGAACTGCTTTAAAAGAGTGCGAAATAAGTCAAAACATTTTTCTAGCAAAAACCAGTGTACGTAAAAATGGAACAGCGTATATTGGCTTATCAGCCCAAAATTTTTTATTTGCGAAACATTGAGCTAACTATCATCGGTAGGCACTATCGCAAAAAGAAGTTGTTTGTTTGACGCTCGAAAGAGCCTTATTGAAAGAAGGGTACGCTATGCACATGCCATCGCCTAATACTGTAGCTCCCGCTCAAGGTTTATATCAGCCTGATGAGTTTAAGGATAACTGTGGTTTTGGACTGATTGCCCATATGAAGGGTGAATCAAGTCATCATCTAGTAGAAACCGCGATTCACAGTTTAAGTTGCATGACGCACCGTGGTGGTATTGCCGCAGATGGCAAGACGG
This sequence comes from Acinetobacter sp. IK23, assembly GCF_035615275.1. Lineage (NCBI taxonomy): Bacteria > Pseudomonadati > Pseudomonadota > Gammaproteobacteria > Moraxellales > Moraxellaceae > Acinetobacter > Acinetobacter sp. IK23. The sequence goes on from NZ_JANBNX010000010.1 coordinate 42,885, forward strand.
GAGATGGTTGCGGCTTATTATTGGCGATGCCAAAGCAATTTTTCCGTGATGAAGCAAAAAAACTAAGTGATATTACACTCAGTGAAATTTTTGCTGTGGGTACGGTATTTTTAAATATTGATCCAGCATTAGCACAGCACTCTAAAAATATTTTAACGAAAGAAATCGAGTCAGAAGGTTTACGTGTACTTGCTTGGCGTATCGTTCCTACAAATAACGATGCATTAGGTGAAATTGCGCTTCAATCTTTACCAGCTTTTGAACAAGTCATTGTGAACTGTCCAATGGGTGTAACTGAGGTTGAATTTAACCGTAAGTTATTTTTGGCGCGTCGCCGTGCGGAACAACAACTCCAAAAAGATCCGCTATTTTATGTGACTACACTTTGTTCAACAGTCATTAGCTATAAAGGCTTGATGATGCCTGCGGCAATTGCTGAGTTCTATACAGACTTAGCAGATGAGCGCTTAAAATCGCATATTGTGGTATTCCACCAACGTTTCTCTACAAATACATTACCGCGTTGGCCTTTGGCTCAGCCATTCCGTTACCTTGCGCATAATGGTGAAATCAACACCATTACAGCAAACCGTAACTGGGCATTGGCACGTACGCCTAAATTTGAAAACCCATTATTACCAGGTCTTACTGAGCTTAATCCGATTGTAAACCGCACAGGTTCAGATTCTTCAAGCCTAGATAACATGCTTGAGATCTTGGTGGGTGGCGGTATGGATTTATTCCGTGCATTACGTATGCTCGTTCCACCAGCTTGGCAAAACGTTGAAACTTTAGATGCAGACTTACGTGCGTTCTATGAGTTCAACTCTAAGCATATGGAAGCTTGGGATGGTCCTGCCGGTCTTGTTATTCAAGATGGTCGTCATGCGATTTGTATGCTTGACCGTAATGGTTTACGTCCTGCGCGTTGGGTAATTACCAAAAATGATTACATCACCTTAGCATCTGAAATCGGTGTTTGGGGCTATGAACCTGAAGATGTAGTTTCTAAAGGTCGTGTAGGCCCGGGTCAAATTTTGGTGGTTGATACCCTAACAGGTAAAGTACTCGATACTAAAGATGTGAGTACACATTTGAAAAACATGCGTCCGTACCGCGAATGGCTACGTGATCATGCAATTCGTTTAAAAGCAGACCCAGAACTTGAAGAACAACTGGTTGATAAAGGTTTAACTGGTGAGGCATTAAAAGTAGCTCAAAAAATGTTTATGGTGACATTTGAAGAGCGAGACCAGTTACTACGCCCAATCGCTGAAAGTGGACAGGAAGCAGTAGGCTCTATGGGTGATGATACACCTATGGCTGTATTGTCTCGTCAAGTACGCCACGTGACAGATTATTTCCGTCAACAGTTTGCACAGGTAACAAACCCACCAATTGACCCGCTACGTGAGTCAATTGTAATGTCGTTAGAAACCTGTTTAGGTCGTGAGCAAAATGTATTTGAGCAAGGCCCTGAGCATGCTGATCGTATCATCATCTCTAGTCCAGTATTGTCAAATTCAAAAATGCAGCAAATCCGTAGCATTGAGCGTCCGGGTTATGAAGCAGTTGATATCAACTTAAACTATGCCGAAGAAGAAGGTTTGCAAGCTGCGATTACACGTATCTGTGAAGAAGCGGCGCAAGCAGTCCGTGATGGCAAAACTTTAATTGTCTTAACAGATAAAAATATCAGCCAAGGTTTATTACCAGCAAACGCAGCACTTGCAACAGGTGCGGTACATCATTACCTCATCAAAACTGGTCTGCGCACTGATGCAAACATCATGGTTGAAACTGGTTTTGCACGTGATCCGCATCAATTTGCAGTATTACTTGGTTTTGGTGCAACCGCTGTTTATCCATACCTTGCGTATGATGTGATCAATGATTTGATTGCTAAAGGTGAGCTTTTAGGTGACCCAGTCCATGCGCAAGCAAACTTCCGTAAAGGTATTGAGAAAGGCTTATTAAAAGTTCTTTCAAAAATGGGTATCTCTACCGTTGCTTCTTATCGTGGTGGTCAGCTCTTTGAAGCAGTAGGTTTATCATCTGAAGTGGTAGATCAGTGTTTCTTAGGTGTTCCAAGTCGTATTCAAGGTGCAACATTTGCTGACCTCGAAAAAGACCAGAAAAAATTAGCAGCGACAGCATGGTCAAGTCGTAAACCAATTGATCAGGGTGGTTTGCTTAAATTCGTATTTGATAAAGAGTACCACGCGTTCAACCCAGATGTGATTAACTCATTACACAAAGCGGTTCGCTCTGGTAAGTACGAAGACTTTAAAGAATATGCTGAGTTGGTGAATAATCGTCCAGTAGCGACTATTCGTGACTTATTTAAGTTAAAAACAACCAATTCAATTCCAGTTGAGCAAGTTGAATCAGTTGAAGATATCTTGCCTCGTTTTGACTCGGCTGGGATGTCTTTAGGTGCGCTTTCTCCAGAAGCACATGAAGCAATCGCAATCGCAATGAACACGATCGGTGGTCGTTCAAACTCTGGTGAAGGCGGTGAAGATCCTGTTCGTTACGGCACAATTCGTAACTCAAAAATCAAACAGATTGCATCTGGTCGTTTCGGTGTAACACCTGCGTACTTAACTTCTGCTGAAGTATTGCAAATTAAAGTTGCTCAAGGTGCAAAACCGGGTGAAGGTGGTCAGTTACCGGGTGGTAAAGTAAATGGCTTAATCGCACGTTTACGTTATTCAGTACCGGGCGTAACACTTATTTCACCTCCGCCACACCACGACATTTACTCAATTGAAGATTTGTCTCAGTTAATTTTTGACTTGAAACAAGTTAACCCGAAAGCAATGGTATCTGTGAAGTTGGTATCTGAACCGGGGGTAGGAACAATTGCTGCGGGTGTTGCAAAAGCTTATGCAGACTTCATTACCATTTCAGGTTATGACGGCGGTACAGCTGCATCTCCACTTTCATCAATTCACCATGCGGGTTCGCCATGGGAGCTTGGTCTAAGTGAAGCGCATCAAGCACTGCGTGTAAATGACTTGCGTGGCAAAGTGCGTGTACAAACTGATGGTGGTTTAAAAACTGGTCTTGATGTCATCAAAGCAGCAATTTTAGGTGCTGAAAGCTTTGGCTTTGGTTCTACACCAATGATCGCTTTAGGTTGTAAATACCTCCGTATTTGTCACTTAAATAACTGTGCAACCGGTGTTGCGACTCAACAAGATCATTTACGTCAAGAGCACTATATCGGCGAGCCAGAAATGCTCATCAATTTCTTCCACTTCATTGCGGAAGAAACTCGTGAATGGTTGGCAGCATTAGGTGTGTCTTCATTAAAAGACTTGATTGGTCGTGTGGACTTGCTTGAAGTATTACCGGGTGAAACTGAAAAACATGCGCATCTTGATTTAAGTGCACTGTTAACTTCACATCCTTCTGCTGAAGGTAAAGCGCAGTACTGTGAAGTACAAGGTAATGCACCATTCGATAAAGGTGTATTGGCTGAGAAAATGGTTGCAGAAATGCTTCCTGCAATTGAGTCAAGTGCAGGTGGTCAGTTCAACTTTAATGTTGTGAACTGTGACCGTTCAATCGGTGCTCGTGTATCGGGTGAAATTGCTCGTCGCTACGGCAACTTGGGTATGGAAGCACATCCAGTTGTAATGAACTTAACTGGTACAGCTGGTCAGTCACTTGGTGTATGGAACGCTGGTGGTTTACACATCCGTCTTGAGGGTGATGCAAACGACTATGTAGGTAAAGGTATGGCGGGTGGTCGTATTTCGATTTTCCCACCACAAGGTTCACCTTTCCAAACACAAAACACAGCAATTATTGGTAATACCTGTTTGTACGGTGCAACTGGCGGTAAGCTTTTTGCAGCAGGTACAGCGGGTGAGCGTTTTGCAGTTCGTAACTCTGGCGCATTTGCTGTAATCGAAGGTGCAGGTGATCACTGCTGTGAATATATGACAGGTGGTGTTGTGACTGTACTTGGTAAAGTAGGTCATAACTTCGGTGCGGGCATGACTGGTGGTTTTGCTTATGTACTTGACCTTGATAATGACTTCGTAGATTACTACAACCATGAGTTGATTGATTTAAATCGTATTTCAACAGAATCTATGGAAGATCATAAAGAGTTCTTGTTGCGTATTATCGATGAGCATATCAAAGAAACAGGTAGTGCTTGGGCTTATAAAATCCGCAATGAGTTTGACTTCTACAGCCGTAAATTCTGGCTTGTAAAACCAAAAGCTGCTAACTTGCAATCGCTTTTGAAAACTACACAAGCTGACCCACAATAATTCCACGACTGCAAAGACATAGGCAGGTGCGGGCAACAGTGAAATCCGCGCCTACCCACGGAGAGAGACATGGCAGAACGCCTAAATAATGACTTTCAATTTCTGGATGTACCACGCCAAGATCCAGAGAAAAAAGATATTACTGTCCGCAAAGCAGAATTTGTGGAAATTTATAAGCCTTTTACTTCGGAAACAGTCACTAATCAGACTCACCGTTGTTTAGGGTGTGGTAATCCTTATTGCGAATGGAAGTGCCCAGTACATAACTACATTCCGAACTGGTTAAAACTGATTGCTGAAGGTCAAATTTTCCAAGCTGCCGAGCTTTGTCACCAAACAAATACCTTACCAGAGGTATGTGGTCGTGTCTGTCCACAAGACCGTTTGTGTGAAGGTGCTTGTACTTTAAATGATGGTTTTGGTGCAGTAACCATTGGTAATGCTGAAAAATACATCAATGACACAGCTTTTGCTTTGGGCTGGCGCCCAGACATGTCACATGTGAAATGGACAGGTAAAAAAGTTGCAATTATTGGTGCAGGCCCAGCAGGTCTAGGCTGCGCAGATATTTTAGCACGTGGTGGTGTTAAGCCAGTTGTATTTGATAAACGTCCTGAAATTGGTGGCTTACTGACATTTGGTATTCCAGAATTCAAAATGGAAAAAGATGTCATGAAACGCCGCCGTGAAATTTTCACAGGTATGGGCATTGAATTCCGTTTAAATACTGAAATTGGTAAAGATGTCACTATTGATGAATTACTTGCAGAATATGATGCAGTATTCATGGGTATGGGAACTTATACCTACATGAAGGGGGGCTTCCCTGGTGAAGACCTTGATGGGGTTTATGATGCACTTGATTTCTTGATCTCGAACGTAAATCGTTGCCAAGGTTGGGAAAAAGATCCTAGTGAATACATTAGCTTAGACGGTAAAAAAGTTATTGTTCTAGGTGGTGGTGATACCGCTATGGACTGTAACCGTACTTCATTGCGTCAAGGTGCTCACGATGTAACTTGTGCATACCGCCGTGATGAAAGCAACATGCCGGGTTCTGCACGTGAAGTGAAAAATGCCTACGAAGAGGGGGTGAAATTCCTATTCAATCGTCAACCAATCGAGATTGTTGGTGAAAATGGCAAAGTAACAGGCGTAAAAGTAGTAACTACGCAAATGGGTGAACCTGATAGTCGTGGCCGTCGTAGCCCTGAACCAATTCCTGGTTCTGAAGAAGTTTTACCAGCTGATGCAGTTTTACTAGCGTTTGGTTTCCGTCCAAGCCCAGCAGACTGGTTTGGTAATGTGAATATCAATCTTGATGGTTCAGGCCGTGTTGTTGCAGCTGAAAAGCAAGAATTCAAATTCCAGACATCAAACCCGAAAATCTTTGCTGGTGGTGATATGGTACGTGGCTCAGACCTTGTAGTTACAGCAATCTGGGAAGGTCGCCAAGCTGCTGAAGGTATTTTAGATTACCTTGGTGTTTAATAAATTAATTTGTTAAATCACTCAAAAAAGCCTACTTCAAGTAGGCTTTTTTTATTGTTTACCATTAGTCAGTTTGACATTTTTGGCAAATACAATAAGCTTTTTTGCCCTTTTTAGTGCTTAAATCCCAAGACATACTCAAAGCTTCCTTCTTCAATACAGTAGGTGTTGAGTATGAACATCGCAGGTATGACGTCAGAAAAATCATATTTAAATCGTCGAAAAGCGTTGGGTATTACAGTACGTTGCCTTGAGTTTAATCCTCAAGCAATCACGCGCTATTATTTTGCGAACTCGCCTTTAATGTCTCATTTTTTAACTGCACTCTCTTCAACATTTCCAGTAGGAGAGCAGTTTTTTGTAAATAGTGTGCGTAATGTGCGCGACAAAGTTTCAGACCCTCAACTACAGGCACAAATTGCAGCTTTTATTGGGCAAGAAGCGATGCACTCGAAAGCGCATGGTGAATTTAATGAGGCTTGGCGCCGTGAAGACTATAATTTGGATCGTTTTCAAGCGTGGCTAAATGAACGTGATAAATATTTAAGAACAATTCCACCTAAGCTACAGCTGGCACTGACATGTGCATTTGAGCATTTTACGGCTTTGCTTGGTGGATATATTTTACAGCATCCCGAACTACTAAAAACTTTAGATCAAGATGCCCTGAAGCTTTGGGTTTGGCATGCTATTGAGGAAATTGAACATCGTTCAGTTGCATTTGATGTCTATCAACATGTCTATGGTGATGACCGTATTCGCCGATTATTAATGCGTAGTGTCACTACAGGATTTGCAAGTCTCGCTTTCTATGGAACAACTCGTTTATTTTGGCAAGATAAATGGAAAAGCTTGCCTAAAATAGGTGGAAATATTTTTGGCGTATATTTACTTGTTAAAATGCTTATACAACTTACACCTGAATATTTTGCTTATTACAAAAAGGACTTTCATCCAAGTCAAACAGATTATGGACATATGATCGACTACTGGAAAAGCTATTTGGCTGGTGAATATCAAATGACAAGTTTCCAAGAAGAAACAATGCAACGACCAAGCTAAAATAAAAACTGGATTTAAAGATCCGGTTTTTTAAATTTATAAAATAAAAGCAACACAATAATGCCAAATTCATCATACAATCGAGACAAGAGGTTAAAAATATAAAGAAAAACTTGAGGATGAAGTGACGATGAAAACGTTTAAACAACTGGTAATCGCGACAACACTTGCAACCACCTTACTATTTTCCGGCTGTGGCTATAATACTTTACAGGTCAAAGATGAGGCTGTAACAGCGGCATGGTCTGAAGTACAAAACCAATATCAACGTCGATCAGATTTGGTACCAAACCTTGTAAATGTGGTTAAAGGCTATGCTAAACATGAAGAGCAAGTATTAACAGAAGTCACTCAAGCACGTGCAAATGTTGCAGGTTTGAAAGTTGATAAAGAAGTATTAGAAGACCCAGCATTACTGGAAAAATATCAACAAGCACAAAGCCAGTTAACAGGTGCACTATCTCGACTTATTGCTGTTTCAGAAAATTACCCAGATTTAAAAGCCAATACCCAATTCCAAGAATTACAAGTTCAGCTTGAAGGCACAGAAAACCGAATTGCTGTCGCACGTAATCGTTATATTACAACTGTTCAGGACTATAACTCTTATGTCCGTCAGTTCCCACAAGCTGTAACAGCAAAAGTGATTGGTATGCATCCGAAAGCTAATTTCTCTGCGGAAGCATCGGCTCAACAGGCTCCAAAAGTTTCTTTTGATTAATTTAAATCAAGGAAGTGCCGCATGAGAAATACGATATTGCTTCAGTCTAAGCAAATTAAGGTATTCGTTATTACCTTAATGGTGCTTTGCTGCAGTGTTCTTTTTCAGAGTGCGGCTTGGAGTGAGAATAATATTGCCACTGCTACAGATGAAACTGACACGGTGGTGGCAGGTAAAATTATTCAACAGCAGCAAGTTCAAGCATCGAAGCCTAAAGTAAATGAGCAGGCTGCTTCAAGTGCCGGGCCTCAAGCTCAAGTTGCGAATGACATGGCTGATGGTGAATCAATTCGTGGTTTACCTACATTAAATCAGCCTGTCATTGATCAAGCCAATATTTTAAGTGAAGCTGAAAAGCAGCAACTTAACCAGAAAATTTTAAATTTATATCAGCAAGGTAAGGCACAAATAGGTATTGTGATTGTACCGACTACGGGCCAAGAAGATATTTTTGATTACGCTTTGCGTGTCGGTGAGAAATGGCAACTTGGTTCAAATAAACGTGATAATGGTTTGCTTATCGCAGTTGCAATTAATGATCATAGAATACAAATTCTAACTGGATATGGTTTGGAAGGCGTATTACCAGATATTGTCGCAAGTCGAATTATTCGAAATCAAATTACACCTTACTTTAAACAAGCCCAATATGCACAAGGCTTAAATGCTGGTGTCGATGAAATTACAAGAATTTTAAATCTAGATCCGGAAGTTGCTCAGCAAGCTGCCCAAGATTTAAAAGAGCGCCAACATCAGGCTGCCGAAGAACAACAAGCCAAACAAACAACGCTGACGATGGCATTGTTTATTCTGATTGCTGGAATTGTAGGCTCATTTATTGTTGGTCGACCTCTTAGTGCCTCTACCGCAGGTGTTGCGGCAGCTGTAGCAGGCTTTGTAAACGGTGCAGGCGTGGTCACTAGTTTATTACTTGGATTTGGTATCTTCTTTTTACTCATTACCTCAATTGCCCAACTTATTTTACAGGCTATTTTAAGTGGTTCTGGTGGGGGTGGACGCGGAGGTGGCTTCGGTGGTGGAGGCGGTGGTTATGGTGGCGGCGGAGGTCGTTTTGGTGGTGGAGGTGCTTCAGGCTCATGGTAACAACATCAGAAACAACACAAATTATTACTCAACCCAAAATTGAGGAATCTATAGAGCCAAGTTTAAAACGTTGGTTTAAGCATCTATGTTATTTTCCTGCTAGTAGCCGTTATTTCAATAAAAAAGATAAACAGGCTATTGCTGAAGCTGTTCAACAAGCAGAACTTGGTCATGTTGGTGAAATACAGGTCGTTATAGAAGGACATATTCCTTGTTCACAAGCATATAGGCAAAATACGCGCTTAAGGGCACAACAATTATTTGCAGAACTTGGGGTTTGGGATACTGAGCTTAATAGCGGTGTGTTGCTCTATTTAAATTTATGTGAGCGAACAGTAGAAATTATATTTGACCGCGGTATTAGAAACGCGACGACTGATCAAGTGTGGCAAAAGATTTGTGAGTGTATAGTTCAACAGCTCAAACAAAAACAGTATCTACAAGCTGTAGTGATGGGGGTTCAGCAAATTGGTGATGTAATGTCACGTTTTTACGATGAGAATATGCTGGATCAAAATAATGAATTGGGCAATGCACCGATTATTATTAATTAGCTTATCTGCCTAAAAAAATAGCGTTTTTAAAAATTATTCCAAATACGATAGTTGACAAAAATTGTCATCTATTTAGCTGCTTTTAAAGAGATTTTTATCACATTAAAGAGTAAAAAAAAGAAATAGCATGTGAAGTAATTTTTATTGGTGATTCAGTTCTTAGAAATTTTGTGTGACAATTTTTGTCAGTTATTTGCTTAATACACTACTAAAATTAATTTTGATAAATCTTAACTTACTGTTTTTAAATAAAAATAAAAGTTGGCATGGTTGCTGCAATATAGTTGGTAGCTTAAAAAGCTTATATAAAAACATATATACAATCTTTGGGGAAAAGGCTATGAATGCACAAAAAGGTTTTACATTAATTGAACTTATGATCGTGGTTGCGATTATTGGTATTTTGGCAGCGATCGCAATTCCTGCTTATCAAGATTACACAGTTCGCTCACAAGTAACTGAAGGTTTAAATATGGCTGGTGGTGTTAAAACAGCTGTGAACGATTATTATACAGATGTGGGTGAATGGCCAAAAGATATTAAGGCGGCTGTTTGTGGTAAAAATGCGACTAAAGACTGTGATGGTGGTACAAATATTGATTATAAAGGTAATTACGTATCACAAATCGATGTAGGTAATGGTGGTGTTGATATTACCTATGGTAATAAAGCAAATGCTGATGCATTAAATACAAAAAAATTATCTCTGATTCCGGGTACAGATACTGCTAAAAACGTTACTTGGGTTTGTGGTAATGCTGCAAAACCAGATGGTGTTACTTTAGCGGCAAATGCAAAAAATAGTACAGATATTGATGCGAAATACCTTCCTGGTTCTTGTAAAAACTAATTAAATTTTTAAAGTAAAAAGCTGGATTTATTCCAGCTTTTTATTTGGATTACATATGAGTAAACGTATTAAGTTCTTTATAGTACATATAACTTTTTCACTTATAGTCATTAGTTTATTGCTTTGTTGTATTTTTCTTGTTTGGTATCCCGCTCCTTTGAGTAAAGCGACAGGACTAGAACACATATTATTTTTACTAATTTTAGTTGATGTTATTGTTGGGCCTCTTTTAGGATTGTTGATATATAAAGAAGGTAAAAAAACTCTAAAGTTTGATTTGGCTATTATTTGTATTTTACAAATTAGTGCGTTTCTTTTTGGCTGTTATCATGTGTTTAAGGGCAGACCTGTATGGATAGTATACAGTGTCGATCAATTTGAATTAATACGTGACAATGAAGTGGTTTCTAAATCATATCAACCTTCATTTTTAGGCCCAAAATTTGTTGGTATTCAATACTCTCAAGATCCTCAACTAAAGCAAAAAGAAATGTTTCAAGAATTATTCAGCGGAATAGCTTTAGCACAAGATCCAAAAAACTATAAAGAATTGAGCCAAATAAAATCACAACTTTTGCAACACTTACAAAATCTAAAAAGTCTTAAAGAGTATAACTCTAAACAGCAAGTAGAAAATATTTTAAAAAAATATCCAGAAGCTAATGCATGGGTTCCTTTAAAAGCAAATGCTGTAGATATGGTTGTTTTAATGGATAAAAACTCAGCTCAAGTCGTTAAAATTGTAGACTTGCGACCATGGAAATAAGTTAGGAAATCTTGTGAGAAGATACATAGAGAACCTAATTCTTCTCACTTTCTTCCATGTATAATTCATCTCAAGTTTTTGGCCTCTAATCTGTCTTTATGCAACTATTCTTTCTATTCCTCGCAGCAATTCTGTTGGGTTTTGCGTGGCTATCGCCATTTCACTATATTCCTTGGGTGATGTTCTCTAGTGAGATAAGTACTTTTGTAGCAGGTTTAAGTGTCTTAGCTGCGCTTTTTCACCAAAATATTAAAATTCCGCGTGCACAATTATTATTGTTACCATTTATTTTAATTCCAGTGGTGCAGTGGGGCTTTGGTTTAGTATTTGATTTTAGTACAGCTTTATTAAGTTCACTTTACTTGTTAGGCTTCTGGTTTATGGTGGTGGCGGGTTATAACCTATCATTAGATCAACAGCAGCGAGGTCAAATTTTTACAGGTTTTAGTTTACTTATTGTTATTGTTTCGGTTGTAACAAGCGTTATTGCAATTTGTCAGTGGTTAAATATTGATACAAATTTTGCTCATATGTTGCATTTGATTGGTAATAGACCTTACGGTAACTTTGGTCAACCCAATAATATGGCAACCTTTCTCATTATGGGACTCTTAGGATGCTTATATTTATATGAAAAGAACAAGGCTTCAGTTTGGTTGCTCTTGCCATCAGCACTAATTATTTTATTTTCAGTTGTTCTGAGTCAATCACGAACCTCTTGGATTGTTTTGCCATTTTTACTTATCTATTGGGCTATTAAGCAATTTAACAAACCTAAGCGGTTTGGGCTATTTCAAGGCCTACTTTGGTGTGCTGGCTTTTTCTTGATGGCTGGTTTGGTTTTACCGTTTATTACAAGTTTAATTGAAATATGGATGCATACAGATATAACTCAGACGAGTAGCTTGGCTGAACGGGCAAGCTCTGGTTATTTGCGTTTTAATATTTGGATGCAAATGTTAATCGCTGTACAGCAACATCCTTGGTTGGGATATGGATGGAATCAAACCAGTGTTGCTCAAATGTCTGCTTATGCTCTTTTCCCAACGACGGAGTGGACGACAAGCGCTCATAATGTGTTGCTAGATCTCATTATTTGGAATGGTATTCCAATTGCTACAGTAATGATTGCTTTGTTTGTTTGTTGGTTGTTTTGGTTAAATCAACAAGCGAAAGAAACGATCTCAATTATCGCGTTTATGATGGTCTGTACAGTACTTATTCATGCGATGTTAGAGTTTCCGCAGCGTTATGCTTATTTCTTGCTGACATGTGGTTTTTTATTGGGGCTAATTCAAGCCCAGTCTCCGATATTGAAAGGCGTTGTACTAAGTAAACACCTTCTGCGTTTAGTATGGGTCATAAGCTTGATGCTTATAATCGCAATTTGGCGTGATTACAACGTATATGTCATGAATAGTAATTTACTGTTTAAAAATAAGCAGCCAAATGCTGAGTTTATGGGAAGCGATCGAATTTTTGTTTTAACTCAATTTGATCAACGTTTAAAGTGGATTGCACTTAATCCTAATGTAACTTTATCTGAAGCAGAATTAGTTCAATGGGGAAATTTTGTGAAGAACAAAGCAACTCCATATAATTTGCGTAAATATGCTCAGTTACTTGCTTACAATGGAAAAGTAGATCAAGCAGAGCAACAAATATTTATTTTGCAGCACCTTTATGGGCAGCACACAACACTTTCGGAATTATTAAAAGATAAATAAAAAGAATCCCCTTGCACTACAAGGGGATTCTTTTATGCAAGATTACATTTGGCTCTGGATATAATTTTCGATACCAACGCTACCGATAAGGTCAATTTGAGTGTCTAACCAATCCCAATACTCTTCTTCTTTTTCTAGAATTTCTTGTACTAAATCACGCGTTACATAATCTTGTTCTGTTTCAGCTAAAGCGACTGCTTTTTGAATAGCTTCAATGTTTTCTTTCACTTTGCGAATATCACATTGCAGAACTTCTTCTGTATGTTGACCAATATATAATTTACCTAGATGTTGAAGATTTGGAAGGCCTTCTAAAAATAAGATACGCTCAATAATTTTGTCAGCATGCTTCATTTGACGAATTGATTCTTTATATTCAGCAGAACCGAGTTGTTCAATTCCCCAGTCATTAAACATGCGAGAGTGTAAAAAGTATTGGTTAATTGCAGTTAAATGATGATACAGCACTTGGTTAAGCTGATTGATCACATCACGATTGCCTTTCATTGTAGCTACTCCAAAACAATTTCTGCCTTAATCCAATTAAGGCAATCTATGAGTTCATTTTAGTGAACAATCATGGAGATGGCGAGTAATTTATAGAACAGCAAATGAAAATCGCAATCAAAAACAACACAATATTGGTAAAGGTGAATTTCCTTCCAAAAAAACCGCTTGAATGAGGAACAATGAATGTTCCGCAAAAAGCGGTGGAGGAGTCAATAATTAACTGTTAAATACTAATTTTTATTATGCAGCTACCGAAATGCGTGCAGCAATTTCAGCTAATTCATCACTAATAATAGCACGTGCTTCTGGTGCACAGCGTCCGCAACAAGTACCAAGATCAAGCAAATCGCGAATTTCACGATAGCTTTCAGCGCCATTTTCAATAGCGTCTTTAATATCTTGATCTGTAATGCCACGACACAAGCAAACGTACATGGGAGTGATCCCCAAATATAAATGCGATAATTGATATTATTGATAATTATTATCGTTTGTCAATGAAATTCATTTAAAATCTCATTTATCTTTATTGGGATTTTGGATAAAAAAATACCACCTAAGCGGAAATCTGAGAGTTGTCTAGATTTTTAAGCACGGTGGTATTTACGTTTTTCACTAAATATTTAAGAATTAATTTTTATCTTATTGATTAATAATAACAATTCCATCCATTTCAACTAATGCACCTTTGGGTAAACTTGCTACCCCAAGTGCAGCACGAGCTGGATATGGCTGAGCAAAATATTCACCCATGATTTGGTTTACAAGTTGGAAGTTAGATAAATCAGTGAGAAAAATATTGAGTTTTGCAATATCTGCAAGTGAGCCACCTGCGGCTTCACAAACTGCTTTGAGGTTATCAAATACACGGCGGATTTGAGCTTCAATACCGTCGACGAGTTCCATACTGTATGGATCTAAACCAATTTGCCCTGATAGATATAGAGTGTTGCCTACTAAAATGGCTTGAGAATATGTGCCGATAGCAGCAGGGGCATTTTCAGTATGAATGACTTGACGGGACATTTGGTTCTCCTTGATTAAATCTTTTTCCATCATAATCGATGATACGTTTTGACAAAAGTATCATCGATTTAATTAATTAAGTGATTTTGGAAAGTTAGATTTTAGTAAAGCAGAACAAATTTTAGCTAACTTTGGAAATTTCCGCCTGCGGAGCTGGGGCATCTAAGCGTTCAATACGTGGGAATCCGTAGTGCATGCGTAAATCACGAATAACCTTTGCAATATGCTTACGATTGTTCACTACAATATTGAAGAAAGTTCGTTGCTCGTTGGAATGTACCATTTCTACCCCTGCATTATTTTTACGGCATTGATAGATAAGGTCTGATACCTGCTCATCATTCATGGCCATATAAATTGCAAGGTAGGCAGTAAAGCGTACATCATCTACATCATCTGCTTTCCATTGAAGCGGCATGATATTTTCTGGGTGTAAATGCTGTTCGTGAAGTAAATTATGACAACGAATTCGGTGCACAATCAATCCACGGCGTGTTAAATGACCTTGAATGAGATCGCCTAAAACTGGATTGCAGCAGTGAGCATATTTAACATCGATGCCTTCAGTACCCTGAATTAATCGGTCTGAATTTTCTACTTGTGGATGTTTGTCGTTTGCAAACAAATGATTGGCTACGAGTTGAGGAAGTAAGTCTCCAACTGCGATTTGCTCGAATAATGCATCTTTATTATCAATATGACGCCATTGTAAAAGATCTAGCCAATCTGCTTCTGAAAGATCATTGATTGAACGGTTAAAGAGTTTTAATGCTCGTGAAAGTGCCTGTGCACCCACTAAACGTTGTTCTTCAATATCTTGATCTTTGAGTACATGTTGTAACGCACGGCGGGCTTTTTGAGTATTAATGAAGCTTAACCAGTCCGGATTTGGAGTTGCTAAAACATCAGTAATGATTTCAATTACCTGTCCACTGACTAGGGGAGTTGAAAGTGGTTTAATTTCACCATCAACTTTTGCACCTACTGCATGGTTACCCAAGAAAAGGCTTGCTGAATAAGCAAAGTCAACTACCGTTGCGCCTTGTGGTAATTCGTGTAGTTGCCCATGTGGGGTGTAAACCCAAATTTTTTCTTGATGTAAGTAATCTAATAAATCATTAAAAGTTGTTTTAGCACATTCACCATCAATGAGTGTATTTAAGTTCTGCATTGATGCCTGAATGGCAGACCGGCAAGTTTGTGGAGCATTTTCACCGAGTACCACACCAAAACGGGCAGCTTTACGCATGAGTTCAGTTTGAATGGTGAGTGATAGTGTAGTTTTTTCGCCTTTAAGCTTGATCAATAAAGATTGATTGCCGCCAGGTAATGGGCGTCGAATATGGTCTTGGTATTCGATAACTTGAAAATTTTCTTTTAATGCTGCAAATAAACGGTCACAGTCGGCAACTGACTGTAAAACAATTTCAAAGGCATGACTATGGGTAAGCTCTTGTAAATCCATCTCGCTTTTGACGAAATGGCGTAATAGTTCAATATTATTATTTTTCTTTTTAATACGGCCTTGAATATGGTAGTTGTGCAGAAGCTCTGCTAGATTTTGTTCCCAAATACTTTGGTATTTACATCGTTCGGGTTTGGTTTGGAGTAATGCATTCTGGACGTTATCAAACATATCTAAATCAAGATTTTGATAACATAAATTTTCAAGATTATCAGCCATTTCATTCATGCCGACTAATCTTGCCATAGGTACAAAAATATCAAAAGTTTCTTGCGCGATACGAGCACGTTTATCGGGACGCAAAGCACCTAAGGTTGTCATATTATGATAGCGATCGGCTAGTTTAATAATAATGACGCGCGGATCCTGCAGTGTGGCTTGTAGAATTTTTCTGAAAGACGCAGCTTTGTTGTATTCTTTATCACTTGATTGGCTTAGCTTGGTCACGCCATCAACTAGCTCTGCAACAGTTTGGCCAAATCGCTCAGTAATATCTTCTTTGGTATATTGAGTATCTTCAATGACATCATGTAAAAGGGCTGCCATTAAAGTTTCAGCGTCCAATCGCATATTAGCTAAAATACAGCTAACAGCAATAGGATGTAGAATATAGGGTTCACCACTTTTACGTGTAATACCAGTGTGTGCCAGATCTCCAAAATCACAGGCAGCAAGCACTTTCTCGACTTCACTTACGGATAAGTAAGGTTCGATAATTAATTTGAGCTGTTGCTTGGCTTGGCTGACCTCTTCGCCTGGCATAGACCACCCTTTTTCTGTTGCTTAAAAAACTAAATCTATCTACTTCTTAATGAAAAGCATATTGCGGAACTTGTCAATTTTTTCGGTTGAAAAAGTGTATTTTTTTTTCAATGAAAATAATTGTTTTTGCCAATATGTTTTAAATATGAAGAAGCCAAATAAAAAACCATCGCAAAGAAACGATGGTTTTTTATAGAAACAGGAGTAATTAGAAAGAAAAACCTTCTAAATTCAAGCTGTTTGTAGAAAGGGCAAGATCAAGACTCGAAGTTTGATAATCTTGCTCACGTTGTTTAAGAATTTCTTTCGTTACGTGACCTACAGCGATTTCACGTAAAGCAACAACTGTCGGTTTGTCGTTATCCCATTCTACAGTTGGCTCCATGCCTTGACGTGCCAATTGACGAGCACGTTTACTTGCAACGAGCACAAGCTCAAAACGGTTGTCTACATGATCTAAACAATCTTCAACGGTGACGCGTGCCATAAAAGTTCTCGTTCTGGAATGGTAAATTTGAACAGACTAAATAGTATAAAAGGCTTTCGTTCTAGACTCAAGTTATTCCTGTTTTGGTTGAGGAGTAATCAAGTCTTGGATTAATGCTTGGTGTCTTTTTGCTTGCTGAGATAGCACCAAACGGTTCGCTGTAATCACAGCTTCAAGCTCATGTAAGGCTTTATTAAAATCATCATTGATAATGATGTAGTCAAAGTTCGTATAATGCTGCATATCTTCAACAGCACAGCTTAAACGATGTTCGATCACTTCAACTGAATCTGTACCGCGATTAGATAAACGCTGACGCAAGTCAAATTGAGTAGGTGGTAAAATAAAGATTTGTTTAGATTCAGGAAACAGCTTACGTACTTGCTCTGCGCCTTGCCAATCAATTTCAAGCAAGACATCATGTCCTTGAGCTAACTGTTGTTTTACGGTTGCTTGCGAAGTGCCATAGTAGTTACCAAATACTTCAGCGTATTCAATAAATCCATCTTGATTAACTTGGTTTAAAAAGTCATCTTTTGTTGTGAAGTGGTAGTGAACACCATCTAATTCACCTGGTCGTTGACCTCGGGTAGTATGCGAAACTGAAACATGTAAATTGCTTACACGGTCAAGTAGGGCTTTCACCAAAGATGTTTTGCCCGTTCCTGATGCAGCAGAAACGACAAACAATAGACCCGACATGATATTTTTCCTGATATGATAAAATATCTTCGCTATTGTAGTGTACCGTGCGTTTAAACTGAATAGTTTTAACTGCAAATATTTAAGAGAAGTTCCCCTGTTTTATTAATTTTGAGGCTGTTATGGAAATTGTGTTAGCTAATCCGCGTGGTTTTTGTGCCGGTGTTGATCGAGCCATAGCAATCGTCAATCGGGCTTTGGAATGTTTTAATCCTCCTATTTATGTACGTCATGAAGTTGTACACAATAAATTTGTGGTAGATGACTTGCGTCAGAGAGGGGCAGTTTTCGTTGATGAGCTGGACCAAGTGCCAGATGACTCAATTGTAATTTTCAGTGCACACGGTGTTTCAAAAGCAGTCCAACAAGAAGCAGAGCGTCGAGGTTTAAAAGTATTTGATGCAACTTGTCCTTTAGTTACTAAAGTGCATATTGAGGTAACCAAATATGCTCGTGAAGGAACGGAAGCAATTTTAATTGGTCATGAAGGGCACCCGGAAGTTGAAGGTACGATGGGGCAATATGACAAATTAAAAGGTGGGGATATTTATCTGGTAGAAGATGAGGCTGATGTAGAAGCACTTCAGGTAAGATATCCAAATAAACTTGCATTTGTTACACAAACGACTTTATCTATTGATGATACAGCGAAAGTGATTGATGCATTGCGTGCGAAATTCCCAAATATTCAAGGGCCACGAAAAGATGATATTTGTTATGCAACTCAAAACAGACAAGATGCGGTACGTGACTTAGCTGAAAAATGTGATGTCGTATTGGTAGTTGGTTCACCTAATTCATCAAATTCGAACCGTTTACGTGAACTTGCTGAACGTATGGGGAAAGCTGCCTATCTTGTTGATAATGCTGATCAGCTTGAACAATCATGGTTCAATGAAACTTGTAAAATTGGTGTAACAGCCGGTGCCTCAGCTCCAGAAATTTTAATTAAGCAAGTCATTCAACGTTTACAAGACTGGGGTGCTCAGGCACCTAAAGAGTTAGAAGGACGTGAAGAAAATATTACTTTTAGTCTTCCAAAAGAGTTACGTATTCATGTAACGCAAGCCTAAAGTGTGACTTATTTAACATACTGATTTTAAAATAGTTAAACAGATAATTGTGATATGACAGTTATCTGTTTTTTTATACCCTTTATCTGGTTTGTATTCGTTTTGTAAAACTAAAACGTAAAATTTATATAGAAATAAAAAAATTTAAGTTTATTTGGGGTTATGGGGATGAGGGGAATTATTCCGCAAGAAGGGTTCACCTTAATTGAGCTCATGGTAACAATTGTGGTTATGGCAATTATTGCTGTGATGGCTGAACCAATGTTTGGGAATATGTTGAATAATCAAAATTTGAATAGAAGTTCAGAAGATCTAGTTTCAAGTATAAATCAGGCACGTATGAAAGCTATAGTCGAGCGTAGACAAGTAAAAGTGCAATTAAATGCTACGTATGTTGCAGATAGTGATAATCAAATTAATTGGTTACCAAGCGGAAAAGCTCAATTAAAAACAGGATCTAATACTTCTATAGTATTTTTAATGTCCGGTTTGGTAAAAGATGCAACCGGAGATACAACTTTTGAAATTTGTAATACGGCATCTGGTAATAAATCAAAAATTATTAATGTTTCAAGAATGGGGTCAATTCAGTCAATCACAATGGGGACATGTTCATGAAGAGCCTTGGACACCAGCGTGGTATGGGGATGATTGAAATTCTAGTTGCTTTGCTGATTTTGGCAATTGGTATTTTAGGCTTTATTGCTCTGCAGTATAGAGCGTTAGAGGCAAGTGCAGAAAGTACATCGCGGGTACAAGCAATTACATTGGCGCGCGATCTTGCCGAGCGCATGAGAGTTAATCGTAATTCTTTAACTGTATATAACCAGCAACTTCAAGATGCCAGTAAACAAACAGACTACGCTAAAAATTGCTTTCAAAACAATTGTACTGATACAGAGCTAGCTGATTTTGATGTTGCTCAGGTTGTAAAAAATGCATCTTCTTTTGGTATGACTATGAATATGATTGCCTGTCCCCAAACTAACAATCGTCAATGTATTTATATTGCATGGGGAGATACTAGTGCAACCAATGGCACTGGTGTAGGAGATTGTACTCAAGATACTTCATATAACAATAATTCAACGTGTGTGATTATGGAGGCCTATTAAAATGAAAAAAAATCAGGGCTTTACATTAATCGAGCTTATACTTTCGTTAGCTTTAGGTCTGATAATTACAGCGGCTGCAATATTATTATTTTTGACTAGTCAAAAAAGTTTATCAATGCAGATAGGTGTTTCCGATGTACAGGATAATGCTAATTTTGGGCTTAACTATTTAACCCAAGATATTCGCCTTGCGAATTTAAATAATCCTAAAGCAGTTATTGATGATCAAACTGCGTACGGCGGTATCGTCTTAACCTCTGCAGTTAACTCAGCTAAAGATGCTGCTAATGAGCCTCTTAGTAATCTTTATAAAACCATTGTTGGTGTAACAGCCAGTACTAATTTACTTTCGCGTAGTCAAGGCGATAGTGTTGGTAGTGGTAATACTTGGACTGGAGCATCAAACGTCCAAAGTAATGGAAGTGATATTGCCAGTGACCAGCTCGTTATTCAATATGTGCCGCAATATACAATTGATACAAAAGGTACAGCAACTCAAGCTGACGATGAATATATAGGTGGTACCGATTGCGAAGGAAACAATTTGAATTTTCCGCTTGCAAGTGGACGCCAAGTTATAGTTGAACGATATTTTCTACGTAAAGATGCTAATAACACTACTGATGAACCCAATCAACCCTTAGCACTAGCTTGTGATGCCGGTTATTACCCATTAACGGGTAATCCAACTGCTATCACGCGTTATGGGGATGCGGGTGAAATTATAATGAAACGCGTAGATTATTTCCGAGTTTTACTGAATGTTCAGGGGAGTTCAGGGCGACGTTATATTTCAATACATGATTATTTGAGTTTAACAGCTCCTCGTCCACGTATTGTTTCGGTACAAATTGGATTATTAACTCGTTCATTGCAACCAGTCGGTGCAGAAGTAGCAATTAAAGATGATCAACAATTTTCAGTATTGGATCAAACGATTACAGTTAAAAAGCCTACAAATTCTACAAAAAAATATGTGCGGCAAGTGATATCACAAACCATCGCTTTACGTAATGTAATCGGGGAGCGTGGTGAATGAAACTGAAGCAGAGTGGTTCAGCGTTAATTGTTGTACTCATTTTTTTAGTTGCAATTATGGTTATTGGTACAATAGCAATTCGTAAAGGCTTGATTAATCTAAATATAGCAACAAATAGTCAAGTTCAACAATTGATATTACAAAATTCGGATGCTTCTTTTTTTCAGATAGAGAATCCAACTAATCTAATTCAAAGCTTAAGTGCGACAGGTTTATTTGGTTATATCAGCAATGCAAATGACAAAAATAAAGAATTGGTCTTTTGTTATCGCGGAGATCAAAGCGACTTTTTTAATATTGGTCGTGCAAGTTTAATGCAATGGGTGGATGGAAATAGTGCACCTACTAATAATGCTTTAGGTACAGATGGTTATTGTGATGCAGTTGATACAACCAATAACTGGTTTACCAGTGGTCGTAAGGCAGTCATGACTCAGGTTGCAGTCAAATTCTCCACTGTCGGGGAAGATGACCCTTTTTATGCTCGAACTCGTGGCCTTGATGAAAAAGAAGGGCAAGTCCAAGAGGCGAAACGAGTCAAAGTATTTGCTGTGTCATTGATGCCAGGTTTGAGTAGCGTTAATCGTGCTGATATTAACAAGTGTCTACAACAACACATGAGTGAAGTGACACTCCCAGATGGAACGGCAGCACCAGATGTTACTAATAAATCCGACTTAGACAATCCTTTAAAGTCAGTGGCAGAGTGCTTAACCAGCTTAAATGTCCCATTCACTACGAACGTCACTGAATACACTATTGCACAAGATTTTAACTAATTGGGGAAAATAATAATGGATAAGAAAGACTTAAAGTTTTCATATCATCCAAAACTTCTAACAAGTGCAGTAGCCGCTTTATGTACTGGGTTAGTAGCGAGCAGTGTAAGTCAGGCCAGTGATATTGATATTTATCAAAAAGCAAAAGCTGGTGATATTACTTTAATGTTTGTATTAGATATATCGGGTTCTATGGGATATCCGCAGCTCCAAAATGATGCTAGTGCATGTGATATCCCGAGTAATGTATTGCAAACTGGTTATAGTAATGTGTTGTCTAGTAATGGTGTCGCCGAATATAAGCGCTATTATTGCACTGCAACTGCTCCCACTTATTATTATATGAAGTATGGGTCATCTTGGTATAGCTGTGGTAATTCGAGTTCGCAAAGTGATTGTACAACTAAGTTAAAGAGTGCACCTTCTACTAGTGGTTTGACCTCAATGTCTGCAAACTATAGTACTTATTACTATAAGGCTGGTCCTAATACTCAATATCCTGACCGTATTACTCGTGTAAAAGATGGCATGATTGATCTACTTAACGGTAATACTAGTAAAGGAATCTTACCTGTTTCTGATGATAAATTAATTGGTCTGACGACTTTCTCCCGTCCAACACAATTTAATACTGCTGGTGAGCCGACTGCTGCAGACAATTTAACTGGTCAAGTTCGTATTCCTGCCCGACGTCTGGATGCCGTCGTAAATGGTAAAACTCAAAGAAGAATATTAATAGAAGAAATTGCAAAACTTGGTGCTAGAGGCGGTACTCCGACAGCTAATGCTTATGCAGAGGCAGCTGCCTCCTTAATGGGTACCACCACTCAAGGAGTAACTAATAGTGGTTTCAACTATGCTGGTACAGGTGCAACCAGTGGAGGAAACTATGTACGTCCCGATAGCATTACTAAACAAATGACAGGGACAACTACGCAATGTAGTGGTCAAGGTATTTATGTTTTAACTGATGGAGAGCCAAATAGTAATACTTCTGCATCAGGATTAATGAAGAAAGCTTTAAGCGGTAAAACATTTGCTTGTACAGATAGCGATACAGGTTGGAATTGTATTCAACAGTTTTCACAATTTTTACTAAACAATGGTAGTAACCCTGTTGGCTTAAAAATTAAGACTGCTGTTGTTGGGTTTGGAAGTGATTTTAATATTATTCCATCTTTTAATAGATCGTTGTCTGTAGCAGACAACTTAGCAAATATTGACAACTCTAATGCATCAGCAAATCAAAAAGAAGCTGCAAAATGGGGTGTTAATGCAAGTGGTGGTTGGTATTCTGGTTCAAGCTCTCAAGATGTTGTAAGTAGTGTAAATGCATTTCTAGGAGATCTAGGGTCTGATATTCCGGCTGTAACTACAGGATCACCTACAATTCCTAAAGATAGTCTTAACCCTGCGGTATTACAAAAGCAAGCTTACTTTCCTCAGTTCCAACCGACTCCAGATAAAAACTATCAACTTTGGGCAGGTAATCTCAAAAAATATGCAGTGGTTAATGGGATTTTAAAAGACCGTGATAATACTACTTTAATTAGTACAGCAACTGCTACAAAGGGGCAAATACTTCCAAATCGTGATTTTTGGGCATATATCGATAGTGATACTACAAATGATAATGCCGACTCCAATACACCTGGAAGTAATAGCTACACCCTAAAGGGAGGAGCTTGGTCGCAGTTGCTTTTAACAATGAATCAAACAACACAAGAAAATCGTAATTTGTTGACGAATAGAGGAGCAGACGGTTCAACAACTACAACTCTAAGACAAATTAAAAAGTCTGATTTAACAGATACGACTTACCAAACTGATGGAAAACGTGGTTATTTGATGGCGTTGCTTGGGTATCCGATGACTGTGACTCAAGCAAAGGATCCTGATCATTTAGTTCTTAATGCCGCGCCGTCTACTGCTTTAAGACAAATTGGTGCGTTAATGCATTCCTCACCACTACTAATTACCAATAGTGGTCAAATTACATATACAAATGGGGTAATTGATACTCAAAATCGTGAAGACTATGTTTTATTTGGTACAACACAGGGGCTTTTACATATAGTCAAAGCTGGCAAGAATGATAGTAGTTCTGTAGATAGTAATGGCGGAAAAGAAGTATTCACCTTTGTTCCAAATGAGATGGTCGAAAAACAACCCGAAGCATTTCTGAAAAACGATGCCATGAATGGAGGAGTCGATCAATTATATTATGGTATTGATGGGCCGTGGGCTAGTTATACTCAGTATGTATTAGATAATAGTCGAAAAGGGCTCACTGTCGGTAAAGGTTATGGTTCTCAAGAAGGTAAGCAGATCGTATATGGTGGCTTGCGAATGGGTGGGCGTAGTTATTATGCGCTTAATTTGCAAGATATGACTAATCCAAAGTTACTATTCCAAATATCTCCTGATGAACAGAAAACTTATTATAACGGTTCAAGCAATACCTATGCCGCATTAGACAATATGGGTCAAAGTTGGTCTAAACCAAGTATTGGTTGGGTAAATTGGAAAAAAAGTGATGGTAAAACTACTCAACGTAAACGGGTGATGTTTGTTGGCGGTGGTTATGATGAAGGCTATGAGAGTGATACCTATAACCCTAGCATTAGTAAGGGGGCAGGTGTATATATGTTTGATGCCGATAACGGTAAGTTACTTTGGTGGGCTAGTGCTAAAGCAACTACAGCTCAAGGTGCTGAAGCCTACACTCAATCCGATAATTTAAAATATAGCGTAGTAAGTGAAATTCGTACCGAAGACCGAAATGGTGATGGTTTGATTGATCATCTTTATTTTGGTGATTTAGGTGGACAACTATTCCGTATCGACTTAGATAATACTGCTGCAACCAATTCAAGTTTTGCTAAGCCACCAAAATTGTTATTGAATTTAAATAATGGTGCGGCTAGTCCACGTTTTTATGAAATGCCTGCATTCTCAGTATATGACTACAATGGTACAACATTCGCTGTTGTTTCTATTGGTAGTGGCAATCGTAGTAAACCTTTAGCTCAATATGCATCGGGCCAAGGTTATAATTATGATGCTGTATATAATATTTATGACAAAGATGTGGCAGATAGAAATTTATATAAAGCTGACTTCGTATATCAAACTCCAATCACAAATACGAATCAAATGGGGGAAATTACTAATTCAAACTGGAATACTTATGATGATGGTGCAGTCGCTTTACTTTCTGCTACGCGTGGATGGTTCTATCGATTTAAGTCCGCCAATATTCAAGATGCTAAAGTGTTTGCAACACCAATTGTATTAAATCATCGTATGTTTGTTTCTACTTTTGATGGTGGAAAAGCGGGTATGTCTGGAGATTGTGGAGCAGGAGTAAAAGGAGAAAGCTTTTTAAGTCAGTTTTGTATGCCTTTTGGACAATGTAGTAAATCGACCCTAGCAGCTAATAATGATAGTGTTCAGTGTGCACCTGGTACTGATTGTTCACAGGGTGCAGGTATTCAAGATACTACTGTTGTAGATGATGGTGGCGATGGTGGCGGCAGCGGCGGCAGCGGCGGTGGCGGTGGTAATGGAAGTACTAATAATAAGAACTATTGTGTAAATATGGGTAATCGTGGTGTTACCACTATTGGCGGTATTATTGCCTCGAATAGTAGTAAGATGTGTTTAATACCACAGCGTTGGTATGTCCGTTAGAAAGGAATAAGTGATGAAACGTAATTTCACGTATTCTTTAGGCTTTACTCTTATTGAGCTAATGATTGTAGTTGTGATTGTTGCTATTTTTGCCGCAGTTGCAATACCTTCATACCAAGCCTATGTTCTACGAGCGGATGCTTCACGTGCGCAGCAGCAAATGCAACAAATAGCAGTACAACTTGCTCGTCAAAAATCTAGAAATTTTAATTACATAGGTTTTTCTACAGGGGCTACAGCCCCAGTAACTTTGCCTGTTGGAGCAACCGGTAGTGCTATTAAATACCGAATAACTGTACGAGATGGTGACGATACAACGAAAACCTTAACAGATCCTACAGCTTTAGGGCAAAACTGGGTTATCAGAGCAGAGGCTTCCGATCCTAATAATTTTACTTATTTGTTTACTAGTAACGGATTACGTTGTAAGAATAAAGCAACTAGCAATGTTACTTATATAACTTGTGGCACTGGGGCTGAGCTGTGGTAAATAAAATAAAAGGCTTTACCTTAATGGAGCTAATGATTGTTGTAGCGATTATTGCGATTATAGTGGCGATAGCTTATCCCTCTTATCAAGAATATAGTCGCCGTACTAAGCGTGTGGATATGCAAACTACGCTGCAGCAACTTTCCATGCAGATCCAGCGTTATAAAGTAGCTAATTTAAGAGTTAGTGGAGCAACCGCTTCAGACTTGGGTGTCGGATCATCTTATCCTCTACAAGGAACACCTCTTTATAAAGTAAATTTGAGTCCAATGACGGCAGGGGCTTTAAATTCGGAAACATGGGTACTGACTGCGACGCCGATTGCAAATACTCCACAGTCTGGTGATGGGCATATTGTTTTAAATTATCGGGGTGAGCGTTGCTGGACAAAGGGAACTGATATTAACAGTGGTACGGCTTGCGTTCCTTCTGCAACATCGAATTGGGATGGCAAATAAATTAAAATTCAAAACTGCGGATAACTCAAAATTTAATCTTTCTTTCAGGGCGAAAATCACGTAGAATGTCGCCCTCTATGAAAGGGGTTTGAAGTGTTGCCGATGGTCGGCGCAGGGATAATCCGTAAGAATTATAAGGCTTTTATCATGGTTGTTATTCGTTTAGCACGTGGCGGCGCAAAAAAACGTCCATTCTATCAAATCGTTGTGACTGATAGCCGCAATGCACGTGATGGTCGTTTCATCGAGCGTATCGGTTTCTTTAACCCGACTGCACAAGGTCAAGCAGAAAAACTTCGTTTAGATGCAGACCGTTTTGCTCACTGGGTTTCTCAAGGTGCTCAACCTTCAGAACGTGTTGCTTCTTTAGCTGCTCAAGCTAAAAAAGCTACTGCATAATTATTGTAGTAGGTAGCCCATGACACCAACACAGAATGTTCCCGAAGATCGTATTCAGATTGGACAGTTACGTTCAGCTTATGGATTGAATGGGTGGCTCTGGGTGTATTCCAATACAGAACCTATGAGCAACATGTTTGACTACCTGCCTTGGTACATTGAGACCAAGGCCGGTTGGCAAACAATAGATGTAAAACGTTGGAAACCACATGGCAAAGGCTTAGTAGTTGCTTTGAAAGGTGTGAGTGATCGCACTGGAGCAGAAAACTTGGTTGGCGCTAATATCTGGATTGCTAAGTCTCAACTGCCAAAAGCAGATGTAGATGAGTATTACTGGTCAGATTTAAAAGGCTTAACAGTGTTAGGGCTTAATGATGAAGAACAGGAAGTTAACTTAGGGCAAATTCATGAGTTATTTGAAACTGGAGCTAATGATGTAATGGTTGTACGCGCTACACCAGACAGCATTGATTCAGAAGAACGCATGATTCCTTGGCATAAAGATGTGGTGCAACGCGTTGATCTTGAAGCTGGTCGCATTTACGTCAATTGGGGCGTAGATTATTAATCCTTCTTTAAGGATTAACGCAGCAGGAAAATAGAGGAGTCTGCGGTGTTTTTTGCAGTCATTACGCTTTTTCCTGAAATGTTTGAAGCGATTACAGCGTACGGGATTAGCGGGCGCGCAGCAAAGCGTGACATTGTACAAGTAACTTGTATTAATCCACGTGATTTTGCTGAAGGGAGTTACCGAAGAGTGGACGAACGTCCATTTGGTGGTGGTCCCGGTATGGTGATGATGGCTGAGCCTTTAGCAAAAGCAATTAACCATGCCAAACAACTTGCTTCGCAAGCAGGGTGTGTTCATGTACCTGTGGTGTATATGTCTCCACAAGGCAAAACTTTAAATGAACAGGCAGTACAGAAGTTTGTCGATTATGACGGCTTGATTGTATTGTGTGGACGTTATGAAGGTGTCGATGAGCGTTTGATCCAGCATTATGTTGATCAGGAATGGTCAATTGGAGATTATGTTTTATCTGGCGGTGAACTACCTGCCATGGTGTTGCTTGATAGTATTATTCGCCGTTTGCCGAATGTAATGTCAGATGAGCAATCAGCGATGCAGGATTCTTTTGTAGATGGTCTTTTAGATTGTCCTCAATACACTAAGCCAGACCATTTTGAAGGTTTGGATGTTCCTGAAATTTTAAAGTCAGGGCACCATGCTAATATTGAAAAATGGCGATTTTTGCAGCGATATCAACGAACTTTAGAACGCCGACCAGAGTTGGCTGAAAAAGTTGAGTTGACTAAGCAACAAAAAAAATGGCTAAAAGATATAAAAGAGAATGGTGGTAATTTTTAATTGCTGTTCTCAGGAACGAAAGTTCTAAAACAGGACGAGAAGCATTGCTTCGAGTTAAAGCATAAGTCTATTTCATGAATAGTTTTATGTATATTTAAAGGCTCTTTATAGACATATTGTCGTAAAGGGAAAGATAAACGGGTTGATATGCGCTTTAGCCTCTATCCCCAGCGGAATCTCAGACCTCTTCTGACTCCGCACATATTGGAGATTCCCACAATGAGTGGTAAACATCCTTTAGTTCAAGCTGTTGAAAATGCACAGTTAAAATCTGATATCCCTGCTTTTGCACCAGGTGACACTGTTATTGTCCAAGTAAAAGTAAAAGAGGGTGATCGTGAACGTCTTCAAGCATTTGAAGGTGTTGTAATCGCTAAGAAAAACCGTGGTTTGAACTCTGCGTTCACAGTACGTAAAATTTCTAGCGGTGTTGGTGTTGAGCGTGTATTCCAAACTCACTCACCAGTTGTTGCTAAAATCGAAGTGAAACGTCGTGGTGACGTTCGTCGTGCTAAACTTTACTACCTCCGTGACTTGTCTGGTAAAGCTGCACGTATTCGTGAAAAATTACCAGCTCGTAAAGCGTAAGCTTATACCGAGTAAAAAAATGCGCCCAGAGGCGCATTTTTTTGTTTAAAAATTATAGTCCTTGTAGTTTTAAACGGTTGGCATGTTGACGGTAAACCGAGACAGGATCGGCTGCAAAAATAGAGCGTATACCAAGCACTTGGTTTACTTCATCTAAATGGTTCCAGTTGTAGTCATCACGAATAGTTTTACCAAATTTGGCACTACATCTAGAAACTAAACCGTCATTATCTCCTAATGGATCGACAACTAAACTGCTACCAGTTAATGCAATATCAAAAGGATCTAAAAGATTGGTCAGCGCTTTATTACCTGAGAACGAATACATATAAATACCTTTCTCTTGATAAGCACCCTCGCCGCAAAAAGTTGTAGGCATACCCATAGGGAATTGAGCATTAAACTGTGCAGAACCTTGAGTAGATAAGCTGTGAGCACCTGCTAAAGAGTCATGGGGGTAACTTGTTGGATCGAGGCCCTCTGCCCAAGTAATTGCTGCTGAAAACCAATTTACTAGTGTTGCCAGTTTTGACAGAGGAGTACCCTCAACGTTCAATATGACATCTGCCATTGGAGATCCTTTGTTAGGTGCTCCAATCGTCGTAAGTGAGGCAACTTTTTCTGGCATGATGCCAGCGACATAGCGAATTGTTGGTCCCCCATGGCTATGTCCAATCAAGTTGACTTTAGGTTTTCCGGTAATGGCAATAATTTCTTCTACTTGTTGGGCAAGTTGTTCTCCGCGAACTTCGGTTGAGTTAAACGGTGAAACCCTTGTTGCCCAGACATTTCCTCCATTACGAGCAAGGTCAGGAAGAATCTGATACCAATAGTCCAGACCAAGTGTATCTGTCCCAACTCTGCTAAAACCAGCCATACCATGGTTAAAAACCAATGGGTACTTAGTTTGGGCATAATTTGAGTAGACAAATGAGCCTTTTACTTGCTCTGCATTTGTAGCATGGGCTGCTGAAATGCTCAGTCCTGAGAGCATTGCTGCACAGAAAAATATTAAGTTCCTTTTCATTTTTTACTCACTATTTTTATTTTGTATGAGCAGCAGCTTTATTTTTGCTGCTGGATTAAGACTTGGCTAACTTTGGAATAGAAAAGCCTAGTAGTTAAATGGTAGTTCACCTCCTTTGTCATGGACTTTTTCAAAAGTTTGAAGACGAAGTTGTTCCTGTGAAGAGCTAAATTGTTGTTGGCGTAGTTGTTGAATCGCTTGATTTTTTGCGCTATCACTCATACTACTATTCAGCACTTCATCACGTTGATTTAGGTAGCCTGTAACTCGCTGTTGCCAAGCATTACGCTGTGTATCTAAAGTTTCTAATCTTTGTGTTGCCTCAGCTCCAACAAGTGCTGTACGCATTTGTCGCAGTTCCTCTGCTGAGCCATTACGGGCTTTAATTTGTTTAGTCAGCGTATGTAAATCATCAAGTTTTGATAGCTCTTGCAGGTTTTGTTGCCAATCTACTGGTAGTTGTTCAAATCGTTCTTTGAGCTTTTGAGCCTTTTCAATTTCACTTAAAGATGAGTCTTCCAGAATTTTCATACGATCTAATGTGTAGTTCTGATAAATGTCTTCTGTTGAAAATAGGCCTTCAATTTCGGAGGCTGAAAAGAAGCGCTTTCTGATATCTTGAATTGAATTAAAAATTTTCTGAAAATAACTTTGATCTTGTTGCTTAGATTGAGGTGTTTGAATGTGTGCAAGTTCTTCACGGTATTTTAAATAACGATTCCATAAATCAATGATTTGTGAGCGAGTTGGTTCTAAATACTGATCTTGTATAAATTTCTCAAAATGATTTTTAACTTGTTGTAAATTCCCTTCGCCATACTGCGTAATAAAATATTCAAAGCAGTCGCGTGTCTGACTATTCACAACTAAATGTTGGTTGCTATCAACTTTTAGCTGGCAATTCACTTGGGTATCTTGCTGACTTTTGCTTGAATAAATATTTTGATTTGACGATGAATTTAAAGTGGTTTGAGAAGTGGCCGCTAAGCTTTTTGCCTCCTCTTGATTACGCTGAGGTGAGGCGCTTTTTGAGTCTGGGCTCAGCCAATATACACATGCAATGAGGCTCAAAATAAAAAATCCAAGCACACACCACAATATCTTTTTCTGCATCCTTTGCATAAAGATATATTCCTTAAGTTTTAATTTGTTGTTTTTTTACTCGATTAATAATGTGCCATAAAATAAGTGAAAACGCACCTAAATATTCTGAAAATATCTTGCCGAATTTGCTAACATGTCGGCACTTTTCTCTAGCTTTGTGTCCCAGTAAAAATGACGACAAAAAATCAAAAAATTTCTCGTCGCCATATCAGTGGTGTATTTCTTTTAAACAAACCATTAGGCCTAAGTTCAAACGCCGCTTTGCAAAAAGTACGTTGGTTATACCGTGCCCAAAAAGCAGGGCATACTGGTGCGTTAGATCCATTAGCAACAGGTTTACTTCCCGTTTGTTTAGGGGAGGCAACTAAATTTTCACATTATTTACTAGATTCTACAAAGCGATACCAAACCACTATTCGTTTGGGGCAAACAACAACAACCGGTGATGTAGAGGGCGATATTTTACAAGAGCGTCCTGTTCCTGTTCTTACAGAAGAGCTTATTGAGCAAACGCTAGAAAAATTCAGAGGCGATATTCAGCAAGTTCCTCCAATGTATTCTGCCTTGAAAAAAGAAGGTAGGCCTTTATATGAACTTGCGCGAAAAGGTATTGAGATTGAACGTGAAGCGCGTCCAGTCACGATTTATGCACTAGAGTTAGTCGAGTTTACCGAAAATAGTATCACTCTGGATGTAACCTGTTCTAAAGGGACATACATCCGTGTACTCGGTGAAGATATTGGTGAAGCACTTGGCTGTGGCGGGCATTTAACAATGCTGAATCGGACTCAAACAGGACATTTTGAGTTGATCCCAAGTTATACCATTGAATATTTGGAAAGCTTAAACGAAGAGCAAAGAGAAGCATTGTTATTACCAGTTTATGCACCAGTTGACCATTTCTTGAAAATTCAAGTTCCTGAGGGACGTGAAAAATATTTTTGCAACGGTTTAGAAAGCAATATTGATCATTCTGCGGAAGCAGAAGTTTTGGTTTTTTCGGGTGAGCGCTGTTTGGGGTTAGCCGAAATTACTGATAAAAAGCGGTTGGTACCTAAGCGTATCTTAAATTTGTAGTAGATGTAGAGTATAAAGCATGGGCATGGAATGGGATGTTATCCTTAGTTTGATCTTTTTTGCGTTTACTGCGGGAGCGATTGATGCTGCTGTGGGTGGCGGCGGACTCATCCAGATTCCCGGTATTATGAGCACTTTCCCGACCATGCAGACTGCAACGGTGATTGGTACTAATAAAGTTTCATCGATTTTTGGTACTGCATCGGCGGCTTATACATTTGCAAAACGAGTGAAACTGCAATGGAAGCTTCTTGCTGTGATTGCTGTTTGTGCTCTCATTAGCTCATTTGCTGGAGCAGCCTGTTTATCACTTATTCCCCAATCGGTTTTACGTCCATTTGTGTTTGTAATGTTGATCGTAATTGCGATTTATACTTTACTTAAAAAGAACTTTGGACAAGTTCATACCGAGCAAAAAATTACTACGAAAATGCTTGTTCTAGCGGGTATTGGTAGTTTAGCAATCGGTTTTTATGACGGTATTTTTGGACCAGGTACCGGTAGTTTCTTTATCTTTTTCTTTATCCGTTTTTTACAAGTCGATTTTTTGCATGCCTCGGCATTGTCGAAAATTGGTAATTTCATGACCAATCTTGCAGCGTTGAGTTTTTTTATTCCTACGGGTCACGCTATTTTGCATATTGGTTTAATGATGGCGGCAGCCAACGTATTAGGTTCTATTGTTGGAGTGCGGACTGCACTCAAATACGGTAGCGGTTTTGTGCGTATTATCTTTTTAGTTTTGGTCAGTATCTTAATTTGCCGTTTGGGTTATCAGATGTTTGTGACTGGCTAAAATAGTATGAAAAGTATGAACTGATTTTAAAACAGCAGTTCATACTTTTATGTATCATTTGAAATTATAAATATAAAAATCATTACAGAAATTTACTAGAAAGAAAACTGTGTAAAAAATAGTCTCATTTTAAGCTACGGAAACCATATAAATTTCAACGTATGATAATCATTGAAATAAAAAAGATTTTTTAGCTAAAAATGAGGAAGAGAATGAATATTTTCGAAGCATTAAGAGAAAGCCATGAAAATCAACGCAACCTTTCTGAAAAATTAGTCCAAACACATGGTTTAACCGAAGAACGAAAAGAATTATTTGATGCATTAAAAAATGAACTTTATGCCCATTCGGTTGCCGAAGACCGTTACTTATATATTCCTTTAATGTTTGATGATATTGGTTTAGATATTACCCGACATGCTTTATCTGAACATCATGAAATGGATGAGTTAGTTGAGCAACTTGAAAAAACCGATATGA
This sequence comes from Acinetobacter sp. IK23, assembly GCF_035615275.1. Classification (NCBI taxonomy): domain Bacteria; kingdom Pseudomonadati; phylum Pseudomonadota; class Gammaproteobacteria; order Moraxellales; family Moraxellaceae; genus Acinetobacter; species Acinetobacter sp. IK23. The sequence goes on from NZ_JANBNX010000010.1 coordinate 75,888, forward strand.
GTAGTCCTAGCTGGTTGGCAACTGCGAAACAGTTAAGTGAAAAAGTTCATCATCATTTAAAAGAAGAAGAACATAAATTTTTTCAGCAAGCTGGAAAAATTCTTAAAGATAGTGAAAAAGAAAAACTTGGTAATCAATATTTAAAGGAATATAAGAAGTATAAAAAACAGTAGTAGGATTATATCTATGATGCTGTTTTAGTACTTCTTAGAGTAACCCCAATTGAAGCGAGCATTACGCAAGCTAAAGCCACCCATTGCAGCATACTGATTTCTTCATGAAGTAATAAGAAGCCCGTTAATGCTGCTAATGCTGGTGCTAAACTCGTTAGGGTGCCGTAAGTTAATTTATTAAGTTGTTTGAGAGCCATTAAGTCGAGTGCATAAGGAATAGCAGTCGCTAAAACCGCAATAAGTAAGGCTTTACCCCAATACTGTGTTTCAAGTAATGCTGGGCCATTATACCAAATACCAATTGGTAATAAGGCAAGCGCAGATATCGCGATCGCAATTGTTAAGGCATGCATTCCTATATTTTGAGTCACGACCTTGTGACCAAAATAAATATAGAAGGCCCAACATAGACCTGCACCCAGTGCACAAGCAGCACCTACATATGAAAAATGATGCTGTGTTGAGTCTTGCCATGGCACCATGAGCGCAATGCCTAACATAGCAAATGCTACCCAAATGTAGTCACTCTTTCGCTTAATCGAAAGTAGAGCAAGACCTAATGGTCCAATAAATTCTAAGCCTACCGCGATCCCCTGAGGTAGTTTTCCTAAAGACGTATAAAATAAAATATTCATTAGCCCTAAAGATGCGCAATACATTAATAAATCATGCCATTTTAGATAGGGTAAACGAGACCAGATTTTCCACGAACGGAACATGATTGCAACAATAATAGTCGCAAAACTTAATCTTAAAATAGTAACTGTCAGAGGATCTAAAGCTGCAATAAGTTGCTTAGCAAATGAAGCGCTGATTTGATATGAAACCATCGACAAAATCATATATAGCACAGCAATAAATGGAAGATTTTGCATGGACATACCTTAGTGCTTCATTTGATACTTAAAATTAATAGCGGCCAATTATAGCCAACATTGCATTTTAGCTGGCAGTTCTTAACCAACTAAACTGCGATTTTTTCGCGTTCCTGACGGGCTTTTTGGGTGGTTATGGTGCAGCCGACAGAAGCGATAATAATGGTGGCGAGAGCTAGCCATTGATTCCATAACAAATACTCACCTAAGAATATGAAACCAGACAATGCTGCGACTGCGGGTTCTAAGCTCATCAGTGTTCCGAAACTTAATGGTGTCAAATTGCGTAATGCAAGCATTTCTAAGGAAAAGGGAAGTGCACTGGCTAAGATTGCTAAGCCAATAAAATAAAATAGATAAGGCAGTTCTATCACTTGACCAATCGAGCTTGAAAAAAAGGTAATGGGTAATAAGATGCATGCACCCACAGACATTCCTAAACACACAGTATGATTACCTGAAATACCAGAAGGTTTTTGTCCTGCAATAATATAGAGTGCCCAACAAGCACCTGCACTCATTGCAAACAAAACCCCAATCCAGTCTAGGCCATGTGCTTGATTAAAAGGGAATAATAAAATAAGACCAACAATCGCAAAACTTACCCAAACAAAATCGTATTTTTGTCGTGCATGATATAAAGCCACGCTTAATGGGCCAATAAATTCAAAAGCAACCGCAATACCAATTGGTAGTCGTTCAATAGACAGATAAAAAAGTGCATTCATACCAGCAAGGGCACAGCCATAGCTTAAAATTGCTTTCCATCGAACCTGACTAAAATTAATTAGCCAGATCTTAAAAATAAAAGCCAGAATACATGCTCCAATACATAATCGCATTGCGGAAACAGTAAGCACGGGAAAGTTTTGAAATAGGACTTTAGCCAAGGATGCGCTACTTTGAACGCTTAACATGGCAAGAATAAGAAAGCCCAAAGCGTGTAGCTGAGTTTTCTGGCTTGAAATTGACATTTTATTATTAGATCGATTGGTATACTTTTCACATGATAATGTAAATACCCATAAAAAAGCCACAGACATTGCTGTGGCTTTTGCATTTGCAGTTCGTATTAGAACAATACGCGCACGCGGATTGTACCTTCAACTTCATGCAACATATCTAAAGCTTCGTGAGAAGCAGAAGCGTCAACATCCATAACAAGGTAACCGATGTCACCTTTAGTCATAAGTGATTGACCAGAAATGTTGATGCCTTGTTCAGCAAACAAGTTGTTGATTTTAGACAATACACCCGGTACGTTTTTGTGGATGTGTAGTAAACGGTGTTGACCAGCAGTTAATGGTAACGCGATTTCTGGGAAGTTTACTGCAGAAAGTGTCATACCTTTATCAGAGTAAGCAACAAATTTCTCAGCAACTTCTAAACCGATGTTTGCTTGCGCTTCCATCGTTGAACCACCAACGTGAGGCGTTAAAATCACGTTGTCTAAGCCGCGAAGTGGAGATTGGAATTCTTCACCATTTGCTTTTGGTTCTTTAGGGAATACGTCAACTGCTGCACCAGCAATATGGCCAGATTTGATCGCATCAGCTAGATCTTCAATGACTACACATGTACCACGTGCAGCATTTAAGAAGATCGCGCCTTCTTTCATTTTCGCAAATTGTTCTTTAGTGAAGAAGTTACGTGTAGATGGAACATCTGGTACATGCAGCGTTACAACGTCCGCAGTTGCTAAAAGCTCATCTAAAGAACCAACTTGGCGAGCATTACCCATTGGTAACTTAGTGACTGCATCATAATAAATCACATGCATACCCATGCTTTCAGCAAGAACTGAAAGTTGAGAACCAATGGAACCGTAACCCACAATACCTAAAGTTTTGCCACGAGTTTCAAAAGAACCAACAGCAGACTTGTCCCAACCACCACGATGACAAGCCGCCGATTTTTCAGGAACACGGCGAAGAAGAAGAATCGTTTCAGCAAGTACAAGCTCTGCAACCGAACGCGTATTTGAATACGGTGCGTTGAATACAGGAATACCACGTGCCATTGCTGCTTTAAGATCAACTTGGTTTGTTCCAATACAGAAACAACCTACTGCGATCAATTTATTTGCAGCTTCAAAAACTTCTTCAGTCAATTGGGTACGCGAACGAATACCAATAAAGTGAGCATCTTTAATTGCTTCTTTAAGCGCTTCGCCTTCAAGAGCAGTTTTACGATAGTCAATATTGGTGTAACCCGCAGCGTTTAAAGTGTCGACTGCGTTTTGGTGAACGCCTTCTAACAAAAGGAAACGGATTTTATCTTTAGGTAGTGAAAGATGTTGGCTCATTACGGCTCCGCTACAAAGGCCAAATTTGGTGGCGGTATAATAACATACTGGGCAGCGCTATAGATATTTCGTTTATACCATTGCCTTATGGCAATTTTATCTATGTCTAATCACTTCCGTTTATGGCTTGTTGAACATTTTAAAATATGCTTGGAATATTATTTAAAGTTGTTTTTCTCTAAAAGCTTTATAAAAAAGCATTTATTCGCTTTAAACATGTTTTGTAGTGACAGTATCTCTATTCTGAACTTTATCGCTTGTGTGGTTACATGTAGAATATAGGAGTTCCTTGAACATTATGGCTTTGCTCAGGTGAGAACCCTGAAAATATGAAGTCATAGTCCCACCATAGTTTACTTCTTGCTAGGTCTGCAAACGATGAATGCTCCAGTCGCTTTAACACCTGAGTTACTTACCCAATTAACAGCAATCGTCGGTGAAAACCGTATTAAAACCGATGCTGATAGTCTCGAAAACTGGGGTAAAGATCATACCAAGCATTTTAATCCGAACCCATCGGTCATCGTTTTTCCATCGACCACTGAACAAGTTCAAGCTGTTGTAAAGCTGGCGAACCAGTTTAATGTTGCGATTACCCCATCAGGTGGTCGTACTGGTCTCTCTGCCGGTGCAGTAGCAACCAATGGTGAAATTGTCATTAGCATGGACAAAATGAACCAGATTCTTGAATTCTTCCCAGCAGATCGTATGGTTCGAGTGCAAGCTGGTGTTGTGACTGAACAATTGCAAAACTATGCAGAAGAACAAGGCATGTATTACCCAGTGGACTTTGCATCAGCAGGTTCTAGCCAGATTGGCGGTAATATTGGTACTAACGCTGGTGGTATTAAAGTCATTAAATACGGCATGACACGTAACTGGGTACTTGGTTTAACGGTAGTTACGGGTAAAGGCGATATTTTACGTTTAAACAAAGGCATGGTTAAAAATGCTACTGGTTATGCATTACAGCATTTGTTTATTGGTGGTGAAGGTACTTTAGGTTTAGTGACCGAAGCAGAAATTAAACTTGAGCGTCAACCACAAAACTTACAAGTTTTAGTGTTAGGTGTTCCTGATTTTGATGCAGTAATGCCTGTATTACATGCGTTCCAAAAAGATATCGACTTAACAGCATTTGAGTTCTTTGGTGAGCTTGCAATGCAAAAAGTTTTAGACCACGGGCATGTACAACGTCCATTTGAAACTCAATGCCCGTTCTATGTATTGCTTGAGTTTGAAGCACCATATGAGCCGATTCTCGATAAAGCAATGGAAATTTTCGAGCATTGTATGGAACAAGGTTGGGTGCTTGATGGCGTAATGAGCCAGAGCCTTGACCAAGTAGAAAGCTTATGGCGTTTACGTGAAGATATTTCTGAATCAATCGCGCCGTTTATTCCATACAAAAATGATATTTCAGTATTAATTACTCATGTACCTGCATTTATTCGTGAGATTGATGCAATTGTTCAAGAGAACTATCCTGATTTTGAAATTTGCTGGTTTGGTCATATCGGTGACGGTAACTTGCACTTAAATATTTTAAAACCTGAAAATTTAACCAAAGATGAGTTCTTTGCAAAATGTCAGGTTGTGAATAAATACGTGTTTGATACCGTTAAAAAATACGATGGTTCAATTTCTGCTGAGCATGGCGTAGGTATGACGAAAAAGCCATATTTAGAATATTCACGTTCACCTGAAGAAATTGAATATATGAAGGCATTGAAAAAAGTATTTGACCCAAATGGTCTGATGAACCCAGGTAAATTATTTGATCTGTAAGAAAGTAGGCATTCTTAGAACTACATAGTTTCTACAGAGTAACCGACAAAGCCATAGCATCATAAAGCTATGGCTTTTGTTTTTGGTGATAAGAATGCAACGTTTATTTTTAATTTCAGCACTTTGTGTTGGACTTTTCACTGGGTGTGCGACGACCAGTAAGTTGATTCCTTTTGTGGGTTCGGAAACTCCGATGCAACAAGTACTTAAAGCCCAACCTGAGATTGTAAAAGAGCATAACAATACCTCAATTCAGCAAGTATTTAACCGAGTAGAGTCTCCAACAGTTTCTCGTATTACGGTCATTCAAACTGGTTTAATGGATGATTCTGTTTCAGCAATTCGAACAGAATATTCATTTAAATTGGTCGATGAAAAGTGGCAATTGCAAAATAAGCAAACAAGCTACCAATGTGCGCGAGGGAAGGGTTCTAAAGGTTTCCAAACCCAACTTTGTTCTTAAAAATAAAAAAGACGATAAATATATCGTCTTTTTTTATGGGTTAAATTATACGCCGCTTTCTAAAATTCTAATTTTGACATCAACGACATCGTCTTTAACGGCTGCATGATGCGCTTGCATATGAGGTGTAGCTAAATGAGCTTCAAGGTGAGCCACACTTTCCCATTTTTCTAACATGACAATCGTGTCAGGCTCTTGAGTCTGGAAGCTCGCATTTGATTTGTGATCAATTAAAGGTTCATAACCATGGCAACCATCTTCTGCTAAAACAGTTGGAATGATTTTTTGAAAAGCATCCAATACGTTTTGGCGATGCTGTCCACCTGATTGAGTACGAATTTCCGCAATAATGGTAAGCATGGTTTTCTCCTGATTAAGCTGCTGCAAATACAGTGTTTAAGTGTGCTTTATATTCTTCAACGTAACGATCAACTTCAGGCATTTTAATTACGTCGTTTACAATGAAAGTTGGAAGCGTGCTCATACCTAAAAATTGATTGGCTTTATGAAATGGTAAATAAACACCATCTACGCCCACACCGTGGAAGAACTGATCAGCATCATCAAATGCTTCCATAGGTGCATTCCAAGTGAGTGATAGCATATATTTCTTGTCATGAATTAAGCCACCTGAACCATATTTTTTTGAAGCATCAGAGCGGCTACGACCGTCATTTGCATATAGTGAGCCATGACCTGTCGTAAATACATCATCAATATATTTTTTTACCGTCCACGGTGCACCCATCCACCAGCCTGGCATCTGGTAAATCACGACATCTGCCCATAAGAATTTTTCTACTTCAGCCTCTGTATTGTAGTCGCTATCTGCACGGGTCACTTGAACTTCATGGCCTAGATCAGTGAGATAGTCCGTTGCCAAAGCCGTGAGTGTGTCATTTAATTCACCATTTGAATGGGCAAATTGTTTGGCACCATTAATCACTAAAATATTGCTCATGAGAGTTACTCTAATTAAATTCCTAAATTGATGCATACTTTAGTAAACTTACTCTTAGAGAAAAATGCAGTAATCGGAAAAAGATTATTGATTAAAAATCATGAATTATGCACTAAACAATTATTAAATTTTTCACTCTAAACATAAACACTTTACAAAGTTGAATGGAAAAGTTTGTTTATAGCCTTTAGCATCAACGTGAAGTTGTGGTGGAGTTGAGTATGAAAAAAATTGGTTTACTCATGGTGTGTAATTTGTTGATTCTGAGCGCATGTACACCGAATACAAACCCGCCTACACCCCAAGCCAATAGTCCGATACAAGCAGTTTTGATTGATCAACCAAACCTTTTAAATAATGCGAGTAATTTAAGTATTTCACAACAAATGAATGCTTTGGATGATGCTTCTAATGCACAAGTAACTATTTTACAAACTGTGCCTAGCGAAGATGCTATATCAAAAACACGTACCGAATATTTATTAAAGCGTGATCAGACCATTTGGAAAATCGTAAATAAAAAACAAAGTTATCAATGTAAACAAGGGCAGGAAACAACAGATTTTCAAGTCAATCCTTGTCCTTAAGGCTGAATCTTTAGGATATATGTGGATAACTTCAAGGTTATTCACAATATAAAAATGAGTTGATGCTAAGCAAAATATAGAATTTTAAATGGATGAGACTGTCCGATTGCTGATCAATATAAAAAGTGATATTGTGTCATCCGGAAATTAAGCCAAATGGTAAAAATTACCGAATCTCACGTCATACATTTTTTCTTGTCTTAGACACCTTGTGAATACGGTGTTTCACATTCTAAACATGCACTCTCACGGCATATAAAAACTTAATTAAAGATTGACTGACCATACTGTCATCGTGATGACTACATTATTTATTTCAATATGTAGTTGCTGAGACATTTTGGCCGCTATTTTGAAGTGTACAACTCATGAATAATATTCAAACGACAGCGTTGAACCGTACAACGTTGATGTTTCCTTTAGCTTTAGTGCTATTTGAATTTGCGGTTTATATTGGTAATGACCTGATTCAGCCAGCCATGTTGGCAATTACTGAAGATTTTGGTGTGAGTGCAACTTGGGCACCATCTTCAATGTCATTTTATTTATTAGGTGGTGCATCTGTTGCATGGTTACTTGGGCCTTTATCAGATCGATTAGGTCGTAAGAAAGTTCTTTTGGCCGGTGTTTTATTTTTTGCCTTGTGCTGTTTTTTAATTTTATTAACAAGACAAATTGAACACTTTCTGACATTACGTTTTTTACAAGGTATTGGTCTAAGTGTAATTTCAGCAGTGGGCTATGCAGCGATTCAAGAAAATTTTGCCGAGCGTGATGCTATTAAAGTCATGGCGCTTATGGCAAATATCTCATTGCTTGCACCCTTGCTCGGACCTGTACTTGGCGCATTTTTAATTGATTATGTGTCTTGGCACTGGGGTTTTGTGGCAATTGCTTTACTTGCACTGCTAAGTTGGTTTGGCTTAAAGAAACAAATGCCGAGTCAGAAGGTGAGTGTAACTAAACAACCTTTTAGCTATCTTTTTGATGACTTTAAAAAAGTGTTTAGCAATAGGCAATTCCTTGGTTTAACACTCGCGCTACCGCTTGTAGGTATGCCGCTTATGCTTTGGATTGCGTTATCACCCATTATTTTGGTTGATGAACTCAAGCTAACTAGTGTGCAATATGGTTTAGCTCAATTCCCGGTATTTCTAGGCTTAATTGTTGGTAACATCGTTTTAATTAAAATTATTGACCGTTTGGCTTTAGGTAAAACTGTCCTAATTGGTTTACCGATTATGCTCACTGGGACACTTATTTTAATATTAGGCGTTGTCTGGCAAATCTATTTAATTCCTTGTTTGCTTACGGGGATGACACTCATTTGCTTTGGTGAAGGAATTAGCTTTTCAGTGTTGTACCGTTTTGCACTGATGTCATCTGAAGTATCAAAAGGAACTGTAGCTGCCGCTGTTTCAATGCTATTGATGACGAGCTTTTTTGCAATGATTGAGTTGGTGCGTTATCTCTATACTCAATTTCATTTATGGGCTTTTGTCTTATCTGCTTTTGCATTTATTGCGCTGTGGTTTACTCAGCCACGTTTAGCTTTAAAACGGGAAATGCAGGAAAGAGTTGCCCAAGACTTACATTAAAAAAATACCGGAATATATATTCCGGTATTTTTTATCATTCTTGTAACATTTTTTCCATCTCTTCGCGGTCTGCTTCATAGGTACAACCTAACAGTACCATTGGCTTTTTCCCTTTCATTTCTGATAAGTTCAAGTTGTGGTAAAAAGTAACTGAGTCTGAAGTTGCAGGTTCTGTTTTAACTGTACGTACCCCTCTAAACAAAGGAAGCATTGTAAAATCAGGATGCTGAGGAATATCAAATTTCTTTGAAAGTTGCTGAACATTTACATTACGAAAAACGGCAGTTATACCTTGACCAGCCAAAGCAATCTCGTTTGTCTTTAACCCAAATAGTTCAATAGGTTGATTGGTTTTATATAAATAAATGAAAGGTTGATCTGAATCTTCAATTCTTTTAAAGCCAAGCGCTGATAAATTTTCATCATATTCAGAAGCAAAACTGGTATAAGTTTCTTGATCTGATTGACACTCTATAATCTTTTTTAAATCATTTATTTCAAATGCATATGATGTGCTACTCAGCAATAAAAAAGTGGCAGAAAGAAATTTATATATCTTTGGAAAGTACATTTTTATCCTCAATAAAGTGTTATAGCTATTTAATCTCTTGTTCTAAAAGCCGACCTTTTAAAGTTAAGAGTTCAGGTAGGGTTTCTAATAGTAAACTCATTTGTTTTAAGACTAGAGTATAGCTTTCCGAAAAGTGCTCATGAGTTGTTAGATTTTGAATTTGTTTTAAAGTTCGCTCAAGAAAATTAAAGTCAACAGAAGCTTGTTCAAATAAACTCTGATTAAGAATGTGCTGACAATCCAGTAAGAGCTGTAATACCTGTTGATCCTCAATTTTTTGTCTTTGGCTGCCTAATGCTGCGACATAACTCAACTGGCTATGACTATAAACCAGATAGCGAAAGGCGTAATGAATCAGTTCTGGTTTGGGATTGGGCTCAGCACTTAAGCTCGAAATCATATTCGACAGCTCAATTTGTGCGTTATGTGCAGCACGGCGAATTCTGCGATATTCAATGTCCTGATTTTTACCATGTTGGTATTGCTCAACAATTACATTGAAATAATCCAGTGTGGCTTGGCTACTTTTTTTAATATTGTTTGGAATATTACGGAAGTTCCAGTCTGGCCATATAAAGTTAACAGCAAGCCATGCAATAAAGCAGCCTAATAAGGTGTCGATTAGGCGAGGTAAAATAATACTGAAACCTGCGCCTTTTAAGTTGAAAATGAGCAATACCATTAAGGTTGCCATCAGCGTTGCCAAGGCGTATTTCTTTTGGCGTAAGTAGAAAAAGCTAACTCCACAAATAATGGTAAGAATGAGCTGACCTTCAATACTTGGTACAAAATACAAAATGGGGATACCCAATAAAACGCCAAGTAAGGTTCCAATTGTTCTGAGTTTTAAACGGCTTTTCGTTGCGAAGTAAGTAATTTGGCAAACAAATAAACTGGTAAGCAAAATCCAGTAACCGTGCTGGGCGAAAGGTAGCAGTGAAATGCCGTAACCTGCTGCAAACACAACGGCAATTCGTATTGCATGTCTAAACAGAGCCGATTGTGGAGTCAGTTGCTGGCGAATTTTTAAAACAAGGTCAGAAAAATCTTGAATATCATCATCAAGTAAATTGAGATGATCTTGCTTGTTTTGACTGAGCGTTTCATTAAACGGTTGAGCATATTGAAGTTGTTCAAACTGTTCATGCATGCCTTTTAAATTATTAAAAATCAGCTTTAAGTTTTTAACTTCAAAATTTTGTGGATGCTGTTGTATCCAGTCTTTTAAAGAACCTTCCAAATGGTTTAAAACAATTTGTCCTTCTTGAGAAGACTGATATTGCTGGTTATGCAAAATACATTGTGCTAAATCATGGCAAGCTTGAGCTTGTAAACGGAGATTTTTCTGAAAACGGAAAATGAGATCGCTACGGCTAAAATTTTGTTGAATATGTTCATAGTGTAGATAATTAGAGGTAGCCTGCTCATGTATATCGCGAGCAAAAAAGTACAGGTTTAACCAGTAAATACTTTTATTACTCACTCGTGATGCTTTAAGGCGAGTAAGCAGAGAGCTGCGGATTTGATTAAGACTTTGCGCGACTTGCGTATTTTGTAGTGATAATTCAAATAAAAGCTGTTCAACATTTTCTTTATTGTCTGGATCGAACAAGCGTGCTTTAGCTTGAAGTAAAGCAGATATTTCTTCAAAAATTTGCGAAAGCTTATCTTGTAAAGGAAGTGTTGGTTTTAAAAGAAAAAATAAAATAGAAGTTAGACCATACCACAGTGCGCCATAGACAAAATAAGTAGGCTGTTGGTACCAGTGAGCATATTCTCCTAAACCAAACATGCTGTAAATCGAGAGTAAAATCGTACCAAAAGAAATGGTGGCGTAACGCTGGCCTAAGGCTCCCAATAAAATGAAACCAGCACTTGAAATTGAAAGATATAAAATAAATAAAAGTTTATAAGGTGCTAAAAAACCAAGAATAGTGCTGACAGTAAAAAAGAGTATGCAAACATAGAGCAGATTACGTAAACGGAGACTTAAGCGATCGTCAAAATCGGTAAGTGCAGCGGCAATCGCACCTAAGGTTACGGGAACGATGAGCTCGTTATGGCCCAACCACAGTAAACCTAAAGTTGTGCCTGTAAGTACAATTAAAATTTGCAGACAGTAAATTAAAATTGAATTCGCTTTAAAACGATTAAATATTTGAGTCAAATAATTCACGGTTTTTTCTAAATGATAGGGGGCGTGACTAGGGATATTTAAATTTTTTATTACTTGAAAAATATTATGCGCTTTATTTAAAAAAGTCAGTTAATTTTTTAAGATTTTATAATAATTAAGTGAACTAAACTGCTTAATAAAATAGCAAAATTGTGGATATCTTTTTAGATACCCACAATATGAAAATAATAAGTTATTGGATTACGCCACAGGCAATTCGTGCTCCGCCACCACCTAAAGGTAGAGGAGAATCTGAATAGTTATCTCCGCCAGCATGGATCATGATGGCGCGGCCTTGAATGTCAGCAAGTTTTAAACGTGGTGCAATAACAGCGGTGGTAGCTACACCATTATTATCAACAACCAATGCTGGTAAGTCGCCCAAGTGTCCTGTAGTTGGCGTACCATGATGTGGTGCTTGATTAGGGTTATAGTGGCTACCCGCAGCTAAAGCGGCACCTGGTTTTCCATCTTTAACAGCAGGGTCGCACGATGCATTTTCATGAATATGGAAACCGCGAGTACCGCTTGGTAAATCTGCTAAAGCAGGGGTAATAATTAGGCCTTTATCACTGTCTTGAAAGCTAATTGTCCCGATTTTTTTACCAATCCCATTGGCTGTTACTTCATTCACATCGACTACTTTTTTGGTGTGCATTGTGGTTAATGCATGCGTCGTATCTGAAACAGTTTTGCTGACCGTGCTACAACCGACTGTTAATAAGGCTGTCAGTGCACATACTGCACTCATTTTATTTAATAATGGCATTATTGGATGTCCTTATAGATATAAAGCTGATTTTTTTATTCAAGCAAAGGCTCGTTAAGCCTACAAGTTAATTTAAATAGTCACTTTGTATCCTGAAACATTTTTAAATCATTGGCTTAATTTTGAGATGGTGGTAAATCATCATCCGAATCATAAATCATAGTGGTTTTTGGCATTGGTTCAGGATCAATGGTTTCATGGAGCCATTCGCGCCAAATCGCTAATAGAACGGCTAAAATAACTGGCCCAATAAATAAACCAACTAAACCAAAACTCGCAATACCACCTAATACACCAAACATAATGAGTAAAAACGGAATTTGGGTTGCACCAGAGATCACAAGAGGGCGAATCACATTGTCCGAACTACTTACAATAAGAACACCCCATAAAACTACGCCAATGGCTTCCATAGTTTGCCCTTGAGAGAACAACCATAGGCCAACGCCTAAATAGGAAACAGGAGTGCCAAAAGGAATGAGTGCTAATAAGAATGTTGCAATCGTGAGTACCATTGGATTTGGTACACCCGCTACGAAATAACTTAATCCTGCAAGCACAGCTTGAGCAATCGCAGTTAAACCCACACCGTAGACAACAGCACGAGTTGTTTCTGAAATTGTATCTAGATAATGATGAATACGTGGACCGATCACCATTTCTAAGGCTTTACTTACTTGAGTTAAAATGGTGTGACCATCACGATAAAAGAAGAAAAGCGTTAAAATTGCGAAACCAAGTTTGACGATATTTTTACTAATTTCATTGAGTAATACGCGACCATAACTTAAATGGCTTTGAACCCAAGCTGCAATACTTTGAATTGTACTATTGGGGTCGGTATTTATGTCGTTTAGTGTTCGGCTTATTTCTTTACCGACAAAAGGTAAGTTTTTAATGAAGTCAGGTACGCTTAAATGGCCCGAAAAAACTTGGCGTTGCAAGTCGAAATAAAGATTACGGCCTTCGTGCTGCAAAATAAAAATAGCGCATGTGAGTGGAACGCCAACAATTAAAATGACTAAGCTAATCATCAATGTGGCATTCAAATTATGACGGTTTTCACCAAAAAAACGCTGGATTCTTAAATAAATAGGCCAAGTCATGTAGGCAATAATCGCAGCCCAAACTACAGGTACAATAAAGTACTTAAGGATGTTAAATCCTAAAAACATCAGGATAAAAAACAACCCAAACAATAAAACGCGCTGTAAAGTAGGAGCGTATTGATGCACGAACAAAAATTCTCTAATTTTTTAAATAGGGTGAGGCCATATTAACTGAAAAATGACCTGAGGCAAATTTTAGGCAGAAATGCTAATGTACACATTCCTGCTCAGCAAAAATAAAAACCTATTTTTAGAACCACTCAGATTTATCTTCAATCAGTTTATTTAAAAGCGGCTGCCACTGGCTTTGAATTGCAATAAAGTTTTTTTGTGGTTTATCAAACACACTCAAACCTTGCATTGCCAAGCTGCCATAAGCACTACGCTCTGCGATCCAAGCGACTGGTTCATGTTCGATTTTTTCAAAAAATTGCTGAATGTCTTTTGAACTGGCGCTATTCGGTTTAACTCGATTTGCAAGCAGTAAAATTTGTACCTTACCTTTGCGTATACGCTTAATATCTTGCAAATGCTTGAGAAAACGACGTGTACTATCGATATCAAAAAACGAAGGCTGAAGTGGTGTAATAATGGCATGAGCTTCGCTGACTAACTGCTCAGCGTGATCGCCTGAAAGAGCGCCTGGTGCATCAATAATTAAATAATCTAAATTTTTAGGCGCGTCGCCAATCGATTTTTCATGACGCCAATCTAGGCTTTGAATCGCAGCTACATTTTCTGGACGTTGCTTCAACCATTGTAAAGAAGATTTTTGGTTATCAGAATCTGCTAATGCTACTTTATATCCTTTTTGTGCCAAAGCTGTTGCCAACGTAATGGCTGTCATGGTTTTTCCGCATCCGCCCTTTTGATTTGCAATAAGTATCGTTTTCATAAATCCAATTATTTTCAGCAGCACATGTGTTTATGTTTTATACCTTAGCATCTTTTTATGCGAAGTAGATGACCACCTTTGACAAAAGTTTAAGCTACTCCGTAATTTTAGATATGATTGCTCATCTAACGCGATGATATGTATTTGTTAAGGAAAATTTATGTCCGTATGGCTGGCCATGCTTATAGGTGCTGGTATTGGTATTATTATTACTACACTCATTTTATCAAATACTCGTAATGGTCGAATTAAGGCCGAATACGAGCAATATATTGCGGAATTAGAGCTTGAGCATCAACAGGCATTAGCACAGGCACAAAAGAGAAGTGTGAATACAAGCCGCGCCGTATTAAAAGGTAAAATGGCAGAACAATTCGCGCCGATTTTACCTGAGTTTCAATACTTACCAAGTGATGCCAAGTTCTTGGGTGATCCAGTTGATTACGTTATTTTTGATGGCTATACCGATTTTAGAGATGGGGACGGGACTGCCGAGGATATCCAGATTATTTTACTTGATATCAAAAGTGGGGGAGCGCGTTTAACCAAAGGGCAGCAGGCAATTGCTCAAGCAATAAAAGAAGGAAAGGTTCGTTTTGAAACGTTACGAATTGATTTTGAAGATTAACAATCTATTTAATTAGGCACAAAAATAGACGAAATTGATCTGTATTGTTACTAAATTCCGATATTTTTTTCATCGCTTAGCGCTACCATAAATTAGAGATCTACTGTATTTGATCTAGCAATATTTGAGGTATAAAGCGATGAAAAAACAACATGTAATGATAGGCTTATTGGCCTCTTTATGTATTAGCTCAGCTTTTGCTTCGACGGCCTCTACTTCTGGTGAATATAATATTGCAAATGGTCTGTTACCGATTGAAAAAGATCAGTCAATTTCTGTATTACAACCATTTCAAGGCAATTTTAGAATTTTAGGTTCAAAAATTTATAAAAATGATGAACAAGCTAAGTTTTCACCGATTGATTATGCGGTAAGTTGGGGACTGTTTGCTCAACCAGATATTGCTCGTACTATTTCAGTTAAACAGTATGACCGCTATTTGAACTGGAAAATGAGTAAGCTTCCTGTACCTGCTGAGCAAGCGATGCAGATGGTGTCTAATATGCACATCATTCCTGCGAGCCCTGAGATTGCTCAACAAATTAAACAAGTTAAACGCGGTGACTTGGTATATCTCAAAGGTGAGTTGGTTGAAATTAAAGACAAAAATTTAGTTTGGCGATCATCTTTAACCTCAACTGATACAGGTGATGGTGCGTGTGAGTTATTCCGTGTTCAAGCAATTCACTGGGTTGAAAAACAAAATATATAAATTAAAAAGCCTTCTTAATCAGAAGGCTTTTTATTGCACGCTATAAAATTAATGCTGCTGCGAAGCTTTCCAGTATTTCAACTGGTTCTGTGCTTGTAAGTAGTCAGCCAGTTGATTGACCTGTTCATCTTTATTGGCTTGTTTATCATTTATATGTTTTTCTTGGTTTTCCCAATATTGATAAAGCAAGCCTTGAATATAACGACCTTGTTCAGTTTTTAAGTCGAGGTCTTTTAACATAGTCAATGCTGAACGAACATTATCAAGTGTACGTTTCTGTTCAAACTCTGTGGTAAGTGTACCTGCTGCATGCATTTTTTCTAGCTCAGTTTCCATTTCATCGCTCATTTCAGTAAAGCGACGGTCATAGTCCTCTAATAATGCAATGTCATGCGCATCGTCAGCAGTGGCCACGAATTTTTTAACAGGTCTTTCATTGAGCTTTTCCATCACCTGATCGGTAGATGAATTTGTCTGATGTTGTTCGGTCTTTGCTGGCTCATCTGCTTTTTTACAAGCAGTCAATAATAGGCTAGTGCTGAGCAAAGACATTAAGATGATATGAGGCGTTTTTTTAAACATAGCTTTCAACCGAACCTATTCTCTATGATTTGACGACGTACTTTTCTGAAAGTGATATGCATATGTGACATATGGAAAATCAATCTGATCTTGTGGGCCTAGCCCTGTAAAATCATAAACAATTTTTTCAAACTGAGCTTTGAGCTGTAATTGATCTTTTTCGGTCATTGCTGCAATAAAACTTGTAGAGAGTAATCTTTTACTCACGACTTGTTCGACAGTACCATGCTGTGATTGCGAAAAAGTTTCTAAGCTTTCAAAACTAAATAAATTTTGATTTTCAAAAACCTTTTTCCAGTTTTCACTATGGTAACGCGGTGTATCACCTTCAAGGGGTAGCAAAAAATCTGCTAAGGCTTTTACCCAGTTCGTACGTTCATCACGCTGGTTCCACACGAGTCCCAAATGTCCTTGCGGTTTTAATATTCGATGGATTTCAGTCAGTGTTTCCATGTTGTCAAACCAATGGAAAGATTGAGCGCAAATGACCGCATCAATTTGTTGATCGTTTAGCGGAATAGCGTGGCTAAACGCTTGTAAAGTTTTAATATCAGTATAGGCTTGCTGAAGCTGTTGTAACATCTCGCCAATTGGCTCTACTGCAAGAATATTGGCATGGGTTTGTTTTAAGTAGGGTAAGAATTTGCCAGTACCTGAGCCAAGATCAATAACAGTAGAATTTTCATGTATTTGGAGGCGTTCTTGCAGCCAACTGACTATTTCTGCTGGATAATTCGGTCTAACTTGCTGATAAAGCTCCGCAGCGGAACTGAAGCCTTTTTGAGCGGCAGGATGTAAGGATTGTGTCATATTTTGCGCTTTTTAATCTGACTGGCATCTATAAAATAAGATACTCCGCAATCATAAATTGGCAAAACACCTATTTTGTTTCATTTTTGACGATATATGTGGGAGTAAATTTTCTTTCGGTGTGAGCATGGATAAGCAAATTATTTTTGAAGACGAACACATTAGAGCCATTTTTTTACAAGGCAATTCTAATACATTAGTTCTCTCTTTTGGCGATTTGATTACCCGAGCGAGTGGCTTATCTATCAATGCTGAAAAGTCTCTAATAAAGTACCAATACAATGTTATTGGGATTATGCCAAAACAAAAATCGTGGTTCCCAAAAGCCAGTATGGTTGAAATGGCTAAAGCCATTTTGCCTATTATTCAGCGTTTTAAAAATATTGTAGGTTATGGCGGCTCAATGGGCGGCTATGCAGCAATCAAATATTCGAATCTTTTAAATATGAATCGAATCGTTGCATTTGTACCTCAGTATTCAATTGACCCTGAACAAGTTGAAGACCGACGTTATGCTGAATTCTTTGATGCTGTCGCAAATAAAGACATGCAAATTCAGCTGCAAGATATAGATGTAAGTCGTGAATATATTATTGTTTATGACCCTTATTTTGCCGTCGATCGTGAACATTACTTAAAAATAAAAGAAATATTGCCAAGTTTACATACGGTTCATTTGCCTTTTACGGGACATGAAGCTTTATCTGTATTGGCGAGTTCAAGTCTTTTACATGATTTTATTGAACATGAATTTGATGAAACATATTTCTATCAACACGTTCGTAAAATTAAAAAACAAAGTAAATTCTATTACCGTAATGTACTTGCCAATGTGCTGACTTATCATGACAGTATGTTATTGAAAATCTTACGTCAAAATGATTTTCAATTAGATGAGCGTTATTTAGATAACCCGCTCAAGCAAGCCATTACACGTAGTCTTGTAAAAACAAAGCAGTCGACTGAACAAGACTTCCAAAAACTTGGAATTAAAATTCAGTACAGCCAGCAAGTTGTAAGCTCTAACAAAGGCTTGCAGACTCACTCTGGTACAGTCTTAGTATTCAATTTAATTAATCTAAAGCTTGAAAGCTATGCTGTAGATGTGTTGCTCGCAAATACATCGTATCTGATTCCGATTGTGGCAGAGCAGACCGGAGTTGCACACATTGAATTAAATAATGAAATTTATTTGTTAGGTATGAATGACCGAAAAATTATTAAATTATTTAAACAAGGTGATGCTTTAAGCTCGGATATGAGTCCATTTGTCATTAAACAATATTCTGATTTTTTTGCATTAAGCTATAAGCAATTCAATTTAGATTGTGATGAACAAGGCGTTTGTGACTACATTGAAGGTTCAGTTCAACCATCGCAACAATTTGTACTGACCCGTTTTTAATTTAATTTACTGATTAAATAAAGCCCAAATCATCAAATTTGGGCTTTATTTTTTGCTCAAAAAATATTTTTTTATTAATTTATTTGTATGTGAAATTAAAAATCATTATTTAAATAAATAGTGAGACTAATTTTTAAATAAAGATAGAACTAAAAATAGTCATGATAAATTAAGTGAAAAATTATTATATTTAAAAGTTAATGGTTTTTGTTAGCACATAAATTAAATAAATAGTGTGGGGTTAATTAAAATACAATCTTTGCTTGGATATTTGTTAATATATTGTTTTTTATATTTATTTTGTTTTTAATGATAATGGTTGCTTAAAATAGCTTCACTATTCAAAGATAATTGCATATTTATTTTTTTCTCCTAAAATGATTTTTTACTAAATTGTCGTTACAGTTTTTTATATGCAATCATTAAATTATCGGAATAATGATGCATCGCAACATGGAAGTTCTGCACCTTTGAAACGAGCAATGAGTACTCGACATTTGGTGATGATCTCCCTTGGCGGTGCCATAGGTACAGGTCTTTTTTTAGGGTCTGGCGACGTAATTTCTCAAGCAGGCCCAATTGGCGCAATTATCTCTTATTTCTTGGGCGGTTTGATTGCCTACACCGTTATGCTCTGTCTTGGTGAGCTAGCGGTTCATGTGCCTGAGTCGGGCTCTTTCGGTGAATACGCACGACGCTATATTGGTCCGGGCACAGGTTATATGATCACCTGGTTATATTGGCTAACTTGGACTGCTACTTTAGGAACTGAATTCACTGCCGCAGCTTTGTTGGTTAAGGAATGGTTCCCAAGCACTTCGGTTTGGGCGTGGACTTTATTTTTTGGTGGTCTCGTCTTTTTTCTTAATATTAGTTCAACACGCCTATTTGCTGAATCTGAGTTTTGGCTTGCTCTCATTAAAGTTATAACAATTATTGTTTTTATTGCCTTGGGTTTATTGGCGATTTTTGGTTTTATTCCTTATCACGGGCATGAAACAGCGCCATTGTTTAGTAATTTGACTGCTCAAGGTTGGTTTCCGCACGGGTTATTTCCAATTTTCACAACCATGCTGATAGTAAATTTTGCTTTCTCTGGAACTGAGCTTATTGGTGTGGCTGCGGGTGAAGCAGAAGATCCAGCGAAGACT
The DNA here is from genome assembly GCF_035615275.1 of Acinetobacter sp. IK23. NCBI lineage: Bacteria > Pseudomonadati > Pseudomonadota > Gammaproteobacteria > Moraxellales > Moraxellaceae > Acinetobacter > Acinetobacter sp. IK23. The sequence continues at coordinate 95,446 of NZ_JANBNX010000010.1, forward strand.
GTTCCTAAAGCAATTAATGCAGCAATTTGGCGCTTACTTATATTTTTTGTAGGGACCATTGTTGTTATTTGCTCTTTGCTTCCATTTCATCTTGCAGGTCTTAATGCAAATGATGTGAGCAGTAGTCCATTTGTGACGGTATTTAACTATATTGGTATTCCGTATGCAGAAGATATTATCCGTTTCGTAATTATTACGGCTCTACTTTCTGCAGCTAACTCTGGTTTGTTTGCTGCTTCACGTATGATGTGGTCGCTTTCAGCAAAAAATCAATTACCTAAAATTTTCGCTAAACTCACACCATCTGGAACACCTATTGTTGCCATTATTGTGACCATGTTTGGTGCTATTCCCGGATTACTTTCAGAACAGTTTGCGCCAGAAACAATTTTCAAAAATTTACTAGGTGTTGCTGCTTTTACAATGGTAGTGGTGTGGATCGCAATTTGCGTTTCACAATTTAACTTCCGTAGACAATGGTATAAGGCAGGCAAAACAGCAAAAGATTTACGTTTCGCTGCACCACTTTTCCCTCTTACTCCAATTGTAGGCGGGTTATTCTGTATTGTTACCTGTGTGAGTATGGTATTTGATCCATCAATGCAAGCTGGTTTCGTTTGTTGTTTAATTTTTATCGTCTTATGCTATCTCAGTTATTTTATCTTTTATCGTAAGAAAGAGATTGCTCAGAACTAAACTTGGTTTGGTTGAAAAAGGTCCCTCAAGGGGCCTTTTTTAATGTCTGAAAATTGAGCTTGGTTCTGATGTTTTATATATTTTTTTTAAAAATGTTTTTTTTATTTTAATAAAAAAATCAAATAATGATTCATAAATTAACCATTTGTCGGAATGTTATTAATAGCTAATTATTATAAGTTTTTAAATAAGTATATGTTTAACATGGTTATTTAATATTGAAGAAACTTTTATATTTCATTTTTTGTTTTAAATTAAATCAAACTAAAAAAATATTATGAAATTTCCTGAAATTTTTGAGTGTTTTTTGAAATTTTTTGTTAATTAAGTTATTGTTATTGAATGGTAATTTTTTGATCATTTTTAATTTTAATATTTTTTTAATTTCCATAAAATAAAATGATCATGGTCAAAGGTGTTTTTTAGATTGGTTACTTTTTTATTATAAAAAAGATGAGAAATTGATTATTTTTTCTCTGCTTGTTTATTTTAAAATGTTCTAAATTACCTTGCTCTGTGCTATATTTACTTAAAGATTTTATGTCTATATGAAAGCATCAATTATCTGCTTGAGTACCGATATAAAGCTTGCAGTATTAATGAACAATTTTTATTTAAAAAGACTAATGGAGGGATCTATCGATTAGTCAAAAATAATTTTATGGACTTATGGTTTTTTGGTTTATGAACCCTAGTTCTTTTTAACTCCCAAACGGTTGTATCACCTCTTTTGTACTTATTTCCAATCGGCTTGTTTGAGTTGGTTGCGGTGGACTTTTGCTTTTATAAAGACGTTTTTATAAACAGCAGATGAGGCAAAAGAAAGATTGTAAAAGATATCGATATATAAAAGTAAATCGTACTTTTGATATCACAAGATGGAATTTAAAGGGTCTAAAGCTTTAAAAGGGCTGAAGATTTTATAAATAAATCAAAACATTGTTATTGCAAGGTTTTGGTTGCTGAATAATAAAGACTGCGGATTTATCACATCTGAGTCTGTATAGGTAAATAGGAAAAAAGATGTCAGATCTTTCATACGTAAACGAACATAGCGATGCATGGCAAACTTACTTGGCACAAATTGACCGTGTTGCTCCGTACTTAGACCACTTAGCTGAGTTTATCGACACATTAAAACGTCCAAAGCGTGCGCTTATTGTTGACGTGCCAATCGTAATGGATGACGGTTCTATTCAGCACTTTGAAGGTTACCGTGTACAACACAACTTGTCTCGTGGTCCTGGTAAAGGTGGTGTACGTTACCATCCAAACGTTGATTTAAATGAAGTGATGGCGTTATCTGCATGGATGACAATTAAAACTGCTGTTTTGAACTTGCCATTTGGCGGTGCAAAAGGTGGTATCCGTGTTGACCCACGTAAACTTTCAAATCGCGAATTAGAACGTTTAACTCGCCGTTATACGACTGAAATCGGTCACATTATCGGGCCTCAAAAAGATATCCCAGCTCCAGACGTTGGTACAAATGCCAATATCATGGGTTGGATGATGGATACTTACTCTACAAGCCAAGGTTATACAGTAACTGGTGTTGTAACTGGTAAGCCAGTTCACTTAGGTGGTTCTTTAGGTCGTGTTAAAGCGACTGGTCGCGGTGTATTCGTTACAGGTCGCGAAGTAGCTGCAAAAATCAATTTACCAATTGAAGGCGCGAAAATCGCTGTTCAAGGTTTTGGTAACGTAGGTAGTGAAGCTGCTTTCTTGTTTGTTGAATCAAAAGCAAAAATCACTCACGTTCAAGATCACACTGGCACAATTTTCAATGCTGACGGTATTGATCTTGTTGCATTACGTGAACACGCAAATGCAAACCAAGGCGGTGTTGGTGGTTTCGCTGGCGCGCAAGCAATTGCTGATGAAGATTTCTGGACTGCAGATGTAGACATCATTATTCCTGCTGCGTTAGAAGGTCAAATCACAGTTGAACGTGCTGAAAAACTTAAAGCTAAGTTGATTTTAGAAGGTGCGAACGGCCCGACTTATCCTAAAGCTGAAGATGTTTTAGTTGAGCGTGGCATTGTTGTGGTTCCTGACGTGGTATGTAACGCCGGCGGTGTAACTGTAAGTTACTTCGAATGGGTTCAAGACATGGCGAGCTACTTCTGGACTGAAGAAGAAATCAACGAGCGTTTAGACAAGTTGATGGTTCAAGCTATGCATGACGTTTGGAATACAGCAAACAGCAATGCTTGTACTTTACGTACAGCAGCTTACATCTTGGCATGTGAGCGTATCTTAAAAGCTCGTAAAGAACGCGGTATTTTCCCAGGCTAATCTGAGGAAATTACCTTTTAGAAAAAGTGGGCTGAGTAAATATAAAGGATGTTATAGGGTTATTTTCTCAGTCCCTTTTTCTAAACAAATTAAATAAAAGACAGTAAGACAGATTAAATAAATTAAATAGATACTGAGGTAAGCATGGAACAGCCAATTTCTGTAACTCGAAGCAACTTTAATGACTGGATGGTTCCAGTTTTTGCACCGGCAAATTTCATTCCGGTACGTGGTGAAGGTTCACGTATTTGGGATCAAGAAAATAAAGAATATATCGATTTTGCAGGCGGGATTGCAGTAAACGCATTAGGTCATGCGCATCCAGTGGCAGTAAATGCATTAACAGAACAAGCAACAAAACTTTGGCATGTAGGTAACGGTTATACCAATGAACCAGTTCTACGTCTTGCTAAACAACTCACCGAAAATACATTTGCAGACAAAGTATTCTTCTGTAACTCAGGTGCAGAAGCGAATGAAGCAGCTTTAAAGCTTGCTCGTAAAGTTGGACTTGATAGCGGTGTGGCAGGTAAAAGCGGCATTGTGGCATTTAACAATGCGTTCCATGGCCGTACTTTATTTACCGTTTCAGCAGGTGGTCAGCCAAAATACTCACAAGACTTCGCACCACTTCCAAATGGTATCAACCATGTTGCCTTTAATGATTTAGAAGCTGCAAAAGCAGCCATTAACGAACAAACATGTGCAGTCATTGTTGAGCCGATCCAAGGTGAAGGTGGCGTTATTCCTGCTGACATCGAATTTTTAAAAGGTTTGCGTGCGCTGTGTGATGAGTTTGGTGCGTTACTTATTTTTGATGAAGTACAAACAGGTGTAGGCCGTACAGGTTCACTTTATGCTTACATGAACTCAGGTGTTACTCCAGATATTCTTACCACTGCAAAAGCATTAGGCGGTGGTTTCCCAGTGGGTGCAATGTTAACGACTGATAAATTTGCGACGCATTTTTCAGTAGGTACGCACGGTACAACTTATGGCGGTAACCCGTTGGCAAGTGCTGTTGCTGGCGCAGTATTTGAGTTTATTAATACGCCAGAAGTGCTTGATGGTGTAAAACACCGTCATCAATATTTCCTTGATGCATTAAATACTTTAAATGCTGAATATCAAGTTTTTGATGAAATTCGTGGTCAAGGATTATTGATTGGTTGCGTATTAAAAGCTGAATATGCTGGTAAAGCAAAAGACATTACGACTTGGGCAGGCGAAGAAGGATTACTTGCTTTAATTGCTGGACCAAACGTGGTTCGTTTTACTCCATCTCTTATTATTCCTGAACAAGATATTGATGAAGGGATTGCTCGTTTAAAAAGAGCTTTGGCAAAGTTGGCTAAATAAAAAAAAGGAAAGCTAGCCATGATGATTGTCCGTCATGCCGAGTTTCGAGACCTTGAAGATATTTATAAATTAGCAGGTAAGTCAGGTGTTGGCCTGACTTCCTTGCCACAAAATATGGATACGCTTTCGGCTCGAATTTCACGTACTCGCAATACTTTAAATGGTAATGTCCATAAGAGCGAACAAGGTTATTTGTTTGTTCTTGAAGATACAGAAGCTCAACGTGTTATTGGGGTGAGTGCAATTGAGGTTGCTGTAGGTTTAATCGAACCTTGGTACAACTTTCATGTAGGAACACAAGTTCACGCTTCAAAAGCATTAAATGTCTACAAATCATTACCGACATTATTTTTAAGTAATGACAGAACGGGAAGCAGTGAGCTCTGTACATTATTTTTAGATCCAGAACGTCGTGAGAATCAAAACGGTAAATTTTTATCAAAAATCCGTTTTATGTTTATTGCTGCTTTTAAGCAATATTTCGAGAAAAAACTCATTGCTGAAATGCGTGGTTTTTCTGATGAAAATGGATGTTCGCCTTTCTGGGATGCGATTGGGCACCATTTCTTCAATATGGATTTCTCCACAGCAGACTATTTAAGTGGAATTGGTCAAAAAGTTTTTATTGCGGAACTTATGCCACGTTTTCCAGTTTATGTAGATCTCTTGCCAAAAGACGCGCAAGAAGTAATTGGAAAAATGCATCCACATACTCTGCCTGCTTATCATGTGCTTGAGTCTGAAGGTTTACGTTATCAAGGATATGTCGATATTTTTGATGCAGGCCCAACGATTGAAGCCAATATTGATGAGTTGCGCGCAGTAAAAGAAAGCCAATTTTTAACTGTCAAAATTACAAATGACGCAACGGTAGGTAAAACACAATATCTTGTTGCCAATGATAATTATCACGACTATCGAGCCATGTTAATGAAGCTTGATCTCGTAGATAGCACTCTAAATTTAACCCATGAACAAGCTGAGAAACTCGGTGTACAAGAAGGCCACGCTGTTCGTGTGTTATCACTAAATCCTATGGAAGTATCCTGATGTCAAACTCTTTATTTATAAACGGTGTCTGGTTACAAGGCAGCGGTACAACATTTGTAAAAACAAATCCGGTTGATAACCAAACTGTATGGTCAGGTGGTGAAGCTACAGCCGTTGATGTTGATAAAGCTTGCCAAGCTGCACGTACAGCATTTCCTGCATGGGCACGTTTACCTCTTGCTGAGCGCGTTGCGATTATAGAAAAGTTTGCAAAGCTGCTTGAAGAAAATAAAAAACATTTAGCAGAAGTCATCAGCCAAGAAACCAGCAAACCTTTTTGGGAAACCTTAACTGAAGTTCAGTCAATGATTGGCAAGGTTGCGATTTCGATTCGTGCTTATCACCAGCGTACTGGCGAAAGCTCAACTGAAATGGCAGATGGCGTGGCATCCCTACGTCACCGTCCACATGGTGTACTTGCAGTTTTTGGTCCATATAACTTCCCGGGCCATTTACCAAATGGACATATTGTTCCTGCATTACTTGCGGGCAACACAGTTGTATTTAAACCAAGTGAGTTAACACCTTGGACTGCTGAAGAAACTGTAAAACTTTGGCAACAAGCTGGTTTGCCAAATGGTGTAATGAACTTAGTTCAAGGTGGTCGTACTACTGGCGAAGCGCTGGCTGCTTCACATGAAATCGATGGTCTATTGTTTACTGGAAGTGCAAACACTGGTTATCACTTGCATAAGCAAATGGCAGGTGCGCCTGAGAAAATTCTTGCACTTGAAATGGGTGGCAATAATGCATTGATTATCGATGAAATTATTGATGTCGATGCTGTGGTTAATCTGGCTATTCAATCTGCATTTGTTTCGGCGGGTCAGCGTTGTACATGTGCGCGCCGCATCTTGGTAAAAAACGGTGCTGAAGGTGATGCATTTATTCAACGTTTTGTTGAGGTTGCTAAAAACCTGAAAGTGGGTCGCTGGAATGATGAACAACAACCATTTATGGGTGGTGTAATTTCATCAGTTGCTGCGACAAATATGATGAATGCTCAGCAAAAGTTACTTGAACTGGGTGCAAAAAGTTTATTAGCAATGACTCGTCCACAAGAAGACAGTTCGCTACTGACTCCGGGCATTGTTGATGTAACAGGTGTGGCTGGTATTCCAGATGAAGAATATTTTGGCCCGCTTACGACCATTCAACGTTATGACAGCTTTGATGAAGCATTGAAAATTGCTATTGCAACACGTTTCGGCTTGTCAGTTGGTTTGGTTTCTCCAAAACGTGAACTGTTTGATGACTTACTCATTGAAGCACGTGCCGGTATTGTGAACTGGAATAAGCCATTAACAGGTGCTTCAAGTGCCGCACCATTTGGTGGTGTTGGAGCGTCAGGCAACCACCGTGCAAGTGCATTTTATGCTGCTGACTACTGCGCTTGGCCAATGGCTTCACTTGAAAGTGAAAGCTTAAGTTTGCCAGAAAAATTATCTCCAGGGATTGTGTTGCCTTAAACACTAGGGAAAGAAAAAATGAAAGGATATGAAGTAAATTTCGATGGTTTAGTGGGACCAACACATCACTATGCGGGTTTGTCTTTTGGTAATGAAGCATCAACCAAAAACCGCAATAATACCTCGAACCCAAAATTAGCGGCGAAACAAGGCTTATTAAAAATGAAAGCCTTGGCTGATATGGGAATGAAACAAGGTGTACTTGCTCCGCATGAACGTCCACATGTTCCAATGTTACGCCGTTTAGGTTTTACAGGAGATGACATTAGTGTTGTTGCTCAAGCAATGCGTCATTCACCTGAATTGTTATCATCTTTAAGCTCAGCTTCTCCAATGTGGACTGCAAATGCTGCGACAGTTTCACCTTCGGCTGATAGCCAAGATGAGCGCGTGCATTTTACTGCGGCTAACCTGAACAATAAATTTCACCGTTCAATTGAAGCTGAAACTACAAGCCAAGTTTTACAAGCGATCTTTAAAAATGAGCGTCACTTTGTACACCACGAAGCTTTACCGCAAGTGGCTTTGTTCGGTGATGAAGGGGCAGCAAATCACAATCGTTTAGGTGGTGATTATGCTAAGCGCGGTATTCAGGTGTTTGTTTATGGTCAACAACATTTAAATAATGGCTTACCGGGACCAAAGCGCTATCCAGCACGTCAGACGCGTGAAGCGAGTGAAGCTATTGCACGTTTGCATCGTTTAGATGATGCACATACGGTTTTTGTTCAACAAAATCCTGATGTAATTGATCAGGGCGTTTTCCATAACGATGTGATCGCGGTAAGTAACCAACAGGTTTTATTCCACCATCAACATGCCTTTTTAAATCAAGATCAAGCTTTTGCTGAAATTCGTCAAAAAATGGCAAGCATTGGTGAAGACTTTATTTCGATTGAAGTGCCTGAAAACCGCGTTACTGTAGACGATGCTGTTGCTACTTATTTGTTTAATAGCCAGATTTTGACTCGTCCAGATGGCGGTATGACGATTGTTGTGCCAGAAGAATCTCGTCAAAATGCAGCAGTGTGGGGCTACTTGAACGATATGATTCAAATGGGCACACCAATTGATGCGATTCAGGTATATGACTTACGTGAAAGTATGCGTAATGGTGGTGGACCAGCATGTTTGCGTTTACGTGTGGCTTTGAACGAAACTGAATTAAATGCTGTAAATCCAAAAGTATTAATGAATGATCAATTGTTTGGAACGCTCAATCAATGGGTTGATAAACATTATCGTGATCGTTTAGCGCAAGAAGATTTAGCAGATCCGCACCTACTTATGGAAAGCCGTATGGCACTTGATGAACTCACCAAAATTTTAGGTTTGGGTTCGGTTTATCCTTTCCAAAAATAATGAGGAGGTGACATGCAAGATTTTCTAGCATTAACCTTACAGGGTGAGCAGCCTACAACTCGCGAAGGAAAGCAAGAAAACTTTTCTTGGCGTTGGCTAGGTGAAGGACTTCTTGAATGTACGCCACATGTACAGTACGACAAAGCTGTCGTACTGTCAGCAGGGGTACATGGTAATGAAACAGCACCAATTGAGTTGTTGTCTCAACTTTGCACCGATTTATTTGCAGGTCGTTTAAACCTTGCTGTGAGGTTGCTGCTTGTATTGGGTAATCCGTATGCAATGCGCCAAGGCAAGCGTTATGTATATGACGATGTAAACCGAATGTTTTGTGGTGGGTATAAAACTCTACCTGTAACAGAAGAGTCTAAGCGAGCTGAGGTTTTAGAGCATGCAGTAGCCACTTTCTTTCAGGAAAGTGCGAGTAATGCTAAGCGCTATCACTATGATTTGCACACCGCAATTCGCGCTTCTTTGTTACCCACTTTTGCTTTATTGCCTTATCAAACACATGACTATGATGCTGATTTGATAGCGAGTCTTGAAGCTGCCGATTTAGATGCTCTGGTTTATCATCGTGCTGCGGGTAAAACATTTACACATTTTACTAGCGAGAGCTTTAAAGCTGCGAGCGCAACCTTAGAGTTAGGTAAAGCCTTGCCATTTGGACAAAATGACTTAAGTCAGTTTGCTGCAATTGATGAAGTCATTCGTAATGTGGTTTCTGAACAAGTTTTACCGACGCGACATAAATCGAAAATTCGAGTGTTTCAGGTGTCTGATTCTTTAATTAAAAAAGATGAAGATTTTCAAATGAACTTATCGGCTGAGGCTCCAAACTTTTCGACATTTACGAAAGGTGAAATCATTACCATGCAACCTTCTGGGAATTATGTGGTTGAGCAAGATCAAGTCTGGATTTTATTTCCAAACCCAAATGTGAAAATTGGTTTGCGCGCTGGTTTGGTTTTAACTGAAACTCTTTAAATGACTAATTTAAAGTAAATAAAAAAGGGCAATTGATTGCCCTTTTTTATTGCTAGCTTTAATTAGTTAGTACCGAAAAGACCTTTCATGAAAGATTTCTTTTCAGTTTTTTGGGTAGAGCCTTGAGCACCTGCATTTAAGTTTGCATTTGCACTAACTCCAACTGGGGCAACATTAACACCAACGTTTACACCTGTTTGAGCATTAATCGCGTGCGCTGATTGAGCTGTATTTAATTTTGCTTGAGCATCAGCTTTGGTGTCAGCCACTAATTCTTTTTGCTCAGCTTGATTTTGAGCTACGCGAGCTTTAACTGCATCTACACGTGCTTGAGCATTAGCTTGTTTTTCAGCAGTAAACTCTTTTTGTTCAGCTTCATGTGCTGCTACTTTAGTTTTTACCGCATTTAAATGTGCTTTTGTATCAGCTTTCGCTTCAACGGCTAGATTTTTAGTACCGTTTGCAGCTTTAGTCGCTACATTTTTAGTACCTGTAGCAGCTTCGGTAGCAAAGTGTTTTGTACCATTTGCAGCTTTAGAAGAAAGTTGAGTCACTTTTCCAGTTGTTTTTTTAGTTGCTTTAACTGTAGTGTCAGCAGCAACATGACCAGCATGCTTTGCTGTGCTACCTACAGTATGTGCAGTACTTGTGACTGTGTTGGCTACGCCACTAACAAGACCACCCGGTTGTACATTTACTTGGGCAGAAGCGTCTGCATTAATGCCCCCACTTTGTGCAAAAATAGAAGCAGAGGCAAGAACACTTGCAGTCACGATAGCTGTTCTCATCATTTTCATTGCGATATCCTTCAAAGAATATACCTTTTTAGTGAGGTATTTCATAAACGCAATCGCATCATAGTCAAACCTTGCTTTGCTTAGGAATAGACTTCATCAAAACCTTACAACAGTATTACAGTCACTAAACAGATGAGAGAGAAATTGTGGAGAAAAGAAAATATTAATAATAAAGTGAAATAGATATCGATATTTGACTGTTTAAAAAGCTAATAAAAAATAACTTCTCTCATTTTTTAGAAATACAAATATTTAAACTTATTCAACACGACCATTTTTTTATATCTATAAAGAAGATTTTCTTTTCTTTTTTTAATCGAGATAACGGCATAGTTATTGCTTATTATGAGAATAAGGTGCTTTTTGGAACTTTTTTGAACCCTATTCTGCCAGAAATATAAATGCACTGGGCAGAACAGTATTTTTGTTTATTCGGGAAAAAGAATTTTAGTGTTCCTCGGGCTTACATGTTTTATGAAATGAAATTTCACATGACATATATCCCAAGAAATGACGCTTTATTTCGAATAATCAAAAATAAATAGAGATGTCTATAAACAAAAAAACAGAGATCTTAAATGATGAAAATTATTGCTTCCCTTGTCATATTACTCGGCTTAGTCGCCGTTGTTCTCTATTTTAAGCCATCAAGCGGTGCATCAGATGTGATGAATTCTACTTTGCACAAGTCGAATCCATCGCAATCAGACACTTCATCTTTACATTCCCAACTTAAGGAGCCTGTTCAACCTAAAAATGTATCTTTAAATTCTACTCAACCTAAACCAGTATCCGCAGATACTGTTCCTTTATATGACACAAAAAGTGATCTTTCGATTCAACCGATTGATCCAGAAAAAGATCCTGCTAATGAAATTAAAACACTTTAAATAATCTAGTTTTCTTTATCCAAGAAATACTAGATGTTCAAAAGTTCTTTACCAAAGAACAATGGAGAAAAAAATGCAAAATAAACTAATTTTCACATTAGGTGCATGTGTACTTTTTAGTAGCACAGTTTCTGCTGCACCGCTTCAAGCCGCTCAAGCAAAACAACAACTGACTGAAACAGCGAAAAATAAAGTTTCGAAAAGTAGAATTGATTTGAATGCACTTGTAACCAATGATTCAAATGATTTAATTGTTGAATATAATTTGCAAGAAGAGGCTTTACCGCCTGGGGAACAGAAAAGGCAATATATTGCTAATAATCGAACTTTATTTAAAAATAAATTTACAAAAAGTGCTGGGGTTCAAACTTTGCGTGAATTTAATGGACTTCCAATAGGACTTTATCGAATTTCAAATAGAGAAACTTTGGTGAAATTATTAAATGATCCGACCGTAAAAGCAGTTTATCCTAATCGTATTAACCAAGCGACTACTATGCAAAGTTTACCTCTGATTAATCAACCACAAGCCAGTTCTAACGGTTTCTCAGGTAAAGACAGTAGCGTTATGGTCATTGATACAGGCGTAAACTATTTACACCCTGATTTCGGTGGTTGTACTGCTGTAGGCTCGCCATCTACATGTAAAGTTATTGCTGCTTTTGATACAGCTCCAGAGGACAATCAATTAGATGACGGTGGTCATGGAACTAATGTAGCGGCAATTGTGGGAAAAGTGGCTCCAGCGACAAAGCTTATCGTTGCAGATAGCTTTAGAAAAGTCGTAGTAAATGGTCAGGTTGGTGATACTGCATATGATTCGGATATAATTGCTGGAATTAACTGGGCTATTAATAATGCCAATACCTACAAAATTAAAGCAGTAAACTTGAGCTTAGGCGTTCCGAATCAGAAGTACACTTCGGAATGTCCAAATTCAGGTTACGCAACTGTATTTGCAAATGCTCGTGCGGCAGGTATCGTTCCTGTAGTTGCAGCCGGTAATGATGGTTTTGCTGATGGGGTATCGAGTCCAGCTTGTACACCAGGAGCAGTTCGAGTTGGTGCTGTATATGATAGTAATGTTGGTGGTTTGGCATGGGGTGGTACCCCACCAACATGTATTGATAGAACAACAGCAGCTGATCAAGTAGCATGCTTTAGTAATGGTGGTAAGCTTCTAACCTTATTGGCACCGGGAGCAATGATTACTGCAGGTGGTTATACCATGGGTGGGACTTCTCAGGCTGCACCACATGTTGCAGGTGCTATCGCGGCTTTAAGGGGAGGGGTGTCATCGACAGAAACAATTGACCAAACAATAAATCGGTTAAAAACTACAGGTAAGCCTATTACTGATCGAAGATCAGGTTTGGTTTTCCCTCGTATTGATTTACTGGCTGCAACAAATGGTTTAACTATTAATTAAATAGCATATTTATAATTTTTTATTAGGTCCAAGAAATTTGAATGGCTATGGCCCGTTGCAGAAAACTGCCTCTGCAACGGGTTTTTTATGGAAAATCTTTAATCACATTTTGCTAAATTGGCTTTACTAAAATTGCTTTGGAGCTTTTTAAAATTATTTTGAATTGCTGGATCTTGAATATTAAAAGTGGTCGAGCTTTTTGTTGTTGAGTTGGTGGCTTGACTTAGTATGCCAGATGAGTCGGGATATTGTTCGGTAAATGATTGAGCTGAAATCAGGCCTTTATTATTAAAAATCCAGTGCTCAGTGACTTGGCCTCCACCTAAGTAACCCGTAAATTCGATCATACAAGCTTGCTTATCATGTTTAATGAGCTTGGCTACATTACCTGTGGTGGTTGGATAAGCTTCAATATTGGTGTCTTGTTCTAAAACCTTTGATTGAGAATAAGAAGAAACAGATTTAGTAGTTGCGCATGCAGATAGTGCGATACAGCATAGTGTTGAAAAGAGAAGTTTTTGACTATTCATAAGGCAGATTCCTAGCTCTTTGTAATGGTAGTATTTCTTTTTAAACGTATACATTTCTATGAGCGCGAAGTAATCGCGCTATTCGTCGGACTCAATTTTAATTAGTCGTCGTACTAGACTTACTTAACTCACCTTGTTCGATCGGAATGTTTTCACCATTTCGGCTACTGGTGATATTTTGTTTAGCCTGTTCTATTTTCTCTTCAGTATATGCTTTTGCAGTATCTACTTTTTGCTGGGCAACTTCTGATTTTTCAGCTGTAAATTCTTTAGTGCTTTGCCATTTTTCACTAATTTTATTCGACGTATTTTCAGACGCACCTTGAATAGAGTTCCCTAGGTTTTGTATACCTTTTCCTGTTTTATATAACAACACACGACCTAAACTTGGATTATCACCATAAGGTTGAGCTTTAGACGTTGTCTCATTTGTAGGTTGAGGCTGTGTTGTTTCAGCAAAGAGCGTCGATGAAGCCAATATAGAGCTTGTAATACATAAAACTTTTAAGGTTTTCATTTGGTTCAAACTCCCCAATGACTGTCAAAATATCAAGTGCTGATCTTACTGTTAAAAATAAACCTTGTGCAGCAATGAGATAAAACCCATACGATTTGATTACGATAAATCATCATTTCAAATATACTTAAATAGCTTATCTAAATTCCTAGAATGATCTGGAGCTTCAGGTGATACAAAATATAGAATTAAAATGGTTATATGATCTGATCATTCTAGAAAAATACCGAAATTTTACAATAGCTTCTGATATTAGAAATATTTCACAGTCTTCTCTAAGCCGCCGTATTCAGGCTCTAGAAAATAGTTTGGGATTTGAGGTTTTTGACCGAGAAACTTCGCCGTTACAGCTCACAGAAAAGGGTAAGCTTTTTGTTCTGCACGCCAGAAATTTGCTAGATGATTTTGAGTTCAATATAGATCGAATTAAAGGTGACAATCATGTTAGAAGTAAAGTCACTATTGCTTCTGCACACTCTTTGGCAGGTTATATTTTTCCTAAAATTTTAGGAAATTTAAAAAACTACCAAGAAAAGATTTTTCATGTTGAAGCCATTAACGTAAATGAAACCGTAGATTCTCTTAAAAATGGTCAATGTGACTTTATCGCATCTTTTTATGATGATGATCTTATGAATCCACAATTCTTGTGTCATAAATTATTTTCAGCAAAGCTTTATTTAGTCACTGCACCTAATCATTTAGGTCGTCCCAAATATTCACTCGAAGATGCTTCAGTTCCGCTCATGAATTACACCGACGATAGTTACATGGGTAAAAAAGTAAATAAGTTTCTACAAGAGCATCATTCAGATAAATTTGAGACAAACTTTGTGTCTTCAATGAGTTTATTGCTTAAAGACATGATCAAAGGTGGGTATGGAGTAGGGTGGTTACCCGATTACAGTATTCAAGATGAGCTTGAAAAAAATCAACTTTTGATTGTGCCTTTGAAAGATTCAGTCTTATCTGTAGATATTTATTTATATCGTAGTAGTGCGAGGCTCAATACAGCTTCTGAAAGTTTATGGAGTTTTATTAAGGCAATTGATTGGACAATTGCCTAAACTATTTTATGCATAAGTTGCATTATCTTTTATTTAGCTATGCAACTTTTGCTATGGGAGCGTTTTGATACCACGCAATCGCATTTTTAATGAGTACGTCGGTTGTGTCTATGAATAGTTCAGGATAAGCCTCAATACTTTCTTCTAAAATGAGAGGTATTTCTGTACAAGCCAACAGGAATTTTATATTTCTCTTGTTATTGTAAAAATTAATAACTGCCTTCATCATTTCTCTAGCTTGTTGAATATTTCCTGCTTTGTATTGGTAAATACTTTGCATTACTTTATTTTGCATTTCGGCAGAAGGAGTAGAGAAACCAATACTATTTTCAATAAACTGGCTTTGATAAAGCTCGGTGTTTATTGTGGCAGATGTGGCAAGAATACACACCTCATCAATTTGACTATCTTGAATAAAATGAACCGCGGACTCAATGATACTGATCATTTTAGTTTGGGTGCGCTTTTGTAGTTGGTTAAACCAGAAATGAGCAGTATTACAAGGAATAATGATACAACCGACTTGTGCTGCTTCTAAGATTTTAAGATATTCAGCCATTTTTTCGAGTGGTTTATCATCATGATTTATAATGGATTGAGTTCTATCGGGAATATCTGGGATAGAAACTGTAACGACAGGAATATGTTCTTGATCACAATGTGCTGGTGTATTTTTAATAATTTTATTCATAGCATCAATCGTAGCTTGTGGTCCCATGCCACCTAAAATTCCAATTGCTTTATTCATGTTGAGCGACTCAAAAAATTCTATAGGTTTAGAATGAGCGTATTTTTATTAGGATCATTGCAAAAAGCGGATGGTTTATGCAGATTCTATTTCTAAATCAAAAATTAATTTAATTTAAAGTATTTGTTTTATAAATATAAAATTTAAATTTCTGAAATTTGGTTATGCTTTTTATGCATGACAATTTTATATAAAGCATAGAATTTTGCATGGATAGTTTGTTTCAGGCAAAAATCTAAATGATAAATTCAGACTTAATTAAGTCTAAAAACATATCTCTCGCTTTGTGATTGCTTACATTTTTGTGCCAGAAAAAATGGTTTTGCATAAAGGCAAGGTGTTCAAATTTATAGCCTCGAATATTGGTTAAATTTTTATATTGCTCAAAAAGACTCTTCGGCACTAAAGACACACCAGAGCCTGCACTCACGCAACCAATAATCGTGGCATAACTGGTAATGCTGGTGATGGGAAGTGAAATATTCTTGAGTTTAAGCCAATCTTCGAGAGCTGCACGGTAAGGGCAGCCTTCAGTCCACATAAAAATTTCCTTACCAATCAAATCTTCTTGGCAGTGGATTTCACCGAAAGATTCTGGGGCAATTAAAATAATTTCTTCTTGATAAATACCAAGCTTATTTAACATTGGAAACTCGATATTACCCGCGACAATTGCACCATCGAGTTTATGCTGAGTAATATCAACTAATAGCTGTTTCCATGTGCCCGTAATAATTTGAATGGAAACCTCTGGATAGCGCTGATGATATTTCGCAAGTAAGCTAGGCAGACGAGTTGTGGCAGACGATTCAATCGCTCCAATTTTGAGTGGGCCAGAAGGTGGTGCATCAGGGTGGATACTACGTTTTGCCTCATCACATAGCGCTAAAATTTTATGGCAATAATTAAGAAAGATTTCTCCAGATGGAGTGAGGTTTAAACTTTTTCCTTCCCGATAAAACAGCGGTGCACCGAGTTCTTCTTCGAGTTGTTTAATCCGTGTCGTAATGTTGGATGGTACACAATGTAGTTGCATTGATGCCTTTGCCATTGTTCCGCATTCAACCACGGTTTGAAACATTTTTAACTGAGTAATATCCATGTTTTATCATTCACTTTTAATGAATATATGGCTCAATATAAGTTAATTTTATTCAACTATCCATGCGCATATGATGAAAGTATTCCATTTCACTAGTGCAGATTTAACATGGCAATTTCTCTTGCTGCCGAAACTCAGCCTCACGTATTTAAGCTCTATTTATGTATTGCCGTGACCGTCTTTTGTTGGGGTTATTCACCTATTGGTGTGCATAGTGCCTTGCACTCATATACACCGCAGCATATTGCCTTGCTTCGTTTTTTGATTGCATCGGTTTTCTTACTTTTGTTGATTATGAAAAAAGGCATACAGCCTTTAACGTGGAAAGATGTTCCTGCACTTGGGGTGTTAGGATTTTTCTCTGTAACGCTGCATCATTTGCTGATCAATACAGGGCAGCAATATGTGACTGCGGTCGCCTCTAGTATTTTGAGTCAATCCATTCCGCTATTCACTTTTATTATTTCAGTTTTGCTTTTTAAAGAAAAAATCAGTTTTAAACAGTGGTTATGTATTTTGCTGGGACTTTGCGGCGCGGTGTTAGTGGTCAGTGGAGATCATGGTTTTGGTGTGCCGAACCCTTACAGTTTGTTGATTGTTTTAGCTGCAATTGCATGGGGGCTATACTTTAATTTATATAAGAAATTTGCTTTAAATTATGATGCTTTGAGCATGATGTGCTACATCATTTGGTTCGGTACCATTCCTTTACTATTTTATAGTGCTCATTTACCTAGTGAAATTTTACATGCCACTTGGCAAGCCAATATGTCAGTTGTCCTATTAGGTATTTTTCCAAGTGCAATGGCGTATGTGCTTTGGGGATATGTACTTAAAAATATGCCGTTAACGATTGCATCGAATTTTTTATATTGTTCGCCTATTGTCGCAATGAGTTTGGCAGTGCTTTTCTTAAATGAAAAACCATCCATGATGGTGCTTCTGGGTGGAGTAATTATTGTGGGGAGTTTGGTGTGGATGAATTGGGGGCGAAAAAGATAGAGTCATTGCTGTTCTAAGAAGCGTTTTGCTAAATCAATCTCTGCTTCAGAGGTTTGGTGATTTTGAGGAGGAGGCAACTGGATATCTGATCCTAGACAGTATCGTGGACAACAAATCCCTCTAAATTCTTAAAATATTTCTTCTCAAAGGCTTCAGGGCTTAACCAGCCATTTGCAGAATGTCTTCTGACCCGATTGTAATAAATCTCAATA
>NZ_JANBNX010000011.1:0-89287 GCF_035615275.1 Acinetobacter sp. IK23
TTGTGCTGGCGACCATAGCAAGAGTGAACCACCTGATCCCTTCCCGAACTCAGAAGTGAAACCTCTTAGCGCTGATGGTAGTGTGGGGTTACCCATGTGAGAGTAAGTCATCGCCAGCTCATTATTCAAACACCCCGGTCTCGAAAGAAACCGGGGTGTTGCTTTATGGATAAAATAAAGATAAAGATAAAAAACAACTCTAAAAGAACATTTGTACAGGTACTCTGTTCTAGAAATTATTAGTGGGAAATGAATAAGAGCTAACTTTAAAATTAAGAAAGCTCTTCTAAATGTATTATTTTAACTGTCTACGTGCATGTTTTAGAGCCGTGCGGAGACCTTCTTCTAAAGTAGGGTGATAGAAAGGCTTTTCTAGAATATCATTTAAAGTTAATCCTTCACCAATAATCCAGCTTAACAAATGCGCCATATGTTCTGTTGCTTCTGTAAATAACTCGGCACCAAGTAGTTTTTGAGTTTCTCGTTCTATATAAACTTCAATAGCACCTTTATTTTTTCCTAGAACAATAGCTCTTCCTTGGCTTTCATAAGAAACTTCACCCGTAACAAACTGTACTCCATTTTCTTTTAGTTGCTTATAACTTTGCCCTACAATTGCCATTTCTGGATGACTGAACACTATTCCTAATGGAGTGAGTGTCTTAACTGGATTAACTTGTGGGTAATTCAAACAGTTATAAACTATTTTTCTACCTTCATGGGCTGCTTCATGTTGCAGTGGCGTTGAAGTATAAGCGTCCCCAGCAATAAAAATTGGATAGTTATCTAGCTGTTTTGTTTTCGCATTTATAGGCAATAATTTAATGTCTTTAAAAGATTTATCAATATTCTCTAATTGTAAGGTCTCTAGTAAGCTTGAACGGCCTGTTGCAGATAACACATACTCAGCTTGAATAGATTTTTCTTTTTCATCAATTTTATAATTTAATATAACGCCATTAGAAGTAGACTTAACTGCGCTAGGTAATGTCTCAAATAAAAAATTTAACTCTTTACTTAACTCTTGTTGAGCAAGTTGCTGTAATTTAGAGCTAGTAAATATTCCAATTCTTTTACTACGAGCAAATATAGTTGTTTCTACACCCAAGCGATGCATGGCTTGGGCAATCTCTAGGGCAATTACTCCACTTCCAATAACGGCAATAGATTTAGGTAGAGTGTCTAATTCAAATATTTGGTCTGTAGTAATAAGGCGATTACCTAATTCTTGTTTCCATGTTTGATCATGATTAGGAGTGGAACCAACCGCCAGAATAAAGCTTTTTGATTGGTATTGTTTACCATTCACTTCAATAGTTTCCGAATCAATAAAACGTACTTTACCTGAAATTCTATGTTCAGTTGGCCATTGCTCTACATCGTTAAGGGTCGCCTTCGTAAAGCGGTCACGTAAGGTTCTTACATGTTCCATAACCTGATCAGTATTAATATCTACTGAAGCATTCAACCCAACTTTTTGAGCATTTTGTATGTCATACATACGATTTGCAGTAGAAATTAAGACTTTACTTGGCATGCAGCCTACACGTGCGCAAGTCGTATCCCATGGCCCATCATTTATAATTAGAAGATTATTGGTGTACTTTACTGCTTCTTTATAAGCGCTAATACCAGCAGTACCTGCGCCAATGATAATAATATCGAACATTGTCATTAAGCTATTTTAATAGATATTTAGAATATATAGAAAAACCCTCTTAAGCAGAGGGTTTGATTCTAATTATTTAGCTTTAAAATGTAAATTTTTGCTCAAAAGGTGATTTTAAAGTAGTTGAAACAGTTCCATTTTGATTAGTAGACTGACCTTCAATATTTATACTATTAATTATATGTTTAAAATTTAATGTGGTTCCATTCGGAGACTGTTTAAAAGTGAAAATATTTTTTCCTTCCAGATAGATGCTACCATTAAATTTTTGCGTATTCGTTGTTGGAGATTGATTCTCAACACGACTTCCTTCAATACCAGTAATACTTGGTAAACTTAATACTTGATTACCGTTGAGTTTCAATTGATATGTCGCATTATTCGTATTGCCTGGAGTCGAATTTACAACAAATGAAATTGGTTCTGCGTAAGGAACATTTGGATTATCATTGATGAGTACGTTAAAACCTGATCCCCCTTGAATTACATATAGATCACCATCAGTTGATGTATTATCTTTATATACACTCATTGCACCTGTAGTGACCTCTTTTTCAGTTGGTTGACCTGTTTGTGGATCTTGAACTGTGGCCGTTGTAGTAATTTTATAATCACTTGTCGTTGAGTTAATTAATACAAATCTTTTTTGCTTGGTTTGTTGGAGTCCCCATGATTGTTGGAATGGGTATGCAAAAGCTCCAGTAATAGTTACATCTTGGAAATTTTTATCCTTATTTTCATTTTCAAAAATATAAATTCTGGTATTAGATTGATATTCCTGTAGATTTGGTGAGATATTGTCAGATGCTAGTTTAATATTCTTTAAATCATCTGCCGTAATATCAAAATCCCAATCGTTATAACCTGTAAGTAATGATTTTATTTCTTCCCCTTTGAAAACGTAGCAAGCGCGATAGTCTGTAGTACTATTAATAAAACATTTGTCACGATAGTGATCTGAATATTGCGTGAGATCTACTTTTCTAATATCTAGAGTTAACTTTAAGGGTCCTTGTGCGAAAGTATCTAATGCATGATCGATATAACCTTTTGATAAGTTTTCATCATTAAGGTCATAGGCACCAAATAAATATTTTCCTTCTTGCTGTACGCTTTTTAAAACAGTAGTAGCCAACTCTTGATCTGTTGATGGTGTGGTTGGTGTCGTTGTAGAGCCAGAATTTGAATTTTGGTTATAGTAGCCATCACCGCCACCTCCACCACAAGCTGTCAAAAAAGCAGCCAGAGTAATTCCACATACCCCATGAGTAAGTTTCATCATTATCCCCAATTAAAATGATAAGTTATTTAAAATAATTTTTTAGATTTATAAAATAACATATATTTCATGAGGTTGCTCATTATATTTATGAGCGGTTAGCTAATCAAATTCTTGTACCCATAGTTACTCCAACCGTAGGTTTTACTTGCATTGAGGAGCATGCTGTAAGAATTAAACAGCTTAAAAGTGCGAATATGAACTTATTCATAAAAATTAATAAATGATTCAACAAAAGACTTAAATACTTTAGATTAATATTATTATTGGTTCTGTTGAATTTGTGCAGACTTATGCAAAATAAGTTATTCAAAATAAGTTATTCAAAAACCCTACTTTAAGGAACAAATAGGGTTTTATAGAATATTAATTTCTTAAGATTAATCGTCTAACAAATCCATTTGTTTTGCTAATTGATAAAGATTGTTTGAACGGTTTCCTGTACGGCAGAACATAAGTACAGGTTTTGGAAGTTCATTATAGTGATTTGCAAAAGTACGGACATCAAGCTCAGTAATTTGACCTGCAACTACAGGTTGGTAAACGTAATCTAGACCTGCTTGACGTGCTGCTTCTTCAATTTGAGCACTTGTTGGTTGTTCTGGACCGCCTTCCATGTCAGGACGGTTATTTATAATAGATTTAAATCCTTTTTCTACAACTTGCTCCACATGTTCTGGACCAATTTGACCTGCGAAACCAACATTATCTGACATTTCGTCACTCCAAAATTTAATAAAACCTCTTATGCTGTATCATAGCATTAAGCTTAACCTGAGATACAAGACACTAAAACGTTGTTCCTACATAGATAAAAATTATGTAAAAGAACAGCTATAGATTTTTAAAAGGCGATCAGGATGTTTTTTGTAAATTCATTACTTCGACCATAATGCCACGGAGCACATATGCACGCTTATACGGTTGAGCCTTTATATGTTCCATGTGATCAGGAAATGATCGCAGCTGACTTTTATATTCCAAAAACAAATAATAAATCTGCGGTAATTATCATGGCACATGGTTTTGCCGGATTACGTCAATTCAAGCTTATCCAATATGCCCAGCGTTTTGCTCAGGCAGGCTATGCCGTTATTTTATTTGATTATCGATATTGGGGAGGGAGTACAGGTAAGCCACGTGAGATGATTTCTATCAATTCTCAAGTTGAAGACTGGAAGACCATTATTCAATACGCGTCTACCTGTAAATTAATAGATAATCGAAGAATTGTTTTGTGGGGTACATCTTTAAGTGGAGGATATGCTTTAAGTCTAGCTTCTGAACTGAAAAATATTCAGGCCATTATGGTACAAATTCCATATGTAGATGGTGCAGAAACTGCAAAACTATATCCGTTACAGCGTTACCCACAAGCTTTGAAGTTATCGAGCCAAGATTATATGGGTTCAAAAATGGGCCTTAATCCAAAGAGATTACCTGTTGTTGATCAACTTAAATTATGTTTTATGCCAACAGCAGATAGTTACTATGGGTATTTGTCGATTGTGAATCCAGATTATTATTGGAGTGGTGAAGTACCAGCTCGTGTCTTTTTTAATTTGATGCGTTACCGTCCAATTCAACTCGTACGTCAGATTAATATTCCCGTTTTATTTATTGCTGCTCAGCATGATTCTTTGATCCCGATTGAGTCGAGTCGTGAAGCTGCGACTAATATTGCACCTTTTGTGAGTTATCATGAATGGGATATGAAACATTTTGATATTTATCATGGCTCATGGTTTGAAAAAGCAGTGACAACCCAATTAGAATTTTTACATCAGCATATAGGAGTGATGTAAATGATTATTGTCTGTGCATCGTGTGGTGCAAAAAATAGAGTGCCAGAGGAAAAACTTAGCGCGCAACCGAGTTGTGGCCAATGCCATCAGCCATTACTTCCGCTTGCACCGATTGAGTTAAATGAACAAAACTTTAGTAACTACATCACGAATAGTGATCTGCCTATTTTGATAGATTTATGGGCAGAATGGTGTGGACCTTGTAAAATGATGGCGCCACATTTTGCACAAGTTGCAAAACAGAATCCACGTGTCATTTTTGCCAAGATTAATACCGAAGAGTCTCCTCGCTTAAGCCAAGCATTTAATGTGAGAAGTATTCCTACCCTTGTATTAATGAATAAAACCACAGAAGTTGCTCGAATGAGCGGTGCATTACGCGCGCCTGAATTGCAACAGTGGCTAGATCAACAACTTCAAACGAATTTCGGGAGCTAAGGTGTCAGAAGCTTATACCAAACCAGAAGGAATTTTATCCTTACAAACGATTGCCATGCCAGCAGATACAAACTGGAGTGGTGATGTGTTTGGTGGGTGGATCGTGTCACAAATGGACTTGGCTGGAGCAATTCACGCGGAGCGTTTTAGTCGTGGACGTTGTGCTACGATTTCCATTAATCAGATGACCTTTTTGGTTCCGGTAAAAGTAGGCTTTGTGATTAGCTGCTATACCAAAATCTTAAAAGTGGGTAATACCTCTATTCAAATGCAAATTGAAGTTTGGGATAGTCATGATGATTCTCGTGCTCCAATTCGTATTACCGAAGGGGTCTTCACTTTTGTCGCTGTTGATGTAAAAGGTAACAAGCGCCAAATTCCAGAAGAGGCGAAACAAAAGTTTTTAGAAACTCAATAATATGTATTATAAAGCCTGAATATCAGTATTCAGGCTTTAATTTTTATCACTAAAACATTGTATTAGAGTTCTTACTTTGCTCTGGAATGTTTTGTATAACATCCCAATGCTCTACAATTTTTCCATTTTCTACACGGAAAATATCAACAATTGCTCTGCCTCGATCTTTTTCGTTTTCAGTAGAATGGACATGTAAAACAACCAAGTTGCCTTCTGCGATTGCACGCTTAATTTCATTTTTTGCTTGTGGATTTTTCTGGAATTTCTCAGTAAAGAAATTAACGAATGGTGCTTTCCCATCAGGAACATTAGGATTATGTTGTATATATTCATGACCAATATAACGGTCGGCATATTCTTTAACTTGATGCTTTAAAAAAACACCTTCATAGAAATCGGTTACGATTTTTTTATTCTGGGCGCTTATTTTATCTGCTGCCTCAGTTTTAGTTTGAATAACTTTACTGGTTTTGTTTGTAGGTTCGGCAGCTTGAGTAGCCACTGCTGTAAATATAAAACTGGTAAATAACGAGGATAAAATCAGTGTTCTTTTCATTGTGACCTCAAGATATAAATTTGTAGTTTTATATCTTGAGGTAAATAACAATCTAAAAATATTTTAAATTAGTTATCATTTCTTACGTTTAGGTAACCATGCCCAGAGCATTTGGCATTGGATTGGTTCATTACCTGCATCATCAATAACTGTAACAGGAATGACAAGTTCGCCTTTTTCATGATCAGCAATATATTTTTGCTGTTCGATAGAGAGCGTAGCCGTTGCTGTTAAACCACCTTCTACCACTTTTAAATAATCAACATGTAATGATTTGATTAATAAAATACGGTTATCAGGAATATGTAAACCCGTTAAAAAACCTGTTGCAGTCTCTGCTAAAAGTGCCATTGCAGCAGCATGAACACCTTTAATATGGTTCTGCATGTTTTTCTGGTTTTCTAAGCGAACAGTCACATGGTTTACATCTACTTCTAGATAGCGAATATTGGCTGTACCCACCATTGGCACAATACGGCCAAATGCCTTGCTCCAAAGCGTACTTCGAACACCTTTAGGAAATTTTGAAGTTGCTTTTACCAGTTTTAATAGTCGATTGGATTGAGACACGGGATTACCTTAACTTTGAATGTCACTAAAAGATATTAATCTTTAAAGTTATTAAACTGTAATGGCACACCAAATTGTTGTTCACGTAAAAAAGTCATGACTTGTTGTAAAGTGTCACGTTTTTTATCGGTTACACGGATTTTGTCGCCTTGAATAGAAGATTGCACTTTAACGCCGCTTTCTTTAATGGCTTTATTAATTTTTTTTGCTGTATCAGAGTCAAGGCCATCTTTAAGTTTAATGACTTGTACAAAATTTTTACCTGAAGCAGCAGCTTTTTGTGGATCTAGTGCTTGCACATCAATTTTACGTTTATAAAAATGGTTTTCTAACATGTTATAAACTTGTTCACACTGGAAATCGCTTTCAGTGCTGATTTTAATCTCTTTATTTTTTTCGTTTAGTTCGATAGAAACATCGTGACCACGGAAGTCAAAGCGTGTTGCAATCTCTTTTTGTGTGTTTTGAACCGCATGATTAACTTCAAATAACTCTAATTCAGAAACAATATCGAAAGAAGGCATGGTTTAGACCTTTACAAAGTGAAAGAATATTTGAGATGCTAAGAGGGTTTTCTTCATTTGCCAAGTGTTGTTTACATCAAAGGAGTGCACAATGATCCGTAAACAAGAAATTACAACATTTGAGTTCCCAGAAAATGCTGTTATCTGGGATGTCCGTGATTCAAGTGCTTATGCAGAAGGGCATGTTAAAGGTGCGATAAGTCGCCCGATTAATGATTTAAATGCTGATATTTTGAGCCAAGTCGCTGCGGATCAGCCGATTTATATTTTATGTGGTGGTGGTAGCAAAGCTCCTCGTGCAGCTGAGAAACTAGAAGACTTAGATGCCTCGCGTGAATATGTCGTGCTGATGGGGGGGACGCGTGCAGCTCGTGATGCAGGTTTACCTCTAGAGCAGGGCGCATAAAAAAAAGCACCTTCGGGTGCTTTTTTATTGGAACCAAATTTTCTCAAGCGCACTATTGAGATTTAAAATAAGGTTTCTTTGATTTAACTTTCTTTTGAAAGCGTCGAGTACTTAATTTCTGTAATAGACTTTCCGGGACAGGACAAGTCTCCCCTAAAATTTCCGCTACAAGTACTTCACTGCAAAGCGGTGCAAATAGAAAACCTTTTGATCCTAACCCTGCAAAAGTTGAAATACGACGTTCACTCTGCATTTTACCTATTACTGGGAAATAATCTGGGCTTTGGGCCCGAACCGCTGCTCGACCTTGCCATTGTTCTACAGGTGGCAATTGTTTTGCATAAGTAGGGAAGATGCTGTGGATTAATTCAAAGTTATGCACATGATCGTCGCTAAGTACATCTTGATCTTCTCGGTTCGGATAGAAAGATGCCCCTAAAATGAGTTGAGATGAGTCAAGCTGCATACAGTAGCCACCATAGCTATACGCTTCATGCAAAGGTAGAGGCGCAAAAGAGTTATTAACCCAGCTCACTTGTCCACGTATGGGCTTTAAAGGGGGATAGTTCTCAAATAAAGCGGCACTTTCTCGGGAACAGCACACGACAACATGATCTGCCTCTGCAATAACATCATTATTAGTCTTTAATTGAACTGTATTGTCAAAAGATGTGAGTGCCGTGATATTAGCAATTTTTAATTTAATACCTGAATGCTGCAAAATTTCATCACGTAACTGGTGTGGAGAAACTGCTCCAGCCTCATTTAATACAATATGGGGATAGTCCGATTCAAGTGAGCTTGTTTGATGCGTAACAATATCAGCAGGATATTGATCAGCAAGATCGAGAAGATCTTGGGCATTTTTTAATGCCATTTGCTGTATTTGAATTGGGCGAAATACTTGAAATTTTTTATAGAAATTCAGCGCATGTTGCCAGCTTAAAGTCATTAGATGCTCATGACTTTGTTCAATTGGGCAGAGCTTTGGGTTGAGCAATGCTAGAGGGTTGCCAGAAGCTCCTGATAAAGGCGCTGTACGCTCGAATAGGGTAACTTGGTGCCCACGCTCAGCAAAAGCCCATGCTGTGCTTAAACCAGCAATTCCTGCGCCAATAACGGCAATATGCTGCTGTTTAAAATTGAAAGTATGGTTATCTGGTTCTAGTGCAGTGTCTTCACTTAACGGTTCTTTCCACACTGCTTTAAGCATTTCACGTTTATGCCCGAAGCCGCGAGGACGTGAAATATCAATGCCATGAGCTTTTAGTCCACGTTTGAGAACACCCGCTACACTAAATGAGGCAAAGGTAGTGCCATAGTCAGAAAGACGAACAATATTGTTTAAAACGTTTTGTTCCCACATGTCTGGATTGCAGGAAGGTGCAAAACCATCTAGGAACCAAGCATTCACTGCTTTCGTTTTTACCATACTTGGAAAAATATCTTGCGCATCTCCTAACCATAGGTCAATGCTAAAACGTTCCTCGGGAAAACTTAAACGATGGCAGCCAGCCAGAGGTAATGGATATTGTTCAATAAGTTGTTTAGCGAGCGGTTTAAGTTCATCCCATACATTGAGAGCACGAATGAGGTCTGTTTTACTTAATGGAAATTTTTCTACACTAATTGCATGTAAATGACTGTAGTTATTGGGGCGGACCTGTTGCCAAAGCTGCCAGAGTGCAAGAATATTTAAACCAGTTCCAAAACCGGTTTCTCCTACACTAAAATATTCAAAGTCTTGTAAATTGGCTAATCGTTCTGATAGGTCATTGCCATTTAAAAATACATGTCTTGTTTCAAGTAGACCATTATCTTTAGAAAAATAGACATCACCAAATTGTTTGGAAATGGGCACCTCAATACCATCAATAGATACCCAATCCAGCTCAGCAGTTTGTATACGATTTGATTTGTTCATTCGGTTTAATAAGTCGCTCAGGTTTACCACTGACGACGACGTTTTGTATGAATATAACTAGCGATAAAGAAACCAAGGAGTACGCCACCCGCTAGAGTTACCGCACCATATAGAAACATTTGTGCGCTACGTTCGCTCTGTAAAACTTGTACCTGAACAGACAAGTTATCATTTTTAAGCTGTAGCTCTTGGTTTTGTGCAAGTGCTTCAAGGTTTGCATGTTCTAGCTGTTTAAGGCGAGATGCTTGATCTTGAACTAAAGCTTTGATTTTTGCATCTTGCTGCTGCTTATTCTTTGCGATTTGTTCTGCTGTAAGCGGCTGTGTTGTGGCTGCCGTCGTGGTAGCCGCAGGTTTAGCAACAGTTGCAGAAGTAGGGGCTGGTTTGGCCGCCTGAGTTGAAGGTGCGGTTGTTGGTGTTGCTGGTGTCGCAGCAGGTTCAACTGCGCCAGCAGTTGAACATATCAAACACAAGCCAAGAAAGCTTTTGGTTGCAAGCTGCATGCGTTTACCCTTTTGGAAATGCTTTATTAAACGGTTTGACATCAATATGGCTATAAATGCCTTCTTTTAAAAATGGTTCTTCTTTTAACCATTCATCTAAAGCTTCACGGCTATCAAACTCTACGATCATGGTACTACCATAAAAACCAGCCTGAGGGTCATTCGGATCTTTAGGCATAGCTCCAGCGGCAACAAGACGACCTTCATCATCAAGCTTTAGTAAACGTTCGATGTGTTGAGGGCGAACTGCTAAACGTTTCTCTAGAGTTCCTTCGTTATCGGTACAGCTTAGAACAAAAAAAGGCATGTCATCGTATCTCTATAATCAAACCGAAATAACATTAAGCTTCTGGTGACTTAAAATGTTTACGTAAAATAATGAACTGAATAATGATAAATGAAAACATGACGATCATGTCACCAAATGCGGTAAATTCGCCCCAATATTTTCCGCCGTGAAATAAAAACGCGAAGAAAATATGTAAACCAGACATGACGACAAACATTGCAGCCCAAGCAAAGTTTAAGTTTTTCCAAGCTTTTTCGCTTAGGTCTAAAATCGGGTCAAATAATCGTTTAATAAGAGGCTTACGTTCTTTACCAAACCAAGGTGAAACCAAGAAAGCACCAGCAAATACCAAGTTCAAAATTGCAGCTTTTAAACGAATATAAAAATCATCGCTTAACATGAGCGTAATACCACCAAAAATAACGGTCATAAACAATACAAACCATTGTTGTTTATCTAGACGGAATTTTTGGAAAATAAATAAGGCGCCATATACCACAAGCATTGAAATAATTAAGCCTGTTGTTGCGACAAGAATATTATTGTTATTTACACCGCCAGCGGAACCGATCAGTTTAAGCAACGGGTGATGAGCATTTGCAGGATCAACAGTTTTATATAAATAGAAGAAAATAATTAATGGAACAAAGTCCAGAAGTGCTTTCATGTTAGAGTATCTGATCAGGTTTGGTGAATGGCATAGTATAAAAGATGCAAGGCATAGATTTACATACACATAGCAATATTTCTGATGGAACTTTGTCTCCGGAATTGTTGGTGCAAGCTGCTGTGGATGTGAAGTTGAATACTTTAGCACTCACGGATCACGACACAATGGACGGCTTGCAACGTGCGAGAAATGCTGCACAAGCTCATGATTTACAAATTATTTCTGGTGTAGAGATTTCAAGCCAATGGTCTAGACCAAGCACAAAAAAAAGCTATGGTGTACATATTGTGGCTTTGAACATGCAGGATGAAGCACCAATTTTGGAAGCATTAGAACAACAAAAAAGAATTAGGGCACAAAGGGCTGAAGTTATTTGCGAACTATTAAAAAAATGTATTGGCTTTGATATTTACCAAGATGTGCTTGATAAAGTTGAAAATCAGCCAGACCGTATTACCAGAACCCATATTGCCAAAGCCTTGGTGGAAAAGAATGTGGTGACTCGTCCTCAACAAGCTTTTGATCGTTTTTTAAAAGAAGGTAAGCGCGCCTTTGTAAAGTTTGAAGGATTGGGCTTAAAAGAAACAATTGAAGTTATTCATAACAGTCAAGGTTTGGCAGTTTTAGCTCATCCAACTCGTTATGATTTGTCGGCAACCAATACGCGATATCTGATTGAGTTATTTGCCAGTTGTGGTGGAGACGCTGTGGAGTTGCCGCCTCCTGTAGATCCATTATCTACTCGCCAAATGATTGATCGTATGATTGATCAGCATCATTTGGCTGTTTCAATTGGCAGTGATTTTCATGGTGAAAATATGCCATGGATTAAATTAGGTAATACCCCTAAACCAAAAAGTGACCAGCAGGGTATTTGGGAGCGTTTTCTCTAATACAGCTCTAGAGCAAGTTGTTATCTTGAGCTTGAATTGGAGGAGGCGTTGGTTTCCCCAGCGTTCCTAAGAGTTCAATTTCGATATTACGTACCATTGCATCTAAAGGTAAATCATTACTTTGAGTACCAAAAGGCTCTTCAATTTCAGAGCTTAGAGCATCTAAACCTAAGAATGTATATGCCAAAATTCCGACTAATAAAGGTGTTGCTAATCCAAGTAAAGAACCTAAACTAAATGGCAACATAAAGCAGAAAAAGTAAACAGTGCGGTTGAGCAAAACTGAATAGGCAAAAGGTATAGGCGTATTTGCAATACGGTCACAGCCAGTCTGTACCACACTTAAATCTGCAACATTTTTATTCATTTGAGCATAAATAATATCTGAGATTTCGCCTTCTTTAAGCGCTTGTAATAATTCCCACTGAATAAGGCTAAGCGTATATTGTGGCGCGTTATTTTGTTGATATAACTGGGTTATTGCTTGTTGACTCATGCCGCTAGTTTGAATTAACTCAGTTGGGTTGGCTGTTTGGCGGCGTAAACGGTCACGTAATACATTTGCAAAAACAATAACATGGTGAATGACACGTTCGCGGCGAGCCTGAGTTAAAATACGGCAGTCACGATCAAAATGACGTGAAGTCGCGATCAGGACACCCCATAGTTTGCGTGCTTCCCACCAGCGGTCATAACATGCAGTATTTTTAAAACCTAAAAAAATAGAAATGACAACGCCAATTAGGGTAAAACTAACTAAAGGAATTTCTGGAAAACGGTAGAGATTGATATATTCAACTCCACCAATGATTGACGAGATCAACATGAGTACCCCTAAAGAGGGTAGAATTTTTGGTAATATCGTCCCTCGCCAAGAGAATAAAACTTTAAAAATACCAGGCTGTTCACGAACAATCATTTTATTTTAAACGTCGCTATTTTTGTTTTTGATATTCTAAGCTTAGTGAAGCTTTGTCAATATCATTGAACGGCTATTGGGATGGAGTTGAGCAGTTGTTGTTCAGCAAATGAAAAGCTACCCTCTGGTGAGATAATAAAATGATCCAGT
Source organism: Acinetobacter sp. IK23 (assembly GCF_035615275.1). Classification (NCBI taxonomy): domain Bacteria; kingdom Pseudomonadati; phylum Pseudomonadota; class Gammaproteobacteria; order Moraxellales; family Moraxellaceae; genus Acinetobacter; species Acinetobacter sp. IK23. The sequence goes on from NZ_JANBNX010000011.1 coordinate 13,014, forward strand.
AAAGGTATTTCAACCAACTGACAAGCCTGCTGAAGTTGCTGTGTAAGTTTAATATCTTCAGGAGAAGGCTGAGCGGAACCAAAAGGATGGTTATGTGCTATTACCAGTTGGCAAGCATGTTGTTGTAAGGCATAACGTAAGGTTTGATTCACTGAAACAGCGCAGTGCTGAATTGATCCAAAAAATAATTTTTTAAAATGCAGTTTTCTTAATTCAGCATCTAAGCAAAGTACTGCGAAGACTTCTTGTTTTTCACCTTTTAATTCATAGCGCAAATAATCCAAAACTAAATCAGAAGAGTGAAGACTAAGATTATTTTTCTGAAAGTGATGATCGAGATAACGCCGTCCAAGTTCTTTTACGGCCATTAATTGCGAATACTTGGTGGCTCCAATACCATTAAATTGAGTCAATTCATTTAAAGATGCATCAAAAACGGCATTCAGACTTCCGAATTGTTGAATCAGTAAGCGTGCGAGTTCAACTGCTGAATGTTGACGTGAACCTGAGCGAAGAAAGATCGCAAGTAATTCAGAGTCAGAGAGGCTTTGTGGGCCATGTTGTAATAACCGTTCTCTTGGCCGTTCTTGTTCTGGCCAATTTTTAATAGAAGTATTCATATTCCCCAGCAATATTCTGCTTAAAATTTTATTTTGTTTGCCCAATCAATCTTGGGTCTGCGCGTATTTAATGCTATTGTGAGCGCCACTGCAACAGTAAGGTATCCTGTTCGTGAGCTTTGATTTAAGTGTTATTCCTCATAAAAACATTGTTTTAGCCGTTACAGGTGGAATTGCTGCCTATAAGAGTGCCATTTTGGTCCGTCGTCTTAAAGATTATGGTTTCGACGTTCGGGTCGTGATGACACATGGGGCTCAAGCATTTATTACACCTCTAACGTTTCAGGCTCTTTCGGGAAATCCTGTACATACCGAGCTTTTAGACCCTGAGGCTGAAGCTGGAATGGGCCATATTGAATTAGCTCGTTGGGCTGATTTGTTACTGGTTGCTCCTGCAAGCTGTGACACTCTGGCTAAGTTTGCTAATGGTTTAGCAGATGACTTACTCAGTACTCTATTTTTAGCGACTAAAGCACCTGTGTGGGTTGCTCCAGCGATGAACCAGCAAATGTGGGCTGCAAAAGCAACACAACGTAATTTGCAAACGCTAGTTGAAGATGGCGTGCATGTGATTATGCCGGATTCAGGTGAACAGGCTTGTGGTGATGTCGGTTTAGGCCGTATGCCAGAACCTGAAGAAATAGCCCGTCAAGTGGCTGGTTATTTCCATCAAGTCCAACGCGCCATTGCTGAAAAATTTGGTTTGTTGGCTGGTAAGCGAGTTGTGATTACTGCTGGACCAACACGTGAAGCGATTGACCCAGTTCGTTATATCTCAAACCATAGTACCGGAAAAATGGGCTTTGCTTTAGCGGCTGCATGTTATGCGGCAGGGGCAAAAGTCACTTTAGTTGCCGGACCTGTAAGTTTAGATACACCAAACGGTGTTCAACGTGTCAACGTTGCATCTGCACGACAAATGTTGGATGTCAGCATGAACTCACTTGAGACTGGTTGCGACATTTTTATTGCAACAGCGGCAGTAGCTGATTATCGCGTTGCGGAAGTCGCTGAGCACAAGATTAAGAAAGCAGGGGATGAACTAAATGTTTCCCTTGTAAAAAATCCGGATATTGTGGCAACCATTGCAGCTCAGGAAAAACGTCCATTCATGGTGGGCTTTGCTGCCGAAACGCAGAATGTTGAAGAATATGCAGCAGGTAAACTGGTTGCTAAAAAACTAGATATGATTGCGTGTAACGATGTTTCTCGTGCTGATATTGGTTTTGCTTCGGATGAAAATGCGATGACGGTTTTCTTTGCTGAGAACTATCACATGAAAAAACGTGAGTTAGAGAAAGCATCTAAGCAAGAAATTTCTCAACAATTGGTTGAAGCTATTTCGGATGCATTACGCCGTAAATAAATTTTGAGCTTAATAAAAAAAACCGCGAATAAATCGCGGTTTTTTTTTATATGTCTTGGTTTAACAATCAAGGAATTTCATCTTCAAATTCAGGTTTAACCTGAACGATGAAGTCTTGACGGTTAAGACCACGCCATAACGCAAATGCTGTACCGATATAAATCGAAGAGTAAGTACCGACAAAGACACCCACAAACATTGCTACAGAGAACCAGTGTAAGCCATCACCGCCCAAGAACATCATTGCAAGTACAACAAGCAATAAGGTCATTGAGGTATGAATTGTACGACGTAAAGTCTCAGTTAAAGCAATATCCACGATTTCACGTGGAGTCGCGCCGCGAATCTTACGGAAGTTTTCACGGATACGGTCTGAAACAACGATGTTATCGTTAAGCGAGAAGCCAATCACCGCGAGTACCGCAGCTAATACAGTAAGGTCAAATGGCCATTGGAATAATGCAAATGCACCAATAATAATGATAATGTCATGGAATAAAGACATTACAGCACCCATCGCGAGTTTAAACTCAAAGCGAATGGTCACGTAGATCAACATTAATATAAGCGCAAGAGCAACCGCTCCAGCCGAACGTACATAAAGCTCATTACCAACCTGACCGCCGACAGAGTCCACTTTATGAACTTCGGCAGCATTATTTGGTAATTGCACAGCTTTGGTAATCGCGTTATTAAGATCTTCAACCTTAACTTCTTGTACCGGCATACGCACGAGTAAGTCTTTATTACTACCTAGCGTTTGTACTACCGCATCTTTAAAACCAGCTTTGTCGAGAGCCTGAATAACGTCAGTCTGATTTGCTGGTTGCGCATAGTTAAGCTCGGCAGAAACACCACCTGTAAAGTCCAAACCTAAGTTAAGACCTTTAGTCGCGATAAAGAAAATACTCGCTAAAGTAATAAGGATCGAGAAGATTGCTGCTGGTTTAGCAATCTTCATGAACGGGATGATTTTTGCATCATCCGGACGACCATATTGTTTTGAAGGCTGTTGAGTCACTTTAGTCATCATAGATCTCCTTAAATGCTCAACTTTTTCAAATTACGGCGTTTACCATAAATGAGCTGTACGATTGCACGTGTTACTGTAATTGCAGTAAACATCGAACATACAATACCAATCATTAATGTTACGGCGAAACCTTTAATTGGGCCTGTACCAATTGCAAACAAAATGAATGCAACGAGGAACGTGGTTAAGTTCGAGTCAAAGATGGTGTTATAGGCTCGGTCATAACCTGCCACAATGGCCTGTTTGGGTGAGGCACCCCAGAGCATTTCCTCTCGAATACGCTCACATATCAGTACGTTGGCATCGACCGCCATACCAATGGTAATAACGATACCAGCAATACCTGGTAAGGTCAGGGAAGCCCCTATCCAAGACATCACGGTTAAAATCATTGCCAAGTTAACAACAAGCGCAAAGTTCGCAATTAAACCGAATACGCGGAAGAATACGATCATCCAGATTGCAACAAGCAAGAAACCGATTTGAGTTGATAATACGCCTTTATCAATGTTTTCTTGACCAAGGCTTGGACCAACAACACGTTCTTCAACGAAGTACATTGGCGCAGCTAAAGCACCAGCACGTAACATTAATGCAAGTTCAGATGCTTCTTGAGGAGAACTTAAACCAGTAATACGGAAAGTTGAACCTAAAACAGCTTGAACTGTTGCAGCATTAATGACGACAGATTCGGTATATGGCGTACGAACTTCTGTTTGAGCGCCAGTTTTTGGATCTGTAACGTAAGTAATCTTTTGCTTGTTTTCGATGAACAATACCGCCATGCGTTTACCAACAGCATTACGGGTTGCATCTGACATGAGCTTACCACCAGCACTGTCGAGCGTAATATTTACTTCGGCACCGCCAGAGTCTTGGCTAAAGCCAGAGCTCGCATTTTGAACACGTTCACCAGTCAAGATGCGGTTACGTTGCAACAAAAGTTGACGACCGCTATCTAAAGATTGATAAGCAAAAACTTCTGTACCCGGAGGTAACGGTTGACCGTTATATTTACCTGTATATGGGTCAATATACTGATCATTTAAGTCAGATACCAAACGGAATTCGAGGTTAGCAGTACGACCTAAAACACGTTTAGCTTCTGCTGTATCTTGAACACCCGGTAATTCAACGACAATACGGTTGCTACCCTGACTTTGTACTAATGCTTCTGCAACACCAAGTTCGTTAATACGGTTACGTAGTGTTGTTAAGTTCTGATTGACTGCATATGCCTGAATTTCTTGACGACGTACATCAGTATAAGTGAGTTTTAAGGTAGAACCTGTCGTGCTCGCTAATGCCTGTTGGGTATATTCATTACCATTACGGCGTAAAAAATCCATTGCTGCATCACGATCAGCATTGTCAGCAAATTGAACAGTGATCACATTATTATTTAACGCAAGATTGTTAAATTTAATTTTGTTTTCACGGAACTGACGACGCAAATCAGTTGCAGAGGTTTCCATACGTTGGGAAATGGCTTTGTCCATATCTACTTCTAGCAAGAAGTGGACACCACCACGTAAGTCCAAACCAAGTTTCATTGGTTTAGCCCCAATTTTTTGCAACCATTCTGGTGTAGTTGGTGCAAGGTTTAGGGCAACAACATATTGATCACCTAAGTCACGGCGTAATACTTCTTTTGCTTTTAACTGCGCTTCAGAAGAGCTGACACGCAAGAGAGCTGCATTATTTGTAAAAGTATTATCGTGGCTCGCAATATTTGCTGTTTTTAAAATTTGCTCTGCTTTTTGCACCACACTTTGATCAATTTGGGTACCAGCTTTGGCACCGGAAATTTGAACTGCGGGCTCATCCGGATATAGACTAGGCAGTGCGTATAATGTACTGACTACCAGAACAACCAGAATCAGTAAATATTTCCATGCAGGGTAACGCATTCGCTTTCTTCTTAAATGAAAAAGCCGTGCTAAAGCACGACTGTTTTATGATTAAAGGTTATTTAGAGTGCCTTCAGGTAATACAGAAATTACGCTGGCACGCTGAATTTTTACTTCTACACCACGGTTAAGTTCAACAACCGCATAGTCACCTTCAAGTTTGGTTACTTTGCCCATTAAACCACCAGCAAAAACAACTTCGCTACCTACACCTAGGCTTTCGATTAAAGAACGGTGTTCTTTTGCACGTTTTGCTTGAGGGCGCCAGATTAAGAAATAGAAGATTGCAACGAATACAACAATCATCAAAATGTTTGGCAAAAGACCCGGGCTTTGGGCTGCTGCTGGAGCTGCATGTGCAGTAGAAATGAACAAGCTCATTTTAATTTCCTAAAGTTAAAAAATATGAGTCAGATACCTGACATAATCCTAATTCGTTTTGCAATTTACCTTGTCTTGCGGTTGAGCGCAAATCTCGCTTATTCATCGACAGGGCAAGGTGGAACTTCTAATCCGCGGCGGGCATAAAAGTCCTGAACAAATTCATCAAAAGTGCCATTATCTAATGCATCACGCATACCTTCAGTTAAACGTTGGTAATAACGTAAGTTATGAATGGTACCGAGCATAGACGCTAACATCTCTCCACATTTTTCAAGATGGAACAGATAAGCACGGGTAAAGTTCTTACATGTGTAGCAATCGCAGTGTGGGTCAAGAGGCCCTTGGTCATGGCGATATTTACTATTACGAATACGTACCAGACCATCAGTGACAAAATAATGACCATTACGTGCATTACGAGTCGGCATTACGCAGTCAAACATATCGACACCACGGCGCACCGCTTCAACGATGTCTTCAGGTTTACCTACGCCCATTAAGTAACGAGGTTTGTCCGCTGGCATTTTATTTGGAAGATAATCTAAAACTTTGATCATCTCTTCTTTTGGTTCACCTACAGATAAACCACCAATTGCATAACCATCGAAACCAACTTCAAGTAAGCCATTTAAAGACTCATCACGTAAGTCTTCATACATGCCGCCTTGAATAATGCCGAATAAGGCATTTTTATTTTTAAGCTCATCATGGTGATGCGTTTTACAACGTTTTGCCCAGCGCAAAGAAAGCTGTAATGATTTTTGTGCTTCTTCGTGTGTTGCAGGGTACGGTGTACATTCATCAAAAATCATGACGATGTCAGAGTTCAATACATGCTGAATTTCCATTGAAATTTCAGGCGATAAAAACACTTTTGAACCATCGATCGGAGAGCGGAAAGTAACACCTTCTTCCTTAATTTTACGCATAGCGCCAAGACTAAATACTTGGAAGCCGCCAGAGTCAGTCAAAATTGGCTTATTCCATTTAATAAAGTCGTGCAATCCGCCGTGTTGCTTGATTACTTCAAGGCCCGGACGCAAATATAAATGGAAGGTATTACCTAAAATAATTTGTGCCTGAATATCTTCGATATCACGCGGCAACATGCCTTTGACTGTACCGTAGGTCCCCACTGGCATAAAAACAGGTGTTTCAACAACACCATGTTCTAAAGTTAAACGACCACGACGGGCACGACCCGACTGACCTAATTTTTCAAACTTCATTTAAAAATCCTGAACAATAGCAAGCAATACCGTAGGGTAGTGCAAGGGCGAAAAAACAGTTCGCTGCTAAATAAGGGCTGTAACATTATGAGCTTTAAAACGGGAAGACCAATTTAAAAACACAAATAGCCCTAAAAATAAGAGGGCTATTTTCCTTGATTCTGCCAAGTAGTTCTACTACTAAATGTAGCTGGCTATAAAATAGGTCAATTTTCCGATTGAATGACCATTTTTTTATTTAGACTAAAAGTTAGGTTTGTAGTCAAAATTGTCTGTAGCCAAATTATCGCGAAAAGGGCGAATTGCTTTTTTAGATAACGTCACTGTATTAATCAGATTATTTGGGAACACTTCAATCTGGTTGTTAAATACTTCGACGTTGCGGTTAAAAATGCTGATGGCAGCGCCAACATTTTCGTTTTGTTCCTGAATATCATCCATCATTTTGCTATAGAGCGTATCTGCTTTTAATTCAGGATAATTTTCAACCACGACATTTAGGCTGCGGATCAGCTCTTTGCTCATTTTTTCAATCTGCTGTAATTGAGCAATATCAGTATGGTCGACATTTAAACTTAGAATTTGCTGACGTAAAGCAGTTACTTTTTCTAAGGTCGATTTCTCGAACTGAGTATATTGATTGAGAGTAGTTTCTAATGCTTCAAGTGTTTTTACTTTTTGGCGTTCGAAATTTGCAACTTCTGCCCAAGCACGTTTGGTCGCGTTAAAATAACGCACAATGTTGTTACGAATGTGGATGCCCCACGCAATCAGTACGACGAAAATCCCCAAGAAAATGAATAAGCCTTTCATTTTCACTCCTCTTATTTTTATTCCCTCATTGGACCTTTTAACTTCTTATTTTTTTAATAAGTTGCTAGTTCGGCACTACGAGAGATTTATTTAATTAAATTAAGCATGAATTGCTGAAATTTTTCATATTGCGGCATGGTCATGGTACGTAAATGTCCACGTAATGCTGGAATATCATGAATTTCACTACGTTTGCTGGTGGTTTGAAAAAGATCTTGCTCACCGAGATAACATAATATTTGCTCTTCATGATGATAAATTAAATCACCGGTAAAATGTTGAAAAAAATCATGAAGTTTTAAAGTTAGACTTGGGCTAATTTCTTTAGCTAACTGGTGTTGGTCAGTACCGAAAATATTGAGCTCTTGATTAATCAGAATGTCAGTACTTTGCCATTCGCTTAAGTAGGGTACAAAAAAGCGAGAACGTTGATTACTTACGGCAATACCTAAGGCTGGTATTTGAAAAATAAAAGCGCCCCACAAATCTTTATGAATCTCTTTTACTATTTTTTTATCGCTGTTCTGATCTTGAAGAATAGCTAAGTTATTTACATAGTGATATTTAAATAGCAGGACTTGATGATCTGTAATGCCATCATTCCATGTCACTGAAGCAAACTCTGTAATTTCATTAGCCTCATTGCCTCGATTAAACAATGGGAAATATTGTTTTAGTCTGCTCAAGACTAAAATGGGTTGGGCTTGAATTGGAAGATAAGCTGGTAAGTGTTGAAACTGTAAGCCATAACGTAAAGCAGTCATACGCTGCTCTAAATAGTGAATGACTTCGCTTAGAGGTTTTTGCGGTTCATAGAGCAAATAGGCTAGAAAACCAGTTAAAAATGCCCATAGGAGACTTAAAATATATTGAAGATGAGGATGAAAAAAGTATCCAAATAATAAAGTCGTAATACTGCAAATACCTAATAAATACGGCAGTACATTTACAAAACGAAGGTTATGATCTTCACGCCATGGATGTAACGCGTTTAAGAGCTCTTGATCTGTTTGTGACTTTTGACCCGCGTCCCAAAGTCGAGCAATATTACGAAAGACCTGTGTATTTTTTTTACGTCTTATATGAAGTGCTTGTTGTACGGTATCAATTGGCATGAAATTAATGAGTTGATTATCATAAAGTGCTAACTCTAGATTATCTTTTAAATTGAAAGAGATAAATAGAAATACCAAGACTATTTTTATTTTAATTATAGATGCTGGGTTAAACCTTAAATTAACTTAGTAGGTTTAACCCATTTATAAATTTTAAACTTCTAATTTATCAATTAGCATTGCATCGCCATAACTAAAGAAACGATAGCGGCTTTTAACTGCATGTTCATAGGCAGCCAAAATGTTGTCTCGATTCGACAGTGCTGATACCAACATGAGCAGGGTAGACTCAGGTAAATGGAAGTTGGTAATTAAACGATCTACGATACAGAACTCATAGCCCGGATAAATAAAGATCTGCGTATCACCATTCCACGCTGCGATTTTGCCGCCGTGTGCTTGAGCTGCACTTTCTAAGGCACGTGTTGCAGTTGTACCGACAGCAATCACTTTATTGCCGCGCGCTTTAGTCGCCAAAATCAAATCAATGGTTTCTTGAGGAACATCGCACCATTCACTATGCATGACATGATTGGTAATGTCATCAGTACGAACAGGCATAAATGTGCCAGCACCGACGTGTAAAGTCACAAAAGATTTTTGAACATTTTTTTGCTCTAACTTTGCTAGTAACTCTTCGTCAAAGTGCAGGCTCGCAGTTGGCGCAGCCACACTGGCAATTTTCTCAGGGTTATGGAAAACCGTTTGATAGCGTTCAGTGTCAATTTCTTCTGCTTCACGGTTAAAGTAAGGCGGAATAGGTAACTGACCATATTGCTCAAGTACAGGCAAAATTGGCTGCGAAAATTCAACGACAAATAAGTTTTCGTGACGGCCACGCACAATCACAGGAATATTATCTGCACCTACATAAAGCTCGGCACCCGCTTTAGGCGAGTTGCTCGATTTAATGTGACAATACGCTGTGGTGTGGTTCAGCATGCGCTCAACCAAAATCTCGATAGCACCGCCTGTCGAGCGTTTTCCTTTAAGTCGTGCTTTCATGACTTTGGTGTCATTCAGCACCAACAAATCACCTTCTTCAAACAGATCAATAATGTCTGTGAACATGTGATCGTGATATTGACCCTTTGAATCTAGGTGCAATAACCGTGAAGCACTACGTGATTCAAGAGGGTAACGGGCAATAAGTTCATCAGGTAATTCGAAGGAAAAGTCAGACAGTTGCATATTTAGGAAAAAACACCGCAAAAATTGGGCCTAGTATAAACTTTTTCGCTTTTTTATGGCTGTGCTTCTAGCTTAAATCATGAAAAATGTTTAAATGATCTAAAAGTGAACGATAATATTCACTTAGGGTTTGACAAGTTTTACAAACGCGCTAATATACGCAACACAAACATACTTCCTCTCCCGAGGTGGTGAAATTGGTAGACGCGGCGGACTCAAAATCCGCTGTCAGAGATGACGTGTCGGTTCGAGTCCGACCCTCGGGACCATATTCAGAATCGTAAGATTCTACGAAAACCCCTAAGCTAACGGCTTAGGGGTTTTTTGTTGGGTAAATTTTTTAAGAAATTTTGATAATATATGATGAAGCAACGCTGATTCAGTTATACCGTCAAACACGTAGAGAAATGCATTCTGGGTTAGTCTCTATTGCTGAGACTTATGCAAATCAATTTAAATAAATTTTAAGACTTTAAGTATTATGGAAATAATTATACAAATAAGTGCTTGGGTTTTCTTGGCAGTTGGATTATTCGCACTGGCACAGAAGTTTTTTCCGAATTTTAAAAATTGGATAACCACTGGAAAAGTAAGTTATATTTGGTTGATTGTAATTACACTTGGATTGTTTGTATTTCTTACATATCCATACTTTTTTAATTGGTGGGCTATCAATTTTTGGGGAGTACCTGAAAAAGAGCTAAGTGATTTAACAAAATTAGGTCCTCTTGGGGATATTTATGGAAGTTTAAATACTCTTATCTCTTCTATTGCATTATGTGCTGTTGCCTTTTCAGCTTATTTACAAGTTACTTCTTTAAATGAAACTAGAATAACTAATAAGCAGCAATTGGTTTTAGCCGAAAAATCCCACCAAGAGCAATTAAAAGAATCTAAACATGCGGTTTTTTCAAACACGTTCAATACATTGTTGAACCTTAAACAAGATAGATATAATGGATTAAAAATAAGAAATAAAGACACGGGTACGGAGTATATTTCAGAAGAGATATTTGTTGAAATAGCTTTAAGATTTCTATGGTTACTTGATAATTATTTTCATGAAGAAAACTGTGGACGTTATCAAGTTGGGTTAAAACTTGATGAATTTCTGGAACTTTTAGGGGGTAAAAAAAGAGGTTTTGGTGAAATAACAAGTTATTTCATGGTTTATGGGGATTTAATAAAACTTATTAGAAAATCTGATTTAAGTGATGAATCTAAGTTTTTTTATAGAGATATAGTTTCTAATTCTATGTCGATTCACGAACAACTTACTTTACTTTGGGTAGCCGTAAATAACAAAGATTGCCTTGATTTAGTACATGGAAGTGAAATTTTTAATAACTTTTATCGAGATAATATGATGTCTTTTTTAATAAAATATTTTGATAAATCATGTTTTAGTCATCCAGATATTTTAAGTAATTGGGATAAATATCAAAATAACCAAAACCCAGCCTAAGCTGGGTTTTTTAATTCATTTGGCATGAACCGCGCGGTTAATGTTGACCACTTGGTGATGTAATGTGTTGATGATAGCGCTAAATTCTTGTTCTTTTAAAATATCATCGACTTTCATTTTTGAAAAGGCAAAAAGTAATTTTTGAAGTTTCTCAAGTGGATATTCAATTTCTTCCAATATTTCTTCAGCCGTGATTTTCTTATTGCTATTAATGTCTAGTGTTGAGTGCATTTCTCCGTGCTGTCCATTGAACAAGAAACTATTTTTACGAACTTGCATTTCTAACATCTTACAACTCATCACCTTCAAATAATTGTTGTATTTTTCTCAAGCATACCCACTTTATGTATCTGAAAACCTTTAATTGAAACTTCACATTTCTATTTTGAAAAGAACGTTGCTCTTTTTATGTACTGTGTTAAAGTTTGTATTAGATCATAATGATTATAAGTACATTTCTTGAAAGCGGTTCCGACCAACAACGACAAAATCTGTGAGGCGGGCAAATGACATTCCAGCGTTTAGAACTACATCAGATCGAGCAGTTAAGTGCTTGTAGAATATCACTATTACTTGGATTAAATGCCGAGCAGAACTATATCGAGCAATTTTTCCGATTTAGTCTTCGTCTGTTGAAGTGTCAAAAAGCCTTATTAACTTTTAATCAGGAACCTTACTTTTGGCACCGTTGCCCTGAAGGTATAACTGCAATTTCGTTTAAGCCTTCGAAACATTTGAAACAGTGCTTTGCTAAACAACAGGTCATTAATCATCTGCATCCTTCCTATCAAAACTTAACCAATTATTTAAAAGAACTAAACATCGAGTGCAGTAGGGCATTGGCCGTGCATCTTTTTCATCCAGATAAGACTTCGATGGGCTTTGCTGTCTTTTTTGATGATGATGCAGCTACCTTTGAAGATGATGATATTCAATTGCTGCTCGATTATTGTTCTACGTTTATGCAACAGGTTGAGTTGAAGTTTAACTATGAAGAGTTAAACGAACTTTATGAACAACAGGTGGCAATTAATTCAAGTAAAACAAAATTTTTCTCGATTATTTCGCATGACTTACGTGCGCCGTTTCATGGGTTACTTGGTTTTTCCGAGGTGCTTGCCAAAGAGCGCGAGACTTTAGATGAATCTAGCATTCAAAATATTGCAGATTATTTATATGAAACCTCGCAATCGACCTATAACTTGCTTGAAAGTTTACTGACATGGGCCATGGCAGAGGGTGGACGTTTTGTATATCACCCAATTAACTTTAAGCTGAGACAAGTGAGTAATATTGTTTGTGATGTACTGCGTACCTTAGCGATAAAGAAAAATATTGAACTAGTGAATGATGTTCCAGAAGATTTAAATATCTATGCTGATATTAATATGATGACTTCTGTGATTCAAAACTTGGTATCAAACGCGTTGAAATTTACCGATATTGATGGCTCAGGCAAAGTTTTTATAGAAGCTAGACAAGCTGATAAAAATATAGAAATAACAGTTCGAGACACCGGTTTGGGTATGACAGAGCAACAAATCAAAAATTTGTTCCATCCACGTATTACAGCCAGCTTTAAAGGTACGGCAGGCGAGAAAGGCGCTGGTCTAGGTTTAAGCCTTTGTAAGCGTTTTATTGAAATTAACCAAGGGCAAATTAATGTTGGTTCCAAAGAGGGCGTAGGAACAACATTTAAGGTTTTACTACCTTCAGCTCAAGAAAGTCATGACGCACTGACCGAACATCATTCTTCACCAGAAGCAAAATTAGTTTAATCCCTTTTCCTATTACTACGTGAACTGCTATAACTAAAAAGAGAGTCTGAGGAAAAGAGCTTTTTTATATGAATGCGGAGCAGTTACAAAAAACATTGCGTGCTAGTCAGTACGCTGAACAAGTTTTAGGCTTGCATCAAGCTGTTTTAGAACAAGATTATCAAATAGATCAATTTGCTGCACCGCTCTCGACCGAACAGATTTATCAATTTGTCCAAACTACATTAAATGGAATTGCTGACGAAATATCTTGGATGCGTGGATTACGCATTTTACGTAGTCGTTTAATGTTTCGTTGGATTTGGCAGGATGCCAATCAGCTTACCGATGTTGTGACACTCACTCGTGAACTTTCTGACTTTGCCGATGCCAGTATTTGTGTAGCAAAAGACTTTTCACGTGTTGCACTTGTGGCGAAACATGGTGAACCTGTGGGCTACTCTGGCAAAGTTCAAGATTTAATTGTGGTTGCTATGGGGAAGCTAGGGGCGCAAGAGCTTAACTTATCGAGTGATATTGACCTGATTTTTGCCTTTGATGAACAAGGTGAAACCAATGGCCGAAAATGCATAGATGTACAGCAATTCTGTATTTTGTGGGGCCAAAAACTTATTTATTTGCTTGAGCATATTACTGCCGAAGGTTTTGTATTTCGAGTAGACATGCGTCTACGCCCTTGGGGTGATGGCTCGGCATTAGCGATTAGTCATGCCGCTTTAGAAAAATATTTAAGTCAGCATGGTCGTGAGTGGGAACGCTATGCGTGGATTAAAGCCCGTGTTGTGACTGGTGGCAAAGAAGGACAAGACTTGTTAGAGATGACACGTCCTTTTGTATTCCGCCGTTATGTCGATTACACCGCTTTTGCCGCTATGCGTGATATGAAAGCCATGATTGAGCGTGAAGTCCTGCGCAGACATATTGAAGATGATATTAAGCTCGGGGCGGGGGGGATTCGCGAAATTGAGTTTATTGTTCAGGTCTTCCAGCTTATTTACGGCGGATCTAAACGTGAGTTACAAGACCGTCAGTGCTTAGTCAGTCTAGAGCACATTGGCGAAGCAGGCTTATTAGAAAAACAGGCGGTATTCGAGCTTAAAGATGCTTACTTGTTTTTACGACGTGTTGAACATGCAATTCAAGCGCTCAATGACCAGCAAACTCAGCTATTACCAGAAGAAGTTGACCTAAGACAACGCATTATAGATACCTTAGGTTTTGTTAGCTGGAATGAATTTATTAATGTTCTTGACGAGAAACGTCAAAAAGTTAAAGTTCAATTTAAACAACTGATTGAGGATACAAGTTCTAATGCTGCAACTGAAAATTTTGGGCAGTTAGAACAACAGCTAGATGAAGTGCTAGATGACAATGCGAAAAATTTGATTCATGAGTTTTGGCATGGACATGCACTTAAAAAACTTCCTTCAAATGCGGTGCAGCGTTTAAAAACGTTCTGGCCTCACTTGATTGAAGCGATCTTGCAGTCAGATCAACCGCAAACTGCACTGTTACGTTTAATGCCGCTCATTGAATCGGTCATGCGTCGAACCGTATATTTGGTAATGCTGATTGAAAGTAAAGGGGCATTGCAACGCTTAGTGAAAATGGCGACGGTAAGCCCATGGATTTGTGAAGAACTAACGCAATATCCGGTGCTGCTGGATGAGTTTTTATCGATGGATTTTGAGTTGCCAAAACGTAAGGATTTAGAAGACTCATTACGTCAGCAGTTGCTTCGTATTGAAATTGATCAAGTCGAAGACCAAATGCGAGCACTTCGCCTGTTTAAAAAGAGCAATGTACTCACGGTTGCTGCAAGTGATGTATTAGCTGAAAGCCCTCTTATGAAGGTATCTGATGCACTAACCGATATTGCTGAAGTGAGTGTTAATGCAACCCTATATTTAGCTTACCAGACCGTAGCAAAACGTCATGGTTACCCTAAAGATGTTGAGGGAAAGCGCTGCTCACTCGACTATAAAGCCTTTGCTGTTATTGGTTATGGCAAAGTGGGTGGCATTGAACTGGGCTATGGTTCTGATTTAGACCTTGTCTTTATTCATTATCTAGATGAACAAGCTGACACCGATGGAACTAAGGCTATTAGTGGCTTTGAGTTTGCCATGCGTGTTGCTCAAAAGTTCATGTCCCTCATGACCACTCAAACGCTTGATGGTCGTGTCTATGAAATTGATACACGCTTAAGACCTTCTGGTGAGGCTGGTTTATTAGTGACCAGTCTGAAAGCCTATGAACATTATCAGTTGAAAAGTGCATGGCTTTGGGAGCACCAAGCACTCGTTCGAGCACGCTCTATCGCTGGTGATGAAACGCTTTGCCAAAAATTTGAAATATTTCGCCGCGAGATATTGACTCAATCTAGAGATGAGGCTTATGTTCGTGAGGAAGTGTTGAAAATGCGTCAGAAAATGAAAGACCACCTAGGTTCGTCTTCTGAACAAAAAAAACATGGTATTTTTCATTTAAAACAGGACGCAGGTGGTATCGTAGATATCGAATTTATGGCACAGTATGCTGTACTTGCATGGAGCGGGACGAAACCCGATCTCGCCCATTATTCTGATAATGTAAGAATATTAGAAGATGCTGCTAAAGCAGACTGCTTATCCAGTGAAGATGCCACAGCATTAATTCGAGCCTATCTTAGTGAACGTGCCGAAAGCCACCGCTTAGCCCTTGCAAATCAATCCATGCAAGTCAGCGCAGCGGACTGGCGTAGTACCCGTGCGGTCGTTTGCAATTTATGGCAAAGATTAATAGACCCAACCGCCTCGGTTGAGTGGGATAGTGAATGATTTTATAACAATTTGGAGTGTTCCATGAATTTGGCTGATCGTGATGGTTTTATTTGGCAAGATGGAAAATTAATTGATTGGCGTGATGCAAAGATTCACGTTTTAACCCATACATTACACTACAGTATGGGCGTATTTGAGGGTGTTCGTGCTTATGAAACGCCTAAAGGTACTGCCATTTTCCGTCTTCAAGACCACACAAAACGTTTGTTAAATTCAGCAAAAATTTATCAAATGAAAGTGCCGTATGATCAAGCAACGCTTGAACAAGCACAAATTGATGTTGTTCGTGAAAATAAATTAGCTTCTTGCTATTTACGCCCATTAATCTGGATCGGTTCAGAGAAACTAGGTATTGCAGCAACAAATAACACCATTCATGCCGCTGTTGCTGCATGGGCATGGGGTGCATACCTTGGTGATGAAGCGATGGCTAAAGGTATTCGCGTTAAAACTTCATCATTTACTCACCATCATCCAAACGTGACTATGTGTAAAGCAAAAGCATCTGGTAACTACACGTTGTCAATTCTTGCTCACCAAGAAGTTGCACACTCTGGTTACGATGAAGCAATGCTCATGGACCCACAAGGTTATGTATGCCAAGGTTCTGGTGAAAACGTATTCTTAATTAAAGATGGCGTTTTGCACACTCCAGATATCGCTGGCGGTGCACTTGACGGTATTACACGTCAAACTGTAATGACGATTGCTAGAGATCTTGGTTATCAAGTTGTTGAGCGCCGTATTACACGTGACGAATTCTATATCGCAGACGAAGCATTCTTCACAGGTACTGCTGCTGAAGTAACACCAATTCGTGAATATGATGACCGTCCAATCGGTTCAGGTACTCGTGGCCCAATTACCACTGAAATCCAAAAAACTTACTTTGATGCAGTTCAGGGTAGAAATCCGAAATATGAACACTGGTTAACTTACGTAAAATAAGTTAATCCGTTAACATAAAAAGGCGAACTTTAGTTTCGCCTTTTTATTTTTGGGTTAGGGAGCTTTTATGCATATTGTCTATGTCTCTGATGGTAAAGCAGGGCATCGTTCACAGGCTTTGGGTTTATTTCAGGCGATGCAAAGACAACAGGCAAATGCAACTTTTGAAGAAGTTTCCATTCATGATTTGCCTATTTTTTCTTTAATTAATGCTTTTTTCTCTTCAAAAAATACTTTATTTGAACAAGCACCCGATTTTATATTTGGAGTCGGGAGCCATACGCACTTTCGTGTCTGGTTGCTAGGCAAAATTTTCAAAAAGGCCAAGACCGTTATTTTAATGAAGCCGAATTTGCCGATTGCTTGGTTTGACTATGCCGTAATTCCCGAGCACGATGGTATTCCAGCAAATAGCCGCGTTATTGTTACTCGTGGTGCATTAAATCCAATTCGTAATGAAAACCGCCATCAAAAAGCCAGAATTTTAATTGCATTGGGTGGTTCATCTAAACGACATCAATGGAATCAAGAAAAAGTATTATTGTCTATTCAACAAATTGTTGAGCATAATCCAAACTCTGAAATTATTTTAACGACCTCACGTCGTACCCCTGCAGAATTTATCGACATTTTAAGACAGCAAAGCTTCACCAAGTATTTACAGATATGTCCGGTTGAGCAAACCCCTCAAGGTTGGATTTTTGAGGAAATGCAAAAAGCAGAAGCGGTGTGGGTAACAGAAGATAGTGTTTCTATGATTTATGAGGCACTTACTGCGGGTTGCAGGGTTGGGGTCATAGAAATAGATCGCTTGAAACCAGATCGAATTACTCTATCTATTGATAAAATGATTCAATCTAATTTAATTTCAACGCAGATGTCGATTGCAGAGTTGTCACAACCTCATCCTTTTAAAGAGGCAGAGCGTGTGGCAACATATCTATTAGCAAAATAATGAGTTTGGCACTGTGATTTATATACTGATTTTACTGGTTCTTTTGACTGTGCTATTTAGCTATAAATATGCTTGGTGGAAACCCACAATTAACTGGAATAGGCCACGTGTTTTGATGTACCACATGGTGAGAGATCATATTGATGGTGCCAAATTTAATAAGCTTCGAGTAAAACCAATTGAGTTTGAGAAGCAAATTGCATGGATGAAATCAAAAGGTTTTCATTTCGTAACTATGCAAGAGCTACAGGAAAATTGGGGTAAACATCCTGCTAAAACTGTTGCAATCACTTTTGATGATGGGTATTTGGATAACTTGCAAAATGCTTATCCGGTTTTAGAAAAATATCAGGCAAAAGCTACAATTTATATTGTGGTAGACCGGCATCACCGAGATTGGTCAACTTATAAAAAAGAGCACCACAATAGTGGTGAGTTAATGCGTGAGCCAAAGCTGAATGACTTAGAGGTTAAACAGCTTGTAGAAAGTGGGCTTATTGAAATTGGTTCGCATACATTAACCCATGCCAATTTAAATAAACTGGATGATGAAAGTTGTTTAAAAGAATTAACAGATTCAAAGCAACAGTTAGAGGAGTTAACAGGTCGTACTGTAACAAGTTTTGCTTATCCATTCGGTATTTATTCTGATCGAGATGTCAAATTCGTTAAACAAGCAGGATATCTTAATGCGGTAACCACAAGTGAAGGTATCGATGGTATCCAGCCTGATTTTATGCAGTTGCAGCGTATTAAGGTTAGCGGGAAAGATTCTTTATTTGCAGTCAAGCTGCGTTTAAAACTGGGTAAGCGTGAGGGTTAATCATGAAAATTACGCTTATGATGGCAAGTGATGAGGAAGGTGGCCTAGAAAAGCATGTACTTGAGCTGGTTGCTGGTTTATCACAAGAACATGAAGTTTCTCTAATTGCACATCAGAAATATCAAAGTCAGGTGGAAAGTTCGGTGAACTTTGTTGCTTTTGATATGAGTGGCAGTCGTTATAACCCGTGGACGAAATATCTGCTTAAAAAAACAATATTGGGGACAGAACCACAAGTACTACATGCTCATGCTTCTAAAACGGCTAAACTGTTGCAAGGCATGATTGCAGGTTTTGATTTCCCTTGTGTGGTGACTATTCATGGTGCAAAGAAAAAGATTGATTGTTACTTAGCATTTGATCATATCATTTGTGTGAGTAAGCGACTTGCACAGCTTGTGGGGCAGCCGGAAAAACTCAGTGTGGTCTATAATGGCATTTCTTTGAATATGCCTGCTCAATCATTTGTAAAAAATAGAAAATTTATTGCCATTGGGCGTTTAAATGAAGTGAAAGGTTTCGATCTTTTACTGGCTGCTTGGCGGAACATTTCACACCAATTAACTATTGTTGGTGATGGTGAAGAACGAGAGAAGCTAAAGCAATTGATTCAAGACTACCAATTAGCTGATCGGGTTCACTTATATGGGTATAGTGGCAATATTCACCCTTTGATTACAGACCATGAGGCCTTGATTGTGTCGTCCTTGCGTGAAGGGGGGCCGTATACACTTGCTGAAAGTTTATTGCTTCAACGTCCTGTGTTAGGGACTGATGTCGGAATGATGGCTGAGTTTATTCCTATTGAGTTTCTATGTGAGCCAAATAATATTGAAGCATTGCAACAAGTAATTCAAAACTATTTGGATATGGTAGCCCCTGAGGCAAGTTTTAAACAGGCTTATGCTCTGGCACAAGAACAATTGACTTTTACAAAAATGATTGATCATACGGTCCAAGTTTATCAATCATTGCTTTCACCATAGGATGATGGATTAATGGCACAACAAAAACCTTTTATCCTAGCGTTGACCGATGGTAAAGCAGGCCATGAAACTCAAACTCAAGGAATAGTGCAACTACTGAATCAACAGCAAGAGTATCAGGTCAAATGGGTTCAATTAAATCTACCTAAAAAATGGTTGTATCGTGTTCTGAAGTTACTGATCAAGTTTTCAATAAATACGCAGTGGCTGCGTTATTTTCTTGATACCCAAACCCTAAGAGCATTAGAGCAGAAACAGGTTGCTTATATTGTATCGGCAGGGGGAAACACTCTACTTCCTAATCTATTGCTCAAACAA
The DNA here is from genome assembly GCF_035615275.1 of Acinetobacter sp. IK23. Classification (NCBI taxonomy): domain Bacteria; kingdom Pseudomonadati; phylum Pseudomonadota; class Gammaproteobacteria; order Moraxellales; family Moraxellaceae; genus Acinetobacter; species Acinetobacter sp. IK23. Next base: position 32,770 of record NZ_JANBNX010000011.1, read on the forward strand.
CATTTATACAAAGATCAAAATGTGAAAAATTTGGTCGCGAGTTCGTTACGGGGGATTAGCGCTAACTTGTTTGATGTGGTATTTACCATTCATGAACAACAAGCCTTATCGCCTCATTATTTTTATTATCCAATTGCACCGAATAAAATGAGTGCTTTACCTCTAACACGCGAGCAGGCACGGGAAAATTTGGGTATTCAAAATGCTGAGCAAGCGATTGCAATTTTGATTGGTGCTGACACCAAAACAGTAAAAATTGGTGAAGCCGCGCAATGGGCAACTGTTTTACAGCAGATTCGAAAGCAATATCCAACAGCGAGATTATTAGTTACGACATCGCGTAGAACGTCAGTTAATTTTGAAAATGAGTTACAAGAGCTTGCTGAACAGTACGATATTTTTCAGGCAAATGACTGGCTAACATGGGTTGCACAAGGGCAAAGTTGTGATATTAAAGACTACATTAAAGCAGCTGATTGGATTTTAGCGAGCCCAGACTCAACTTCGATGGTCGCAGAGGTTATTATGTCAGGAAGCAAATTGCTAGTACTTTATAATGAAGTTGCAGTACAGGATGTGGCTATCAAACAACAATTAAACTCCTTAGCTCAACAGCATTGGTTATATTTATTAAATTTTTTAGATGCTCATCAAATTGTTGAGGCTGTCCAAAAATTAAAAGTACAAGACCATACGAGAGAGATGACTCGAAAATTAAATACTATTTTGGGAAAATAAACTAAGCATTTAGATTTTATTTTTTAATAATCGCCAACTTGATCAGTCAATATATCAAATTCTGGATAAATTTAAAAAATAAAAAAGAGCAGGGAATCTCCTCCTTTTTATTTGGGTTGCTTTAATAATGTTTTATAAGGAGCAACGAAGCAAACTGATAAAATAAGTTGTATAAGTAGTTTTAGAATATAAATAGGTGCAATATAGAAAGGTAAAGTCTCTAGCGCTGTTATGCAGGTTGGCATAATACGATTATAATAACGACGACGAATAGCTAAAGAGGCATTTTTTCTTAATTCTTTTGATAAACATCTTTGGTTAATTTGATAAGCCTTACTCGCTTCTGGATGCGTCTTCGAATAATCTTTTAAGAATTGTGACATACTTTGGCGGAACAAAATCACTTGCCGTCTTACTTCAAAATGATCTTTTTTCTTTTTGGCTTGAGCAATAACACTGGTGTCGTGGTAGCGGAAATAATTTAAACATTCATGCGTAAAGAAGATGTCACCTTGCGATACGATTTTTGCCCAAATTTCCCAATCACCAATAAAGCGTAAACTCGGATTAGCTCCACCTACATCGAAATAAGTCTGTTTTTTAAAAATGACACCACTGGCATTTGGAATGGTGTTTTGAGCATTTAAAAATCTTTCGATATATTCGAGACCATTCATTTCAAAATCATTTTCAAATAATTTTGAATCAACTTGATCAGTAAAATCTTTCCATGAACCTGTGACTTCACCTTGTACATTCATTCGATGAGATTGGCTGTAGGCAAGAACAAGCTTAGGTTTTTTTTCAAAATGAGGGACTAATTTTTCTAAGAACTGTAGATCAGCAACATCATCAGACTCTGCAATCCAGATCAGATCGCCTTTTGCCAGATGCATGCCTTTGTTCCATTGGCAAAATGTTGAGCCTGAATTTTGTTGATTAATAATGCAATGTGAAACTCTCGGATGGCTTTTGTATTTCTCTAAAATTTCAGCACTATGATCGGGTGATAGATCATCTAAAAGAATCACTTCAAATTGCGAATAGCTTTGGTTAAGAATGCTCTCAATTCTGTCTTCTAAATATTGGGCATGGTTATAACTTGGAACAATAACACTAACAAACACGTGAGGGTGGCCTATACAAAATTAAAAAAGCTAAAACTTAAGCTTGAAGAAATAAGTCAACGACGGTCTCTAACCTATTTTTATAAGTATGACTCTGTTGAACTTTATACATGGCTGCTTCAGCGCTGATTATTGGATCTTTTAACTTCAATCGCAATTCTTGCGGATTCTCAAATGAAATAATATCATTTTTGATATCAAAAGCATAGTTGAGATCTTCAACATACTCGCTTACCAAAATACAACCACAAGCCGGAGCTTCGAAACAACGCATATTCATACCTTGACGAATATTTTTCTTGTTAATGACATTCAAGATGTAACGATGTGTCCTGTAGAGTTCGGCAACTTCGGTCAAAGGAATATTGTGAGGGTGAACAATACTGTTTGTTTTGCTGAGTTTATCCCATCCTTTCCCATAGACAGTGATGGGAAGGGGAATCTGTTCAATGAGCTCTTGTCGATCAGGCGACCATGCGCCTACAAATAAAAGACGATCATCTTTTTGTTCATTGCTAGAAAAGAAGACATCTGGATTATAAGCAAGAGGCAGATAAATGGCATGATTTAGTCCCATTGCTCTCGCATCTTCGATAAAGCTAGAATCAGTAAAGCAATATAAATCAATGACGTCTTTAGATTTTAATAAGCGCTCATCAAAAAAGTCGCCAATCCAATGAGCTTTTTTGCATGGAAAACCTGCTAAAACTTGCAGTAAATGATCATTAAAATAAAAAAGATCGGCAATGAGTATGACATCGGGTTGGAATGCTTGTAACTTCTTTTTGAGTAAATTTGCAGTATAGACATCTTTATTCGGCAAGATTTTTTTGAGGAAACGCTCAGTGGTATTATTATGGTTCAAGGCAAAGCCCTGAATTTCATAATCAGAGCTATGATGGGCAGCCGCAAGAATGTTTTCGTACCATTGCAATATGCCACCACGTTTACCAATGACGAGTAGCTTTTTTGGCATTACTCTTTATCCGCATTCCCTTTGAGTACCATATAAATCAGGGCAACAAAGATCAGCAATGCCCCAGCCAAACTACTGATGCAGAAATACAAAATTCTTTCGTTCGTGCTCATGTTAAAGAGTTCATTTGCAAGGATGTAACGCATAAAGAACCATTGTGCAAGTGAAAACACGATAATCACAATTGTGTGTCGACGTACATCTTGACGCATTGTCATAAAGCTGACCTGTTAGTAAAAAGCAGTGTATTATGCCATTGTGCTGCTTATTCGCAAAGCATCACCTTAGGTAAGTCGAATATGTGTTTCATAACATACAATAAAAAACCCTGCTTAAGCAGGGTTTTTTATTTAAAATCTAAAAATTATTTAGATTCTTCAGCTTTTGGCTTTTCACGTAAACGAATGCCCAAGTCACGAAGCTGGTTAGCTTCAACTGGAGCAGGTGCTTGAGTAAGTGGACATTCAGCAGTTTTCGTTTTAGGGAATGCAATAACGTCACGAATAGAAGTCGCGCCAGTCATTAACATTACTAAACGGTCAAGACCAAATGCCAGACCACCGTGAGGAGGAGCACCGTAACGAAGTGCATTAAGTAAGAAGCTGAATTTCTCTTCCGCTTCTTCATCAGAAATACCAAGCGCTTCAAAAATCGCTTTTTGCATTTCTAATGTATAAATACGTAGAGAACCACCACCAACTTCAGTACCGTTCAATACCATGTCATAAGCAACTGAAAGTGCTTCACCTGGATTGTTCTTCACTTCTTCTACGCTTGATTTTGGTAGAGTGAATGGATGGTGAACAGAAGTCCATTTGCCATCGTCAGTTTCTTCAAACATTGGGAAGTCAACAACCCAAAGTGGAGCCCACTCACATGTTGCAAGATTCAAGTCGTGACCAATCTTGACACGAAGTGCGCCCATTGCATCATTTACAACTTTAGCTTTATCAGCACCGAAGAATACGATATCGCCATCTTGCGCACCAACACGTTCCAACAATTCAAGTACGATTGGTTCAATGAATTTCACGATTGGAGATTGAAGACCTTCAATTCCTTTAGCGAGCTCATTAACTTTGATGTAAGCCAAACCTTTTGCACCATAGATGCCAACGAATTTGGTGTATTCATCAATTGCGCTACGTGGCAATGAAGCTGCACCAGGAACGCGTAAAGCAACAATACGACCTTTAGGATCTTTTGCAGGTCCAGCAAATACTTTGAACTCTACTTCTTGCATTAAGTCTGCAACGTCAATGAGTTTCAACGGAATACGCATATCAGGTTTATCTGATGCATAGTCACGCATTGCATCTGCGTAAGTCATACGTTGGAATTTATCGAATTTAACGCCAAGAAGTTCATCGAACATCTTCACAGTAAGGACTTCCATTAAGTCCATGATCTCATCGTCACTCATGAACGATGTTTCAACGTCGATTTGAGTAAATTCTGGCTGACGGTCAGCACGCAAGTCTTCATCACGGAAACATTTCGCGATTTGGTAGTAACGATCAATACCACCTACCATCAACAATTGTTTGAATAATTGTGGTGATTGTGGAAGTGCATAGAAACTACCATTTTGTACACGACTTGGTACTAAGTAGTCACGTGCACCTTCAGGAGTTGCACGTGTCAAAATAGGTGTTTCAACGTCTAAGAAACCATTATCTTCGAAATAGTTGCGAATAAGGTTGGTCAATTTAGAACGGAAGCGTAAACGATCCAACATTTCAGGACGACGAATATCCAAGAAACGATATTTCAAACGAATTTCTTCAGAAATATTGGTATTTTCATCATTTAAAGGGAATGGAGGTGTTTCTGAAGTGGCAAGAACTTCGATGTCTTTACCCAAAACTTCAATTTGACCACTCACCATATTGGCATTTTCAGTACCTTCATAACGGCGACGAACACGACCTGTAATTTTTAATACATATTCAGAACGTGCTTTATCTGCTGTTGCAAATGCTTCTGGAGTATCTGGGTCAATAACCACTTGAACGAGACCATCACGGTCACGCATATCAAGGAAAATAACACCGCCATGGTCACGGCGACGATGTACCCAACCGCATAATGTAACGGTTTGGTCGATTTGGGCTTCAGTTAAAGAGCCGCAGTAATGAGTTCGCATCATGATGAAGATTATCCAAACTATATTGGCTGAAAAGACGGATGCGTAAACCGCGCACCGTCAAAAAAGTAAGTTTTCGATTATGCCCTGTTGAGTGGCATGCGACAAGAACTAGATCAAAAAACAGCTATAATTTAGCTAAAAATGAGCAATTTGGCAGCAAGTTTACCTATTCATCCCATTCTTTGTTGTCTATCTAAAAACAAGAATAATAAGCATCCTAAACTAAAAGTACTTAACCAACCTTGCATGAACTCATTGATAGATCGACCTGTGAAATAATAGGTGTCGGTGTGCCAGACTTCATGAGGAATGTAATGGGCATAATCCCAAAGAGAAAATAAGCCTAAAAGTGTAGATAAAGTAAACAGGAACCAAGCAAAAATTTTAATTTTACGGCTTATTTTCCAGTGCTGTTTATATTTGTGATAGTAATGAATACTCATCCAGCCTAAAAAAGGTAGTGCCAGTGCAGAAGAACCGAGCTGAAGAAGGCGATGCAAAGGATACGGGCGGCCAAAGAAGTGAACCGTTTGGGATAAAAAATCTTGGAAGATAAACGTTCTAAAGTCAGAGTGGGTAAGACCATCCCAAATGAGATGAGTGGCAATACCGATAATGAGCGAGAATACAACTCCAATAAAAAAGTATATAAAACGTTTAATAGAGTCTAATTTCAAATCATGTTGAATGCCAAAAAAACGGTAAACCGCAGGCCTATATAAAACATACCAAATTGTGCAGAACAATAAACCTAATGCAAGGTTTGGATAGAGTAAACCTTTCCATTGATGCGTCAGCATACCTGATTGAACTGTAAATAGGCGATAAAGATCAGGTGTCATACTGCCAATCGCTAAGGCGGCAATAGGTAGATTATTTCTGCTTAATTTGGCAATTGGTGGTGCAATAACAGCATGAGAGATTGTAAAAGGCATTGGAAACGGACGCTTCTCACATCATCAAAAACAACGAGTCTAACGAAACATACCTTGGGTTAATGTTTTTTATTGCAAAACGTTTGGAATGTTATAATATAACAAAAAAATACGGGTCATTCATTATGCAGCTCAAAACACAGCTTTTTGTTCTTTCATTATTATCATTTTCCATTCAGCAAGTGATGGCAGCGGATGATACAAATACTAAGGGTGAGAAACCTGCCGAATTGGCAACAATTAAGGTTAAGGCAGAACCAGTTAACAACACGTCTTTGGCGGAAGGGGCAACAAGTATTGGTAATGCCTTAAATGGTCAGGCCGGAGTTTATGCGGCTCAATATACAGGTGGGGTGAGCCGTCCAGTCATTCGTGGTCAAGATGGTACACGCGTCAAAATTGTACAAAATGGTGGCGATGTAATGGATGTTTCATCTGTATCGCCAGACCATGCTGTTACTGTTGATCCAAACTCTGCTCAAGACATCCAGATATTAAATGGCACTGAAGCATTATTATATGGTGCAGGTTCAGTTGGGGGACTGGTAAATGTTGTTGATGAAAAAATTCCAACAGCTATGCCAGATAAGGGTTACCAAGGTAAAGCCGGTGTTCGCTATAACTCGGGTAGTGACGAGTTGCTTTATTCGGGACAAACAACAGTCGGTTTAGGCGACCATGTTGCGCTACGTGTTGGTGGTTTAAAGCGCGATGCGAATGACTATATCTTGCCTAAAGATTTGCAAACAGACGAGCGCCGTCAAGATAGCACTTTTGCCGATTCTAAAAATTATAATGCTGGACTGTCTTGGATTGGAGACCGTGGATTTATCGGTGCATCATTTAGTCAACGTCATGATCAATATGGCATTCCTGCTGAGAATGAGCTTTTTGGTTCATGTGAGCGTGATGGCTTGCATCTTGTGTGCGGTTCAGATGATCCAACCGATCATGGGCATGACCACGAACATGATGCTTCATGGATTAATCTCAAAGAAAAGCGTTATGACTTAAAAGGTGAGTTAAAAGATCCATTTGCAGGTTTTGCTAAAGTTGCAGCGCAAGCAAGCTATACAGATTATCAGCATGAAGAAATGCATGGTAGTGAGGTAGGAACAACTTTTAAAAGCAAAGGTGTAGACAGCCGAGTTACGTTAGAAAATAATGCTTGGGCAGGTTGGACAGGGCAGATTGGCGCGCAATATACCCAACAAAAACTAAATATTGTTGGTGATGAGTCGATTATGGACCCAAGTAAAACCCAACGTTACAGTGTATTTGGTTTGCAACAAAAACAAATCAATAACGTCAATCTTGCAGTTTCTTCACGTGTTGACCACCAAACTATCGACATTGAGTCAGATCAAAAGAATTACACGGGTACTGGATATTCGGTTGCTGGTACTGCAAGCTGGGAATTTGTTCCACAATACAAATTGTCCTTCACAACGTCACATCAAGAGCGTTTACCATTTGCCCAAGAGTTGTATTCAGATGGTGTACATATGGCGACCAATACCTATGAGTTGGGTAATGATGACCTGAAGAAAGAACGCTCAAATAATGTCGAGTTGGGTTTGCACTTTGATAATGACCTTTTGAAATACAATGTAAGCGTTTTCCACAACCGTTTTGATAATTTTATTTATGCCAATACCTTAGATGAGTTCCAAGGATTCCGCCTCATTGAATATAGTCAAGATGCAGCAAAATTTTATGGTGTCGATGCTGACCTAAGCTATCAAATTTCGCCTGTATATAATTTAGGATTATTTGGTGACTATGTCCGTGGCAAAATTGATAATGAAAATGCACCGCGTATTCCTGGTGGACGTTTAGGTACTAAAGTCAAAGCAGATTTTGGTGATGGTTGGGATGGTTCTGCCGAGTATTATCATGTATTTAAACAAGATGATATTGCTAATTATGAAACAAAAGGGCAGAGCTATAACATGCTGAACTTGGGCGTTGGATATAATGGTAAATATAGCAATATTGGCGATTATCGAGTGTTCTTGAATGCCAATAACTTGTTAGATAGTAAAATTTATCAGCATGAGTCTTTCCTCGCAAATGTTCCGCAAGTCGGACGTAATTTTACTGTAGGCGTAAACTTTAGTTTCTAAGGCTAACACGAAACTAAACTTGAAAAATCAAGCTAAAAGACCTAATTTGAAATGATCAAGTTAGGTCTTTTTTATGCGTATTTTTCAGCGAATTCATCAAAAAATAAATTGGTCAGGGCGTCGTTATATGGCGGTATTACTTTGCGTTGTTGCTATTGCATATGTTGCATCGGCAATTTACCACACAGTAAAACCATTACCACAGGGCATTAACTTTAGTGGCAAGCTTAGACATGCCGATGTCAAATTTTTAGCAGATAAAACCTATCTGGATGCCAATGGTCAACAGAAGCTTGATCAGCATATTTTCGATGAAATCTTGAAAATGATTGATGAGGCAAAGACTACTATTGTGGTCGATATGTTCTTATTCAATTCAGAGGTGGGGGATTCAAAAATAAAGCAAAGACCATTGATGCAAGAGTTAACCGATGCATTAGTGAGTAAGAAAAGACAAAACCGTCAAATTCAAATTGTACTAATTACTGACCCGATTAACTCGGTTTATGGTGGTTTAAGCCCTGAGCATTATCGTCAGTTACGTCAAGCTGGGGTTGATGTTATCGAAACGAATCTGATCCCTTTACGTGCATCTAATCCACTTTGGTCAGGGTTTTGGTATATCTGTTGTCAGAGTGTTGGAAATAACCCTGAAAAGGGCTGGTTACCTAACCCATTTGGTAATGAAAAAATTACGCTACGAAGTTATCTCAACTTATTTAATTTTAAAGCCAATCACCGTAAAACATTAGTTGTTGATACCGATGCTGGCTGGAAATCATTGGTTACGTCAGCAAATCCACACGATGGTAGTTCTAGACACTCTAATGTTGCGTTGGTGGTAACGGGAGCCACGGCTTCTGATGTTCTCCAGACAGAGGCTGCTGTTGCACAAATGTCTGGAAGTAGTTCACCTTCACTGATTTTAGGTGACTTTGAAAAAGATATAACCAAACCTCAAGTTCAAGTGTTAACGGAAGGTGCAATCTATGAATCTGTACTGAAACTAATTAACTCGGCTAAACCCAAAGAGCATATTGATTTAAGTATGTTCTATTTATCTGAACGCAAGATTATTCAAGCTCTAAAAAATGCACAAGCACGAGGTGTGATTGTTCGTGTTTTACTTGATCCAAATAAAGATGCATTTGGAAGACAAAAGAATGGTATACCAAACCGTCAGGTTGCTTCAGAGTTACATGCTGCGGGCATTCCAATCCGTTGGTGTGACACGCATGGTGAGCAGAACCATAGCAAAATGATTGTGAAATATAACAACCAGCAAGCTGAGTTGATTGTAGGCTCTGCCAATTTCACTGCTCGTAATTTAAAAAATTACAACCTTGAAACGGATATGTTGGTTATAGGCAAAGCTCAAGATCAAGTTTTTAAAGATGCTCAGGATTACTTCAATACTTCATGGTCAAACTTGCAAGGGAAACAGATGAGTGTCGATTACGCGAAGTATGCCGACGAGTCTAAAGTGAAATATTGGATTTATCGCTTTATGGAATGGTCAGGGTTATCGACTTTCTAATTCTATTTTTTATATAAACGTTGAAGTGATATGTTCACTACGGAGTCTTGCTTAGTTTGGTTCTATACTTGGAACTTATTCGTTGCCGTGATTTTGTACAGAATTGGCAAGGTGATTGGCGACATGGATGTCGCCGTTCCACTGTGTTGCAGGGAAGCAACATCAGTGGAACAAAGGTTTTTTGTCACTTTTGACCTTTCAAAAGTGAGGCATTAGCCTATACAAAACATATTAGAACATCACTGTAAGTAAAGGCTGTGCCATAAGTCCGATTTAAGGCGCTGGTGGAATCAATTGATCCAAAGCCTTATCATCTAACTTTTCTATTTCACTCAAATCAGTCTTAATTTTCCATTGAGATTGATCATCTACCGGATTTGGTAAACGCGCCTCAAGCCAATCACAAACCACGTCAGGATTAAACTCAGGGTGATTACACTGAATAATCCACGATAAAAAATCTTTGGCTTCACCATTCATATAAGGTGGTGGTGAAACAGGAAAGAATAATGTTGGTAGGCGTTCATTTGTCGAGAGATAATTTAAAACATGGCCGAGTTCTTGCACGGTTTGCCATGCAAGTGGGTGTTCTACATCAATACTGAACTTAAACCACCAAGCGTGTTCGCCATCTGCTCCATGAGCCATAATACGGGCTTCTTGTACACTTGGAACTTTGCAGAAAAATTGATGAAGACGTTCAAAACTGATTTCAGACACAGCAATTGACCTAGCTTGGAAAATGCTAATGGTAGCATAGATACAGATTCTTCATATTTTCTTTATAGTCATTACAAACAATATCAATCAAGCCTGTTTTATTCATGGTTTCTCCTTGACTCTCTTTTAATCTAGCTCTATATCAAGACAAAAGGGATGCACCATGAAAAAGCCAATCGTTCTTGTACTTTTAACTTTAATGTTGGGTATATCTGCTACTGCGATGGCGGATTCAAATAATCGCTGGGATAATTATCACGGCAACGATAATCGACATTATGATCAGCGTTATGACCACCGCGATGAACATAGAGGACCGGGTTGGATCAAAGCAAACCGTGGTGGTGAATATGTCGTAGTCAAGCGAGGGGAGCGTATTCCTGTAGAATACCGTGATCACCGTTACTTTGTTTCAGACTGGCGCGCACATCGTTTATATGAGCCACCACGTGGGTATCACTGGGTGAAAACGCCGAATCAATATTTATTAGTTGATTCATATCATCAAGTTTATCGTGTGCGTTAAGTGTAAAATATAGAATATTAAAAAGGCCTCAGTATCGAGGCCTTTTTTTTATGCTAATTCATCATCTTGTGGCTGAGGAGTTTTGAGTGAGACTGGGGTCTTTGAATGCTTTTCTTTCATGACAGATGGATAATTCCATGAAGCAAAACGAACGACTAAAATGGAAATCGCTAAAATTAAAATTGAACCAGTAATAATGACTTGATCGATATCCGCTTTATGGTCATGTTGAATATCGGAAATGAGTAGGCGGGTTAAGGCTGTAATTGCAACATAAATAAGAAAGCGTACAGGCATGTGATTGGTTTTAAAGTAAATTCCAACCATTGCGCCAAGTTCTAGGTAGATAAATAATAGTAAAATATCATCAATTGATGCATATTTTTTGATAGTTAAAATTTCAAAAACAGTATGTGCCGCTGACCATGCGACCATACAGCCGATAATGAATAAAGCCAAATAATGAAAAGCCTCAACAGCATAGTGTCCAAATCGGTCGAGCGTTCTTTCAAACTTTTTAGGATCAGGCATAGTAAAATCTTTTTTGATATGTGTATGCCTAGAAAATAAACAAATTTTATGCCAATAGAAATAGTAAATACAAAATAAAAAACGCCTGAGTAATCAGGCGTTTTCTATGAAAAATTTAATTATGCTTGGTTGGTAAAGTAGTCTTCACTAAAGCCCATAATTAAGTCAGCACCCGCTTTAATTTTAGCAATACGTGCATCAATATCTGGCAAGATACGTTCAACAAAGTATTGAGCTAAAGCAAGTTTGTTTTGGTAGAAATCACCAGACTTATCTTTAGCTGCAGCAGAAATTTTTGCAAACATATAAGCGAAGCTGAGTAAGCCCACTGCATGTAAATAATCAACAGCAGCAGCATTTGGGAAGTCTACGTTTTCAGCAGCTTGCTCAATAATAAACTGAGTAATCGCTTCAATTTCAGTTGCAGCATCTAATGTTGCGTCTTTAATGAAGTTCAGATCTGTGTCTAGGTCATTTGCAAAGTCACGAATCTCAGTGATGTATTCAGCAATGAATGCGCCGCCACATTTAATAGTTTTACGACCAATTAAATCTTGAGATTGAACGCCGTTAGTACCTTCGTAGATTTGAGCAATACGAAGATCACGAATACATTGTTCCATACCCCATTCACGAATATAACCGTGACCACCAAATACCATCTGAGCATCTAAAGTTGCTTGGAATGCTGTATCTGTGAGGTAAGCTTTTGCAATTGGTGTTAAAAGCGCAACGCGATTATTGGCTTTTTTCACCGCTTCTGCATCAGTTGAGAACTTAGTGATATCGAGCTGTTGGCCTACATAAACAGCAAATGCGCGAGAAGCTTCGTTGTTGGCACGTACGTTAAGTAGCATACGACGTACATCACCATGTACTAAAATGCTGTCAGCAGGTTTATTTGGTGATTGAACGCCCGCAGCACTACGACCTTGTAAACGGTCAGTCGCATATTGAGCAGCATTTTGATAAGCAAACTCAGAAGCGCCTAAGCCTTGAATACCCATTGATAAACGTTCGTAGTTCATCATCACGAACATTGCAGCAAGGCCTTCGTTTTCTTTACCAACGAGGTAACCTTTTGCGCCATCAAAGTTCATTACACAAGTAGCCGATGCTTTGATCCCCATTTTATGTTCAATAGAACCTGGGCCAACATGGTTACGGTCGCCTAACGAGCCATCTTCATTTACTAGGTATTTCGGTACAATAAATAGTGAGATACCACGTGAACCCGCAGGTGCATCAGGAGTTTTAGCAAGTACCAAGTGAATGATATTTTCTGCTAAATCGTTATCACCGCCTGTAATGAAGATTTTAGTACCAGTAATGTTATAAGTACCGTCTTCGTTACGTTCTGCTTTAGTTTTGATAATACCTAAGTCAGTACCTGCATGTGGTTCAGTCAAGCACATGGTACCTGACCATTCACCTGAATAAATCTTAGGTAAATAAGTTTCTTTTTGTTCTTGAGATGCATAGCTACTTAAAGCCATGCCAGCACCCACTGAAAGAAGCGGGTAGAGCATGAAAGATGGGTTTGTCGCAAATAACATTTCATCGGCAAGAACGGTCAGCATTTTTGGCATGCCTTGACCGCCCCATTCTTCATCTGCGCCTAAGCCAATCCAACCACCTTCTGCATATTGACGAAATGCATCTTTAAAGCCAGCAGGAGTAAAGACTTCGCCGTTTTCGTAGCGAGCGCCTTCTTCATCACCAGTACGGTTTAATGGATGAGTCACGTTCTGAGCAAATTTAGCCATTTCTTCTAAAATTGCTTCAGCAGTTGCAGCATCTACATGAGCGAGTTTCTCATTAGACTGCCAAAATTGTTCTGCTTTAAATACATCATTTAAGATGAATTTCATATCAGCTAAAGGAGCATTGTAAATTGGCATAATCGTTCACCTTTTTTATGCACATCGACCTGTGCTAGATATCCTGTAAAACGAAATGGATATTGAATTTAAAGTCTAAATTTATCACTGATTTTATAAAAAAAGGACCGTCAAAACTGAGCAGTCCTTTTTTAGTTTTTAACATTGCATATCGCAACTAACTATGGTTAGAAAGCGAAATGTTCAGCATCTAATGACATCAATGGGTCTAGACCACCAGCAATCACGTCTACATGAGAACGTACGCGTGGCAAGATTTTCTTGAAGTAGAAGCGAGCAGTGGTAACTTTCGCGTTGTAGAAATCAACGTCAGTTGTACCTTCTGCCAATTTCTCTTGTGCTACAAGCGCCATACGAGCCCATAGATAACCTAAAGTCACGTAACCAGCGAAGTATAGGTAATCTACAGCAGCAGCACCCACTTCATCCGGATTTTGCATTGCACGCATACCGATTTGCATAGTGAGATCGCCCCATTCTTTGTTTAGCGCAGCAAGTGGCTCAACAAATTCTTTCATGGCAGCATTGTCTTTATTTGCTTCTACAAACTTATGAACAATCTTAGTGAAATCACGAAGCATTGCACCTTGAGTTTGTAAAACTTTACGGCCTAACAAGTCTAGTGCTTGAATTTCAGTTGTTCCTTCATACAAGCAGGCAATACGTGTATCACGTACGATTTGCTCCATGCCATGCTCAGAAATAAAGCCATGACCACCGAAGACTTGAACACCATGCTTAGCAGACTCAGAACCTGTTTCAGTTAAGAAAGCTTTTGCAATTGGAGTCAATAAAGACAAGATGTTGTCAGCAAACTTACGCTCTTCTTCAGTTTCGCCTTTTTCAACGATATCTGCATATTGAGCGAGTAAGTAAACAAGTGCACGACCGCCTTCAGCAAATGCTTTTTGAGTTAAAAGCATGTTGCGAACAGCAGGGTGAACAATAATTGGATCTGCTTCTTTTTCTGGAGCTTTAGGACCAGAAAGTGAACGCATTGCTAAACGATCTTTCGCGTAAGTTAAAGCACCTTGGAAAGATGACTCAGACGCTGCTAAACCTTGAACAGCAGTACCAATACGTGCTGTGTTCATGAAAGTGAACATACAGTTCAGGCCACGGTTTTCAGGTCCAATCAAGTAACCTTTAGCTTGGTCGAAGTTGATGACACAAGTCGCGTTACCATGGATACCCATTTTGTGTTCGATAGAACCACAGCGCACAGCGTTACGCTCGCCCACAGTTCCATCTGCATTTACATGGAATTTAGGAACGATGAATAACGAAATACCTTTAGTACCTTTTGGTGCACCTGGAAGGCGAGCAAGAACAATATGGATGATGTTGTCAGCCATGTCATGTTCACCAGCAGAGATAAAGATTTTCTCGCCAGAAATTGCATAGCTACCATCTGCATTTGGTTCTGCTTTAGTACGGATAATACCTAAGTCTGAACCTGCATGAGATTCAGTTAAGCACATCGTACCTGTCCAGACACCAGAAACAAGGTTAGGCAAGTACGTATTTTTTTGTTCATCAGAACCATGATGTTCTAATGTACGTACTGCTCCGTGAGATAAGCCTGGGTACATACCCCATGCCCAGTTAGAGCTACCAACCATTTCTGAAATTGCGATACCTAAAGAGTTAGGTAGGCCTTGACCGCCGTATTGTTCTTCTGCTGATAAAGACGGGAAGCCAAGTTCAATATATTTTTGATAAGCTTCTTTAAATCCTGTTGGAGTAGTGACTACACCATCATTCCAAGTACAACCTTCGCGGTCGCCAACTTGGTTTAAAGGAGAAAGTTCATTTTCACAGAAGTCTGCCGCAGCTTCTAAATATTGATCAACCAATTCACGGCTTACGTTACCTTGGAAATCAGGTAATTTTGCATAGTGCTCTTCTGCATTTAATAATTCATGCAAAACGAATTGCATATCACGTAAGGGCGCTTTGTATTGTGGCATATCGGGTTCCTCAATACTGGTGAAACCAGAGTTATAATCCTAATCTACGATAATGTGCCATAAGAGGCACCTTGAACCATTACATCGTGCAACAACTTGCATAACTGTACAAGCACCTCAGGGCCTTTACTTTGTGACTGCAAAGTCAAGAAAAAAATACTTGAACTATGTAAGTGCTTTGAGTGTAAACACTTTTAGTGAAGTTTAGATGATACAAATAGTCAAAATCGTAAGTAGTTATGTACATAAAAAAAGGCGCCTAGAGGCGCCTTTTGCTTTGTTCGATTATGCGTTATTTTGCTTGAACTGGTGCAGGAGCTGGGGCATTAACTGGTGGTTGAGGGCGCTTTGGTTCAAAACGTAAGTTACACGTACCTTCAAGTGTTCTATCTCCAACTTGAACATTTACAGCTTGACCATTTGCTTTGCCTTCACATGCTTTTTGAATTTGTTCAAAACGAGCTTGACGCTCTGCGCGGTGCTGCTCCCACGCTGCTTTTTGTTCAGGGGTAAATTCACGGTGCTTCATACGGTGATGACCATTTCGTGGACCATCTTGCATCATGCCATGTTCTGGTTTAGGAGGTTGATTCATTGATTGACACGCAGCCAAACTACCCATAGTTACAATTGCTGCACTGAATAATGCAATTTTAGCAGTCATTTTCATATCTAAAGCCCTTTTAATGTTTGTTTCCACATACCTTAAAGATTAGATAATAAAGATGAAGAAACAATGGAGAGTTTTTCTTTTGGTTGTTAGTTACAATGAAAAATATAGGGTAAAAATGAGAGAGTACTTTTGAACGTACTACGTGTTCCAATTGCATTGCGGCTATTTTTAACAGTCTTGCTGACTACATTGTTAATTGCAACCGCAAGTTTGAGTGTTCTGCACTGGACGATGCAAAAGAACTTTGCCAAATATGTGGCCGATGTTGAAATGCAAAAGCTAGATCGGCTCATGACCAATCTTGGAAATGTGTATAGCGTTTATCATGATTGGGGAAATGCAATTCAGGCGCAAATCTTACAAATTGAAGGAACGGCAGCGCCAGACGATTATGACCGTCTCTCACAGTGGTGGTTAAGACGTCAATATGATATTGCGATTCAGCAGCATTCGTTCGATGAACACACGCTCATTAATGTTTCTCCAGATGGAGCGACAGCAAATAAAAATTCTATTTTTAGTGATGAAGAGCTACGCACACTTGAAAAGAACTTACCTTCAGAATATCAACCATTTGAAGGCTTAAAATTTCCATTAAGCGCCAACCAGTTTCGTCCGCGTGATGATAAAAAAGGTAACTCAAAAAAAGGGAGTCTTAAAGATATTGAGACACAAAATGGCAAAAAGCGCTTTATTGCTTTGCCAGACCGTCTAGGCTTAAGTTCTCGTTTATCTTTATACGATGCCAAACATCAATTTGTAGTTGGTGAACCTCCATCTTCAGATCAAATGTCTTACCGTCCCATCATCGTCAACAATCAGGTGGTCGGTTATTTAGGTCTAAAACCAGTTCTAGATAAAGAAGATGCTTTAAGTATTAATTTCTTTAGTAATCAAAAGCGTTATTTACTTTTAATTTATGCTTTAACTTTACTATCGAGTTTAGTTGCAGCACTTTTAATGGCGACTTATTTTAAAAAGCCAATTCAACGTTTATTAAATGCAACAAGGGAGTTAACAAAAGGTAATTACCAACATCAAGTAGTGATTAAACGAAATGATGAACTTGGTGATTTATCAACTCAATTGAACCATTTGTCCGAGATTTTACATCAACATGAAGAATCACGCCGTCAATGGGTTGCAGATACGTCTCACGAGTTGAAAACACCGTTGGCTGTATTGCAAGCGCAAATCGAAGCAATGCAAGATGGTATTCGAAAGGCAACTCCTGAACATCTCGATGCCATGATGAGACAAGTTTCAAGCTTAAAGAAACTTACCCAAGACCTAGCAGATCTAGCACAGGCTGATGCTCAGCAACTTAAATGTTACTTAGGTTCAGTGAATCCGTGGGATGTTGTATTACAAGAAGTTGAAAACTTTAGACCTAAACTTGAGCAAGCAAATCTGGAAATTAAGGTTGAAGGTGAAGGGGTATCTTTACTGTTAGATCGTGATCGCTTTAAACAAATTATTGTTAATTTAATTAGTAATAGTATTCGTTACACAGAAACAGGTGGCAAAATTCATATTCATACAAGTCAAACTGCTCAAGAGTGGACTTTGTATGTTGATGATAGCCCGTTTGGTTTAAGTGATGAGCAACTATTACGTTTAGGTGAGCGTTTTTATCGAGTAGATGATTCGCGTACGCGTAGTACAGGTGGAACAGGATTAGGCTTAGCTTTATCTTGTAAAATTGCGCAAGCGCTTGGTGGTACACTAAGTTTTGAACACTCTCCGTTGGGTGGTTTACGCTGTGTACTTACCTTTAAAAAGCAGAGTTAAATAAAAGGAAAAATGGCCCATGAAGCATGTAATGTTGGTTGAGGATGAAGTAGAGTTAGCGCATCTGGTACGTGATTATCTTGAAGCTGCTGGTTTTGAAGTAAGTATGTTTCATGATGGTCAAGATGCTTACACGAGCTTTCAGCAACGGAAACCTAATTTAATGATTCTGGACTTAATGGTTCCAAGAATGGATGGTTTAACGATTTGCCGTAAAGTACGTGAACAGTCAGATTTACCGATTATTATGGTGACTGCACGGACTGAAGAAATTGATCGAGTTTTAGGTCTCAATATGGGTGCTGATGATTACGTTTGTAAGCCATTTAGTCCAAAAGAGTTAGTTGCACGTGTACAGGCCGTTTTACGTCGTTTAGAGCGTAAGGCCGAGCCAGAGCAAAATGACTCCTTCCGTATTGATAAAGCTCAGCAAAGAATTTGGTATCAACAAAAGTCGTTAAGTTTAACGCCGACAGAATTTCGCCTACTTGAGCTATTTTTAGAACATGTCGGACAAGTTTATTCACGTGCTCAATTATTAGACCATATTAATCCAGACAGCTTTGATGTTGCTGACCGAGTTATTGACAGCCATATCAAAAACTTGCGCCGAAAAATTAGTGAAGCAGCTGAAACTGGTAACCGTCATGAATGGATTCAAGCTGTTTATGGCGTTGGTTACCGCTTCGAGTATCCAGAAGAGTAAACTGTTCAGAAAAGTTATTCTGTGGATAACCACAATGTTATCCACAGAAAATGTGGATAGTTTTCAAAGATTATGGATAAATTATAATCTTGGTATGATTAGGGACTAATTGCCAAATTTCATCTATATCTACATTTCTAACTGCGATACATCCTAAAGTCCAATCTTTGTGTGGCATATAACTTGAACTAAAAGGTATCCATAAAAAGGACTTTGGGGCAGATCCATGGATCATGATATTACCACCTGCCGGCTGATTATGCTGTTTAGCATAGGCAACATCTTGTGTATTAGGATAGGAAATATGCAATGATTTATAGAAAGCGCTTTGTGAGTTGCGCCAATCTATAGAATAAACACCTTCAGGTGTTTTACCGTCATTTTCAAAGTTTTTATGGCCTTCAGGGTTGAAGCCTAAACGAATAGGGTAACGACGAATTACTTCCTGATCACTTTTAAGTAGAAGTATGCGTTGATTTTTAAACACTTCAATTGAGGTTATAGGTTTTGTCTTTATAAGGTGAGATATCTCATTACTTGTGAGTTCTTCATGAGAAGAGACAAAAGTAGGTAAATATTTTTCATACTTATAAAAAGCAATTCCAAGTGGAATGAATAGAAGTGTACAAATAATGATAGGTCTAATTTTCATATATTATTCTTTGATGTTTAAGAAACTCTCTTAAGTGACTTAAGAGAGTTTTAGTTTTTTAATATTAAGACGAACAGCTCACCGCTACATCAGGCACATCACTTGGTAAAGGGCCTAAATCTTCTGGTTTTTCCAAATCTGGCTGCCTTATATAAGGATGATTGAGTAGCTTAAACAAACGGTCTACCTCACTAAAATCATCTCGCTCCGCTGCTTCAATAGCACGCTGTGCCATATGATTACGTAAAATATAAACTGGATTTGCTTGTTGCATGTTTGCATCAAGTTCATCTGTATCTTGATGTTCACGGATATTTTCATATTGGCTAAGGAACTCGTCAAACTGTCGAATATCGAGGCAATCATCACGTAGAGCCTTATACTCTTTATTTTGCAGTCGAATAAAACTTTGAGTGTAATCTAGCTGCTCTGTTTGTAAGATTCTTAAAAAAGCAAAACTACAATCAAGGCTATCTTTATGGAAATGAGGAAGGCCCATTTTTTGACACAATCCAGTGGTGTACTGCTCAATAAAGGTAGGCTCAAACCCTTCTAAGCAAGTAGCTAACTCTTCTTTGAATTGCTCTTTTTGTTCAGGTTCAGCAAGTGGAACTAGATTATTTAACCAAGTCCATAGGTTCCAGTGTGCAATACTTGGCTGGTTTTGGTAGGTATAGCGCCCTTGATAATCGGAATGGTTGTTAATCCAGTTCGGGCGGAAACGTTCCATAAAACCATATGGACCAAAATCGAGTGTAGAGCCTGTAATATTTAAGTTGTCAGTATTCATTACGCCATGAGCAAAACCGACCAGCTGCCATTTGGCAATCATGATGGCTGTATTTCTAATCACAGCTTTAGCAAAAGCTAAAATAGGCTGTTCTTCTTTTTGGCATTCTGGATAGTGCCATTCAATACATTTTTGAGTGAATTCTGGGAGTAAGTCAGGCGCATATTGATTGATCCATTCAAAATGACCTAGACGAATATGACATTCAGAGGTTCTAAGCAGCATTGCACCAGGCTCTAATGTCTCGCGTTGCACACCTTGAGCGGAACTTGTAAAACCTACTGCATGACTAGAAGCAACTCCTAAAGCGTTTAACGCATGTCCTGCTAAATACTCTCGAACAACTGAACGTAAAACTGCTCGACCATCTCCCATACGTGAATAGGGGGTAGGGCCAGCACCCTTTAAATGTAAATCGATGGTTTGGCCATTTTTATTCAGAATTTGTCCAATGAGTAAACCACGTCCGTCGCCTAGCTGACCTGCCCATTGCCCAAATTGATGGCCTGCATAAACCATTGCTAAAGGTGGAAAGTCTGAGAAAGTCCGCTGACCACTGCAAATTTCTACCCATGCCTCTTTTTCTTCATCCGTCCATTGTAGTTCTTCGGCTAAAGCTAAATTGAAGTGTCCAGCTTTCGCTCCACGAAGAGGAGTGGGCTGCTGTATATGAAAAAGCTTAGGATTGAGTGAGGAATAAAGCGGATTAAAGTGCATAGACTGGACTAAATATTTGAGGCGAACTTCACTATACCATAGTTAAAAACCAGCCAAAAAAATAGCGCCTGTAAAAGCCATGCTTTACAGGCGCTATTTCGAACTAGAGTCGTATTAGTCTGGTACGACGTTAGTGTTCTTTTTAATGTTGCGCATTAAAGTTTCTAAACACTCACGGTGATGACTCAAACGATGTTCAAGCAATTGGAAATCAACCTTTAACTTATGATCCATTTTATGAATCTTTTCAGCCATAGCTGCTTTCTTCGCTTGTAACTCTTGTTCTTTGAGTTTCGCCCAGTCATTTAAAGTGTGGGTAAATGCTTCATATTCCTGAGCAATGCGTTGCTTCATTTGGCTCATGTCAGCATTTACATCATGGCCATAAATAGCAAGGTCTTGTTCAGCATATTTAAACTTCATTGCCAATTCTGCTTTTTTAATATTAAAGCTTGGAATACGACGTAAGTTCTTTGCTAAACCAACTTTAGAACATGTCCAGATTAACCATTTAGTTGGATCATATTGCCACCACTTCACACCATTACGATAATCGTATTGGAAAATATGGTGATAGTTATGATAACCCTCGCCCCATGTTGCAATCGCTAACCAGAAGTTATCGCGTGCTGAGTTTTCATCGGTATAAGGGCGTTTACCAAACATATGGCAAAGTGAGTTAATGAAGAATGTTACTTGATGGCTAATGATTAAACGCAATAAACCACCGAGAAGTACAACTCCCCATAAGTCGCCAGTTGCCCAGCCAACTAAACCTAAAATACCGACATGAACTGCTACAACCATTAGACCGTAGTATTTATGTTGGAACATCACCAGTTTGTCATTGAGCAAATCAGGTGCGTTTTTAAAGTCAGGTTTAGATGGAGAATGATCGCGGATCATCCAACCCATATGGGCATACCAGAAACCACGTTCAATCGAGTATGGATCTTCATCCACATGGTCAACATGACGGTGATGAGTACGATGACCAGATGCCCAAAACAGAATACTGTTTTGTACAGCAAATGTGCCTGCAATCATTAAAAGAATTTTAAGTGGTAATGACGCTTCATAAGCACGGTGTGCCCAAAGACGATGGTAACCAGCAGTAATCCCCATGCTACTTAAAGCTAAAAGAAAAAATAAGCTTACCCATGCGCTTACACTAAAATCATAATAATACGCATAAATCGGGATTATGATTGCAGCAAGAATTGGTAAACCAATTAAGGTAATGCTAGCGGTCCAGTTAATTGGGGCCTTGAGTGGGGCGGAAGTCATATCCGGCAGCGCTCCTAGAAACCTTGTTAAACAAGGTAAAAAGACAAAACGACATAGCAAAACCAATCATCAAGATTTATTGCTATTTTGAACATTATATTAGCATGTGCTTAGTGAGAATCACTAATATTATTGTACAGATGTACTGAAAGAACCGTAACAGAATTAAACCATGCTTGGCAACATTTCAGATAGGAGAAGTTGTGTAATGAAAATACAGCGATTGAGAAAAATGAATAGCATTGATATTGCAAAGAAATTGCCATTGAAATGTCTTTTCATCACAATCAGCCTTGTATTGGCAGCATGTCAAAGCACGCCGCAACAAAATATTCAAAAAGGCCATGTAAAGTCTACACACCATATACAAACCCAAGTAGTCAAGAAGAAAGTGAGCCCAGAAGGTGTTCAAGACATTGATTGGCAAATTACTCAGATCAATGGGCGTAAGGCAAAATTCTTTAACCAATGGCCGACTCTTTCATTGAACTCAGCGGTCAAAACTGTGTCTGGTCATACGGGATGTAACCGTATTTTTGGTCGATATACTTTCGACTTCAACCAAAAGAAACTAGATATGGAAGTTAATGCCGGTCATTCGAGTTGTGATGGCGCTTTGGCTCAAGAAGCAGAATTAGTTGATTCCTTACAACGTATTCAACGCTTCCAGTTGGTAGGTAATACTTTGTATTTACTTGATCAGAACGGACAACGCCTGATTCAGGCAGAGAAAAAATAAAAGGTGGTTAATACCACCTTTTTTCTATTTAAAGCGCTTCGAGCATTGTTGTAGGAATATCCGTAATTAAACCTTGAATATCTAAATCACGGAGCCTTTTCGCTCTTTCTACATCATTTACTGTCCATACACTAATGTTTAAACCTGCTTGATGAGACAGTTGAATCATTTCATCTGTAGCAAGTTGGTCATGCCAACCAATATGACCGCAACCATATTGATGAGCGAGTTCAATTGCTGCGGCTCCCACTGGAATTTCAACTAACAAGCCGCGTTTAAATTGTGAGTCGATGTCACGTAAGGCAGTTAAAATTTGAAGATCGAAACTTGTGATAGTCACGACTTTTTCATAACCCTGTAACTCAGTCTCGAGCTTTTGAACTAACTTTTCTGCAAATGCCATATCTCTTACTGCTTTAACTTCAACTTCAATATGCTCGAAGTTATCAAGCAATTTTAAAACACCTGTAAGAGTTGGTGTTGGCTCTGGATTTGGCCAATTGGGCCAGTTTTGACGATGATCAAATGTTAAAGCTTGAGCTAAAGTAGATTGCTCAACAATTTGATCGACTCCAGCTGTACGTAAAAAATTATCGTCATGAATAACGATCAGCTCTTGGTCTTGAAGCTGACGAATATCAAATTCGACACCACGAATACCTAAGTTTTTTATGTGCTGAAAACCACCTAATGTATTTTCGGGAGCTTCTCGGCGTGCACCACGATGACCAATAATACGCATAATTTTCTTCTATTCAGTTATTGTTGGTTATGGTCTCTTCATAAGCAGAGACCATACTTAAATTAGTCTATTTTTAAATAATCTCATTAATATTTTTTTGCCAAAGGACTTCTTGTCCACCTTCGGCACGTTGTAAAGCACGAGATGCGACAAATAACCAGTCAGATAGACGGTTTAAAAGTTGGAGCGCTGTGGCTTGAATATTTTGATCACGAGTTTGTACCGACAGCAGAGATCGTTCTGCACGACGACAAACAGCACGCGCTTGATGAGCGTAACTGCAAGATAAAGAGCCAGATGGCAGAATAAACTCTTTCAGCATAGGCAAATCTTCATTCATACGGTCAATTTCTTTTTCCAGAAACTCAATACAAACGGGCTGAAGTAAATTGTAGTTTGGAATACAAACTTCGCCACCTAAGTCGAAAAGCCAATGTTGGATCAAGCTCAGGCTTTTGTCCCAATCTGCTTTATTGGTCACTTGGCTGGTCGTGATTTGTGCGCGTAGTACACCAATAATCGCATTGAGTTCATCGACATCACCAAGTGCCGCAATTCGTAAATCATCTTTGGCAACACGAGAGCCATCGCCTAAACCTGTTGTACCTGAGTCGCCTGTGCGTGTATAGATTTTACTTAAACGGTGTCCCATGATGGATATCCTGAACATAAAAAAGGGGATAATGTCGGTCAAAACATTACCCCGAAACTGGAGTTAAGAAAATATTTTTATAATCTAGAGTGAAAATTAATAACGGAAAGTTACGCCAACAGAAGCTTGGCGGCCTGTATTAACATACCAGTCATTTGAAGGATATGTATTTAATACTTCACGATATTGAACATCACCTACGTTTTGAATATTGGTAAATAATTTTACGTTAGGAATAACATTCCAATAAGCATTTAAGTCTACTGTTGCATAACCTGGTACTCGCATAGAGTTTGCAGAATCTGCATAAGATTTAGCTCTAGCGATTAACGAAGCACTAATTCCATACACTGCATTTTCTAGACCTGTGCTTACAGTGAGAGTCTGGCGAGGTCGATAAGCAATTTCTGTATTGTCTTTTTCATTTTCTGTTTTTACGTAAGCATATTCAGTAGATAAGAAAAGATCATCTTGATGCCACTTTATTCCAGCTTCGCCACCAGTAAAGTTCGCCTTAGCTATATTTGTATTTGTGCCTGCATTGTAGGCAATAAGATCTTTAATTTTTGTATGATAAACAGAAAAATTAGTACTCACATTAGAGGTAAGATCATAGTTCACACCCATTTCATAGGAAGTACTTTTTTCTGGCGTTAAATTTTCATTACCTCCCCATTGTGAATATAGTTCATTCAAGGTTGGAGCTCTGAAAGCACTACCGATATTTGCATATACACTAGCATTAGGTAGGAAATGATAGCGGATAGCACCTTGTCCAACAGTATGAGTACCAAAGCGCTGGTTGTCTTCTAAACGAACCCCAACTTGCGTGTCAAAAAGATCATTTTTGAGTTGATGCTGTAAATAGTACCCCGTGCTATTCACACTTTTATCTGAGTTAAGAATGGTATTACTTTTATAATTTGCATCGTTATATGTTGCACCAACTAAAATATTCTGGTGTGGAGTAAATTTCCATTTCAGGTTTAGATCGCTTTCATTGTTTTCAGTATTGTAATATGAGTCGTAAGCGGGAACATTTTGTTTATCCTGAACATTTGCATAGTGTGCATTGATGATGAGATCAGGCAAAATATTATAAGCAACTTTTGTGTTGATAACTCGATTTTCGAATAGACGCTGTGCTGTGTTGGTTATGTAATCATTACTGAAAATATTAGTGCCTTTATTTTCACTAATTGAAGCAGAGGCATCTATTAAGTTTTCTTGAAAGAAGCCTACTTTAGCGTGATAACCTTTTTGATCATATCCAGCCTTTTCATTTTCTGGTTGGCTTTCAAAAATACGAGTTCCATCACTTTCTAAGCGCTGTCCGCCTAGTTGCGCATAGAAACCTTGATCACTTACAAGATTGGCATTAACAATAGTCTTATAGGTATTATTTTCACCATAAATACCCGTTAGCTCAGCGCCTGTTTTCTCAGGTTTTTTAGAAATTAATTGAACTACACCGCCAATAGCATCGCTTCCATATTGAACTGATGCTGGACCTTTTAATATTTCAATTTGTTGAACATCTGTTGTATCTAAAAATGCAGGATATAGTGGACCAAGTTCATTTTGACTATTTAAACGAGCGCCATCTTTAAGAACCAATGTATGAACTGATTTAGTACCACGAAGAGAAATTTCAGAAATCTGACCTAGACCACCGCTTTGTTTTACATAGATGGATGGGTCTCGTTGAATAATATCTGAAACGTTTAATAATGGATTCTGCTCAATGGTTTTTTCATCAATCACTGAAATACGCGCCGGAACTTCACTCGCTTTTTCAGCACTTTTAGATGCCGTCACTACAATTGGATCGAGCTGAGTTGTGGTAGTTGTATCTTCAGCAAAAATAACAGGTGAACACCCCATCGCAATAGCGATAGCCCCCACCAGACGGGTAGGTTGAAAAGACTTAGACATAACATGCTCCATACATTCACCCCACGTGAATGATCGGGTAGATAGATGAAACAAGCAGGTCTCCGGACTTCAGCGCCATAAATCATTTATGGACATATTCACCTTCCCACATCACTGCAGTGGTGTAAGTCGATCTCGACTTAAAAAATATGCTTTACATTGTTACCGTTGCGGGGGCAGTGCCGGACTTTCACCAGCTTCCCTAAAGCATCAATTGCTTACACTTGCTTCCATTTGAACGCAGTATAAAGTGCCGAATTACTTCCGACAATGTCATTTCGACCAATTCCCAGAGAACTTTTACGCAAGGGACAAAAATTGCATTACAATGGCGCTTATTTTAAAAAATGGTTGTAGTTTAGGCAGATCATGAGCCAATCAAACCAAAAACGTACACGAGCAAAAATCTGTGGAATTACTCGTAAGCAAGATGTTCAGGCAGTGATTACTGCTGGAGCAGATGCGATAGGTTTTGTTTTTTTCCCGCCAAGTCCAAGAAATGTAACAGTTGAACAAGCACAAGAATTAGCAAAACTTATTCCGCCTTATGTACAAATGGTGGGTTTGTTTGTAAATGCGAGTGCCACTGAAATTCAGGATGTACTTGATTGTGTTCCCCTAGATGTATTACAACTACATGGCGATGAAACTCCAGAACAATGCCAAGATATTGCTCGCCATTGTAAACGTCGCTGGTATAAAGCGATTCAGGTCAAACCTGATCTGGATGTAGTTGCTGAAATTCAAAAATATCAGGCAGTTGGTGCCAGTGCTGTATTGCTCGATGCATGGCATCCTGAGCTCAAAGGGGGCACAGGTCATCAGTTTGACTGGTCTAAATTCCCGAAACTTGATATTCCATTAATTTTGGCAGGTGGTTTAACCCCTGACAATGTCATTGACGCTATTCATACTACCGGTGCTTTTGCAGTAGATGTGAGCGGAGGCGTAGAGTCCGCAAAAGGTATAAAAGACCAACAACTCATTGAACGATTTATGCAAGGAGTCCAACGTGGATCAGCAAAATAATGTGATTGACTATACCCAATTCCCAGACGCAAATGGGCATTTCGGTATCCATGGCGGACGTTTTGTGTCAGAAACATTAATGGCGGCATTAGAAGATCTAGAAAATCTCTATTCCCGCATGAAAAATGATGAACAGTTTCTGGCAGAATTCGACCGTGACCTCGCCTACTATGTAGGTCGTCCTAGTCCACTTTATTATGCTGAGCGATGGTCAAAAGAGTTAGGTGGTGCGCAAATTTATCTTAAACGTGAAGATTTGAACCATACAGGCTCACACAAGGTAAATAACACGATTGGTCAGGCATTATTGGCAAAGCTTTCTGGCAAAAAACGTATTATTGCTGAAACTGGCGCAGGCCAACATGGTGTAGCAACAGCAACAATTGCAGCACGTTTAGGTCTTGAATGTGTTGTGTATATGGGTGCTGAAGACGTTAAGCGTCAAGCAATGAACGTTTATCGTATGCGTTTGTTGGGTGCTACAGTTGTACCTGTGCAAAGCGGTTCAAAAACATTAAAAGATGCCATGAACGAAGCAATGCGTGACTGGGTAACCAATGTTGATAGTACTTACTATGTGATTGGTACAGTTGCTGGACCACATCCATATCCTCAATTGGTTCGTGACTTCCAATCTATTATTGGCCGTGAAGCTCGTAAACAGATCCTGGAGCAAGCAGGTCGCTTACCAGATGCGTTAGTTGCATGTGTGGGTGGCGGTTCAAATGCAATGGGCTTGTTCTATCCATTCTTAAATGATGCCAACGTGAAAATGTATGGCGTTGAAGCTGCTGGTTTTGGTATTGAAACTGGAAAACACTCTGCACCATTAAATGCAGGTCATGTTGGCGTGTTACACGGTAACCGTACTTACCTCATGAGTGATGCACAAGGCCAAATTATCGAGACACATAGTATTTCGGCAGGTTTGGACTATCCGGGTGTTGGTCCTGAACATAGCTTCCTGAAAGATATGAAGCGCGTAGAATACGTGCCAATTAATGATACTGAGGCGCTGCAAGGTTTCCGTGACTTAACCAAGATTGAAGGGATTATTCCTGCGCTTGAAAGCTCACATGCAATGGCGTATGTCTCTAAGCTTGCACCAACCATGTCTAAAGCTCAGATTATTATTGCGACTGTTTCAGGCCGTGGTGATAAAGATTTAATGACAGTTGCCCGCATTGATGGCGTAGAAATGGTTGAGATGTAAGAGGAAAAAATGCCAAGCTTGTTTATGGTGATGTTAGGTGGCCGTCATGCACGTGCCAATACAGAAGTCCATGATGTTGTGATGGCTGTAGGGGATACTTTGGAAGAAATTTACCCTCAACTTAAACAGGCTTGGTTTGGTGAGGCTCAAGGGTTACATATTGATGCTTGGGCCAAGCTCTCTGGTGTTAACTCTCAAGGGCAGAACTATCAAATCCAGTTTTCTGATGCAGCGCCGTCAGCTTCAGATCTAAAGTTGTATTTGATTAATCTGGGTGGCTATACACCTAATGCTTTTGGTGAGTTACATAGTTATCATTTGGTAGTTGCACCTAATGCGGTAAGTGCAAAACAATTAGGTAAACAGTTTATTGATCAAGAGTGGTATAAGCCACATACCGACCGTGTAGTGGATATTGATGATTGCATTCCGATTGATCATATTGCAGGTCGTTATATCCAATTAGTACAAGGTGAGTTCAATCCAACGTGTTGGGAAAACACTTATTTACTTCTCTAAGTGTTCTTAAAAAAGGCTTAAAGGCAAAAATAAAATATAAAAAGTTGCTGATCTCATGTATAGCTCTCTCAAATCGCCACTTTTTTCTAGCACTATTTAGAATTCATCTGCTTAGACTAGAAGCTCAACATAAGCTCTTTGGAGTAATCAAAATGGGTCTTCTAGATGAAGTAGGTAAAATTGCTGGTGCAATTATCGCAGAACAAGGCGTCGATAAATTAGATCCAGATGCAGGTTTTCTAGAAAAAGCAGCAGGTGCCTTTGCTGGCTATGAAGCAGCAAAAATCGCTGAGAAAAAATTGGAAAATCAGGACGGTAACGAGCAAGAGTCAGAACCAGAACAAGCAAGTGATGATGACGCTTAACTTTTAGAAATTGAATTGCACTTAAATCATGAGTTGAATTTGATTTTTGTTGATGGATTGGGTCATAGTTACTGCAATAGACCCTCAAAGAGTTTAAGTTATCGTATATCGATTTAAGTGAATAATAGAAAAAAGAGCATATCAATATGCTCTTTTTTTATGGCTCAACAAAACTTATTTGAAGATCAAAACAGATAAGTAGCCAATTGGTTAGTGATCAGTCTATTATTAGTCAATAGATGAGCAGGAAATCAACGGATAATAAATAATGGATTTAATTCAAGAAAATGGACAGCCTCGTTATGGGCGTTTTGAATCTGTACCGTCGACCATTCATGTACGACGTTATATTTATAAAACACCTTATGGTAAAGCCTTAAAGGGCTGGCGGAAGCAATTAAAGTATAAAAAATTTAAATTCTGCGGCATTCAGCATAAGCACTACAGTATTGGTTTAGCAATTGCAGATATTGGTTGGGTTGGACATGGCTTTTTCTATATCTATGATCATGAAACAAAGCAAGTCATTGAGTGGAATGCGATTCAGCCCTTAGGTCATAAAACTCATCTTGATGAACAGCCGTTATTTAATCAAAGCTATTTTTCTAAATCGCCTTATCAGATCGATATTCAGCATGCCAATGGTGTGCGATACATTCGGGTAACTAAATATGGTGAAATTTGTTTGAGTGCCCGTATTTTTTGTGCGGGGACAGATATCTTAAGTTTGTGTACCCCAACAGGTATTAATGGTTGGACGTATACCCAAAAGCAGACCACTTTGGCTGTTGAAGGTATGTTCATGAGTAAACAAAAACAACTTGTGCAATTTGATGAAAAGACATTTGCATCCTTAGATGATACCTGTGGTTTTTTACGTCCTGAAACAGCGTGGTTTTGGCTTTCATGTAATTTTTGGGATGAGCAGGGTCGACGTATTGGGTTGAATTTGGCTTCTGGGGTTAATGAAAGTTTTGGTAATGAAAACTGTTTATGGATGAATGGCGTTTTATTTCCACTTACAGATGTTTTATTTGAAAAAATAAATGATGAGACATGTAAAATTAGCTCTTTAGATCAAAAGCTTAATCTGCACGTCCATATTGGTTGGTGTCGATACGAAAACATTAATCTAAGGATGATTGGAAGTCAGTTCAATCAGTGGCAAGCTAAAATTAGCGGCAGTATTGAACATGAGGCAATTGATACAATCACTTGCAATGAGCAATACGGGCTACTAGAACAACATTATGCAAAATGGTAACAAGCAGGTTATAAACCTGCTTGCCAAAATGCTTCACCCGCTGCGATTGGGTCATTTGTTTTTTCTAAAGTTTCAATCCAAACAGGATACTGACGAATAACTGGATGTTGACTTGGGTGAAAATCTTTTTTAAACCAGTCCAGATATTGTTTTTTCATGGCGGTTAATGTGCCATTTTTTCCAAAGAACCAAGGTAAACCTTTGAGTGTCATCGATAACCTTTCTTTAGGGCTAAAGCCATCACATTTCAACATAATGTTGGTTCTATAGAGTGTAAAACTAAACATGAGTACAGTCGTCAGAACCAATACAAAACGACGAGTCGACTCTGGAACTTCGCCCACCTGTCTCATAACATCAAATGCCACATCGCGATGTTCCATTTCTTCAATGGCATGCCATGCAAATAATGCACGAACATAAGGATGTGCATTTTCTAAAGTTTTTTTATTGCTATAAAAAGTTTCCGCCATTAATGCTGTTAAATGTTCAGCTGCTGCTGTCATGGCAATATTGTATTGTGGTGAACGTTGGGTAAGCTCAAAACGGAAAATTCTTTTAAGTGTGCTTGTGAACTCATCTACAGGCATACCTTGCTCTTTCATGAGCTGATTCATTTTGTCATGGGCAATACCATGTTGAGCTTCTTGTTTAATAAAATCTGCCACTCGCTTTTGTAGTTCTGGGTCATCAATTTTGTCACGGAACATTCGTACACATTCTATGAAGTAACGCTCTCCGTCTGGAAAGGTTAAGCTGAGTGCATCAAACATACGAGTCAAAAAGGGATCGTTATTAAACCAAAATCGTGGTGCTTCATTTAAATGGAAATCTAGATCTTTGCGAACTACTGGCTCGACCTGATAAGAAACATGTGCGTTCATCTTTGTATTTCTCGCAACTAAGCTTTTCCTTAGTATGTCGTGAATGGTCGGCTTTGTTTTGACAGTTATCGCCAATTTTTATACAGTTTGCGACAAGATGGCAGTAAAAAAAGGAAACGCCATGCAAGAATTTACGATCTCTAATGGATACTTTTATCTTTGGAATACGTATTTAAAAGAAAAGGGAGTCGCTTGGCAGACACTTAATTTAAATGACACTCAAACTCGCCAAGTTCAAAATATTTTGTCTGCCTCTATTGATGCTCAATCTTCTTTGCATCTTTTCATTGAGCTTTTAGAATTGACTGAATGTCGATTACAAGTGACCAATTTGGCTTTAGAAATGGCAGCCTGTATTACACCTGCCAACTTTGGGGTGCTGGGTTACATGGCATCTAGAAGTGATACTTTGGGGCAAGTGGTTCAGTATATTGCTAAGTTTCACCGCTTAGTCATAGATGGCGAGCAAGTTGTACCTATACAAATTGAGCAAGATGCTTCTAAAATTCGATTGTATTGGCCTTTAGTTGATGCCAGTAATATTGTACTTAGTGAGTTAACTTTAGCAGCAATGGTACAGCTCGCTAAAGAGATTGCTCCCTTACATGATTTTCTTTTACAGCATATTGAGTTTGTACATCGACCTCGAGGTGCACTCGTTCATTATCAACGGTTCTTTCAGTGTAAATTGTCATTTGACCGACCTTACTATGCATTAACTTTTGCAAGTGAAAGTTTAAATGTTCGTCCCCAGCATGCAGACCCAACTTTAGTACAGCTTTTAGTAAAACAAGCCGAAGAAGCTTTGGTTCAAAGAAAAGTACATACCGATTTAGTTCAGCAAATACATTGGATCCTACAAGAATATTTCAAGCATAAACAGCAAGCACCCAAAATAGAAGATATTGCCATCGAGCTCAATGTTTCAGTGAGGAGCTTGCAACGCCAACTACAGGCATTAAACACTTCATTTAAATTAATTTTAGATGCTGAGCGTATGAAGCGCTGCGAGATATTGTTAAGTCAAAATGAAAGTCTTACAGCAATTGCTGACCAGTTGGGTTATTCCGATCAGTCTGCACTTGCAAGAGCACATAAAAACTTAACAGGACAAACGTTACTCACTCGTAAAAAGCAATTGCAACTCGCCCATAAAAATACAGAGTAATAGAGTTTTTGATGTTTTTTTGCTCAAATTGCAAATAAATAATGACTCAAAAATAGGAAGCTTTGATCATTGAGAAAAGTTTCAAAATATTGATAAATGTACGCCATGGGTTGTATGAATCATACAATCGAATATCGCCATAACGTTAGACCTGTTCAATGAGCAAAAAATAGCGTTAAAATGCGATGTTCTTGTATTTCTACAAACAACTCCTCAATTTTAAATAATTCAAGGAAAGCACAACCCTATGTCACGTCTTGCCACCCGTTTTGAAAAGTTGCAGTCCCAACAGCGTAAAGCACTTGTATCTTACGTCATGGCGGGTGATCCACAGCCACAAGTAACGGTACCGTTACTTCATAAAATGGTTGAGGCAGGAGTAGACGTCATTGAGCTTGGTTTACCATTTTCAGATCCAATGGCTGATGGGCCAGTAATTGCGCTTGCGGCTGAACGTGCACTTGCAGCAGGGACTAATACCTTAGATGCATTGAACATGGTAAAAGAGTTTCGTGAACAGGATCAGGAAACACCTGTAGTTTTAATGGGTTATCTCAATCCTGTTGAAGTAATTGGTTATGAAAAATTTGTTTCTTATGCGAAACAATGTGGTGTAGATGGCTTATTACTTGTGGACTTACCACCAGAAGAGTCAAAAGAATTTGGTGCAATCTTAAAACAGCATGATATGGACCAAATCTTCTTACTTGCACCAACTTCAACCGATCAACGTATTCAACACGTAGCGAATCAGGCAAGTGGGTTTATCTACTATGTTTCACTTAAAGGTGTTACTGGTGCAGCGACATTAGATACTTCTGAAGCTGCTGCACGTATTGAGAAAATCAAGAGTATGACTAACGTTCCTGTTGGCGTTGGTTTTGGTATTAGTGATGCTGCTTCCGCGAAAGCGATGGGTAGTGCTGCAGATGCCGTGATTGTAGGTAGTGCTTTCGTTAAATCTTTTGCAACGTTGACAGCTGAAGAAGCTGTTGAACAGACGGTGAATAAAGTCAAGGAGCTTCGAGCAGCGCTCGATGAGTTAGTATGAATCAAGAAGTGAAATCAGGGAAAGTTCTTAGCCCTTCGACACCATGGACACAACGACCAGTTCCAGGTATTGAAGTTGCAGATGAGCAACAGACTCTCAAAGCAACATTTACTGAGCCGACTATTGAGTGCCCTGAATGTCATGCTTTAGTGACACGTACAGCTATATCTTTTAACGCGTATGTATGTCCACAGTGTGACGAACACTTAAAAATGAAAGCTCGCGATCGCTTAAACTGGTTCTTCGACAATGTTGTGACTGAATTAGGTCAAGAGTTTAGTGCGAAAGATCCATTAAAGTTTGTTGATAGCAAACCGTATCCAGAACGTATGCGTGAAGCGCAAACTAAAACTGGTGAAACGGAAGCTTTAATTGCCATGCAAGGTAACTTAAATGGCGTAGACATGATTGCATGTGCTTTTGAGTTCGACTTTATGGGTGGCTCAATGGGTACTGTAGTAGGTGACCGTTTCGTTCAGGCGGCTGAGCTTGCAATTGAAAAACGCCAACCATTAATCTGCTTTGCAGCTTCTGGTGGTGCGCGTATGCAAGAAGGTATGTTGTCGCTTATGCAAATGGCGCGTACTTCTGCTGCGATTCAAAAATTAAAAGATGCTGGTTTACCTTATATCGTGGTGTTAACACATCCAGTTTATGGTGGTGTAACAGCTTCTTTAGCAATGTTGGGTGACATCCATATTGCAGAACCTAAAGCAATGATTGGCTTTGCTGGTAAACGTGTAATTGAGCAAACTGTACGTGAAACATTGGAAGAACCATTCCAACGTGCTGAATATTTGCTTGATCATGGTGTAATCGATCAGATTGTTCATCGTCATGCTTTACGTGATACTGTATCTCGACTTGTATCGAAATTGATGAACTTACCTTGAAACAACAAGCTCCACTTTCAACAGACTCTTTAGATACATGGCTCAATTATTGGAGCCATGTTCACGTTACAGGGATCGATCTTGGTCTGGAACGTGTTATTCCGGTAGCAGAAAAATTAGGAGTGACTAAACCCACTGCTAAAGTTTTTACTGTTGCTGGAACGAACGGGAAAGGTTCAACTACAACAACACTTGCATCTATATTAAAAGCGCAAGGTTACAAAGTTGGGTTGTATCAATCACCGCATATCTATCGTTTTAACGAACGAGTCAAGTTAGGTGGAGTCGAGGTTGATGATCAAAGCCTGATTGATGCTTTTGTGCAAGTTGATCAGGCTCGTCGTGATTGCGATTTAAGCTTATCTTTTTTTGAAGCAACCACTTTGGCTGCTTTTGTCATTTTTAAGCAACAACAATGCGATGTATGGGTGCTTGAAGTCGGTTTAGGCGGGCGTCTTGATGTCGTCAACGTCATTGATCCTAATATTGCTGTAATCACCAATATCGG
This sequence comes from Acinetobacter sp. IK23, assembly GCF_035615275.1. Taxonomy (NCBI): domain Bacteria; kingdom Pseudomonadati; phylum Pseudomonadota; class Gammaproteobacteria; order Moraxellales; family Moraxellaceae; genus Acinetobacter; species Acinetobacter sp. IK23. The sequence continues at coordinate 67,584 of NZ_JANBNX010000011.1, forward strand.
TCTTGATCATACTGACTGGTTAGGCGATACCATTGAGAAAATTGCTTTTGAAAAAGCAGGTATTATTCGCCCTGACATTCCAGTGATTTTTGCAGGTGAACAATCTTTACCTCAAGCTATTCAAGATAAAGCCAATACTTCACAAGCGAAACTATACGCGATCAATAGAGATTATTTTTATAAACTGGCCAGTGACGGAAAACACTGGTATTTTGCAAGTGAAGGAACTACTTTAAAATTACCACTAGGGTCGCTTGCAATTGAAAATATTGCAGGGGCAGTTGCTGCTGTATTAAATAGCGGACTTGAAATCTCGCAACGCGCGCTAGAGCAGGGTATTGAAAATGCACGCTTAGCAGGCCGTTTTGAAGTGCGCCAAGTTAATGGAAAAACCATAATTTTTGATGCCGGACATAATCCACATGGTGTTGAATTTTTGTTAAAGCAATTGCGAAATTTCTTAGAATACAATAAACAGTACACAGAAGTTGTCGCAGTATTTTCAATGCTGGCAGATAAAGATATAAAATCAGTAGTGGATTTATTGAAACCTACTGTTTTACATTGGAAAATTGCTGAGTTGAATGTGCCGCGTGCTGCACCGATTCAGCAGTTGAATGACGCCCTACAAGGCCAGACAATACAACAATTTGGCAATATCAAAGAGGCTTTTAAATCAGCGCTTGAGCAAACAAATAACAATCAGCTGATTTTAGCCTGTGGTTCGTTTCATACTTTAGAAGCGATTTGGGAGTATTTGGAAGAATGTCAATGAATAACAAACAACGCTGGATGGGTGGCGTTGTTTTATTAGGTGGTGGTGTTTTATTGGCAGCATTACTTCTAAAAGGAAATGAAGAAATAAAACATGTGGGCGCTGAACCACAGACCTCAACATCACCGAAATTACACGCTAAACCAAAGCCATCAGCACAAGAAGGGCAGATGGTACAGCTACAACCGCTTGCAGTGGATGTAGAAACAGAAAAACGTCTTCTTGAAGAACAACGCCGTTCTCGTGAAAAAGCGGTTGCTGAGCAAGAGGCTCGTGCTGCCGAATTCTTGGCAATGCAACAACAGGCAGAAGCAGATGCAGCCCGTAAAGCTGCTGCCGAATATGCTGCAATTAATGCTCGCCGAGCTGCTGCTCAAGAAAGCTCAGATAACATCCCTCCTGAAGTTGCAGGTTCTGATGGAAAGACAAAAGGACAGCAAACTGATACAAAAAAGTCAGTAGATACAGCTAAAGCAGAAGCCGATAAAAAAGCCGCTGAGGCAAAACGTCAGGCTGAAGTTGATAAAAAAGCAGCAGAAGCCAAGAAGCAAGCAGAAGCTGATAAGAAAGCTGCTGAAGCTAAACACAAAGCTGAAGCAGAGAAAAAAGCGGCAGAAGCTAAACATCAAGCCGAGGCAGACAAAAAAGCTGAAGCTAAGAAGCATGCTGAAGCAGAAAAGAAAACAGCAGAAGCTAAGCACAAAGCTGACGCTGAGAAAAAAGCTGAAGCAGAGAAAGCGCGTGAGCTGCTTGAAAATGGCGATAAAAAGTGGATGGTACAAGTTGCATTGGCTGCCAATCAGGCAAATGCAGATGCTGTTGTCTCTAAACTACGTGCTAAAGGTTATAAGGTTACGACAAGTCCGACCAGTAAAGGTATCCGTATTATGGTTGGACCTGCGAAAGACCGTGATACCGCAGATGCAGCTCGTAAGAAAATTACCTCTGACTCCAGTTTAAACATGAAGTCAGCTTGGGTCATTGATTGGGTGCCATTAGATCAACGCTAATCTGATCTAAGGTTGATTCAAGATCTAATTAAGATGGATTCGACAATTGTTGTTGAATCCATTTTACATTTTCAGGGGTAAATAAACGGTCAATATTTTTCCAAATAATATGATAACCGTATCCGCCTTGCTTCATTTCTTTAACTGCATCATCAATTGCCCAATGTTCAAAAATAATTCGATACATCGCTACGCTAGCACCAGTACGGTCTGAACCGTGGTAGCAGTGTAATAAAACACGTTGATTATTTTGTTTAGCAATTTTAATTTGCTGCATGACCTCTAACAGGTCTTGTCTGTTAATTGCCCATGTATCGATAGGAATGTGAACAAGATTAAAATTCTCATTTTTAAATACTAATTCATCTGAGTCTTTAGCTCTTAAATTAATGATAGTTCCGATTTCATGACGTTTTAATTCGGGAATCATTGCAGCATTTGGTTGTTCGCTACGAAAAACATCATTGCTCACTTGGTAAAAGTTATGTGCTTCGGAAACTAAAGTTCCCCAATCTTTAGGTCTTTGCTCATGTGCAACGCTTTCATGTTGCATACATCCCTGTAGGTTTAGACACAGAACAAGGGCGATGAGTGGGAATTTTTTCATGTTTGATACCGTCGAAGCTCATGAGGGTCATGGGCACAAATAATTTCAATCATTGGCTCATGTTGAGCCAAATGCTGTAATTTTTTAAGGTTAATAAGACGCTTTTCATTATCTTCTGCAAACGTTTTTTCCAGAAGGGTCAGCGATCTTAATTTATTTTCAGGATTTAACTCTAGATGTGAGTAGTAAGCATCTCCGCAGAACAACAACCACTGATTTTGTTGTTTGATGGCAATACCACAATGTCCAGCGGAATGGCCTAATAATGGCACCATTAAAATTTCATCTTGGAATAAGGGAAAACCTTTTACTTTTTCAAGATTAAACCATTTTTCACCTTGCTGATATTCAACGAAATTCCAGTATCGATGCTGATTATATTGATTGGTTCTATAGCGAAGTTTACCTTTAAAATTAGGTAATTGCGCAGCATTATATTCAGTGGCTAAGACATGAACTGTGGCATGAGGAAAGTCAGAAATGCCACCTGCATGGTCAAAGTCGAGGTGAGTCACAAAGATGTGCTGTACATCTTTAGGATGAAAACCTAGTTTTTGTATTTGCTGGATTGCACTGAATTCAAGATTCGTCTCAATTTTCCCCAAACGTTTAACTAACGAGCCAAGGCGTTGTTGCATGTGTAAATAGTCTTGCAGACCAAATCCTGTATCAATGAGTACAAGCCCGCGGTCCGTCTCTATTAAAAGACAATGGCATACCACTTCAGCTTTCCAGCCTTTCTGCCCAAATAAAGGTGCGCAGACAGGACACATACTGCCGCATTTTAAATGATGAATTTTATGGATCATGATTGTTGTTTTTCGAACAAACTCCTTGGAAGTTATAACTGATCTCGACACTAAAAACCATGTGTATTCAATACATAAATAAAAAAGCCATCACTCTGGATGACTTTTTCGGGTGTGATATTTAATCTAAGTGTGCCTACGCGCTTCGCTTGTCTTGTAGCCAACTTTTCGAATGCTTGCCTACGCACTTCGCTTGTCTTGCAGGGAATCTTTTAGATGCTTGTCTACGCACTTCGTTTGTCTTGCAAGCAATAAAACCTTTAGTCGGTTTTATTACTTTCAGGCTGTGGCGTGAGGCGTAAATAAGGTTTAACAGCCGTATAACCTTTAGGGAAACGCTGTTTAATTTCTTCTTCATCTTTAAGTGATGGCACAATAACGACATCTTCACCTTGCTGCCAGTTCGCAGGTGTAGCGACTTTATGCTTATCTGTTAATTGTAATGAATCCACAACGCGTAAGACTTCATTAAAATTTCGGCCCGTCGAAGCAGGGTAGGTAATGATTAAGCGAACTTTTTTGTTAGGATCAATAATCACTAATGAGCGCACTGTCAGAGTTTCGCTGGCATTAGGGTGAATAAAACCATAGAGCTCAGATACTTTACGGTCTTTATCTGCAATGATTGGAAAATTTACCGTTGTATTTTGTGTTTCATTAATGTCATTGATCCAGCCTTTGTGAGACTCTACATCGTCTACTGACAAAGCAATCGCTTTAACATTACGCTTCGTAAATTCATCTTTTAATTTTGCTGTATAACCTAACTCAGTTGTACATACGGGAGTATAGTCGGCTGGATGTGAAAATAAGATTCCCCAACTATCACCTAAAAAATCATAAAAATTAATCGTGCCTTCACTCGATTCTTGTTGAAAATCAGGGGCAGTGTCTCCTAATCGTAATGTCATGATCTTTCCTCAGTTGCTTAAAATTTGTTATGTGCTGAAATGAATATGACGCAATTTATTTATTATTAAAATTATTGTTTTTTTATTTTATTATGAATTTTTTATATAAGTGTAAATATATATGACTAAAACTCACTAATTTAAGAACTGAATCAATGTAACTTTAAGATAAATTTGCTAAATTAGATTTCTCGGAAGTTGTGTTCAATAGATGAGCGTTAATATTGAGTTTTTAGGTGCCGGACATATTCAGCGGCCTTAGAGAAAGGTTGAAACCGTTTGTCTAACTATCAGATTTTTTTTATGGGTTTTGTGCAAAACCCTTGTACTTCAAATTTCTGGCACCATAATAAACGACTGAGAAAAAATTTATTCATTTGACCAAGCAAGATTTAGAGAGTTTATCCATGTTGGCAAGTCTGATCGGAGGTATCTTCGGTACAAAAAATGAGCGTGAACTCAAACGCATGCGCAAAATTGTTGAGCAAATCAATGCGCTCGAGCCGACGATATCAGCTTTAAGCGATGCAGACTTATCTGCAAAAACTCCAGAATTCAAACAACGTTATAACAATGGCGAAAGTTTAGATAAGTTACTTCCTGAAGCGTTTGCAGTTTGTCGTGAGGCAGCAAAACGTGTAATGGGCATGCGTCACTATGATGTGCAATTGATTGGTGGTATTACTCTACACGAAGGCAAAATTGCCGAAATGCGTACCGGTGAAGGTAAAACCCTTATGGGTACTTTAGCGTGTTATTTAAACGCATTAAGTGGTCAAGGCGTTCATGTGATTACTGTGAACGATTACTTGGCACAACGTGATGCTGAGTTAAACCGTCCATTATTTGAATTTCTAGGTTTAAGCATTGGTACAATTTATTCAATGCAAGAACCGTCAGAAAAAGCAGCGGCTTACCTTTCTGACATTACCTATGGTACCAACAACGAATTTGGTTTTGACTACTTACGTGACAACATGGTGTTTTCTTTAGCAGAAAAGAAACAACGTGGTTTGCACTATGCCATTATTGACGAAGTTGACTCAATCTTAATTGATGAGGCGCGTACGCCATTAATTATTTCTGGTCAAAGTGAAGACTCTTCACACCTCTATACTGCAATCAATACGATTCCACCAAAATTACACCCGCAAAAAGAAGAAAAAGTTGCCGATGGTGGACATTTCTGGATTGATGAAAAGCAGCGTTCAGTTGAAATGACTGAAATCGGTTATGAAACTGTAGAACAAGAACTCATTCAAATGGGCTTGTTGGCTGAAGGCGAAAGCTTATATTCAGCAACAAACTTAAACCTTGTTCACCATGTATCTGCTGCTATTCGTGCGCACTTCTTATTCCAACGTGATGTTCACTATATTATTCATGATGGTGAAGTGATCATTGTTGATGAGCACACTGGTCGTACAATGCCGGGTCGTCGTTGGTCAGAAGGTTTGCACCAAGCAGTTGAAGCAAAAGAAGGCTTGGAAATTCAGCCTGAAAACCAAACTTTAGCAACAACTACATTCCAGAACTATTTCCGTCTTTATAAAAAGCTTTCAGGTATGACAGGTACTGCTGATACTGAAGCTGCGGAAATGAAAGAGATTTACGGTCTTGATGTTGTCATTATTCCGACTCACCGACCAATGATTCGTAACGACCAAAACGATTTAATTTATTTAAACCGTAATGGTAAATATAATGCGATTATTCAAGAAATTATGAATATTCGTGAGCAAGGTGTTGCACCGATTCTAATTGGTACAGCAACCATTGAAGCCAGTGAAATTTTATCTTCTAAGTTGATGCAAGCTGGTATTCACCACGAAGTGTTGAACGCTAAACAACATGAACGTGAAGCAGACATTATTGCTCAGGCAGGCAGCCCGAATGCCGTAACAATTGCAACCAACATGGCTGGTCGTGGTACAGATATTATTTTAGGTGGTAACTGGAAGGCGAAACTTGCCAAGCTTGAAAACCCGACAGCAGAAGATGAAGCTCATCTGAAAGCACAATGGGAACAAGACCACGAAGATGTATTGCAAGCAGGTGGTTTGCATATTATTGGTTCTGAGCGCCATGAATCACGCCGTATTGACAACCAGTTACGTGGTCGTGCGGGTCGTCAAGGTGACCCTGGTGTTTCTCGCTTCTATTTATCTCTTGAAGATGACCTCATGCGTATTTTCGCAGGTGACCGTGTTGTTGCCATGATGCGTGCAATGGGCTTACAGGAAAATGAAGCGATTGAACACAAAATGGTAAGCCGTTCTATCGAAAATGCACAACGTAAAGTTGAAGCACGTAACTTCGATATTCGTAAGAACCTATTGAAATACGATGACGTGAATAATGAACAACGTAAAATCATTTATTCACAACGTGATGAAGTTTTAGCGGAAAACACTTTACAAGAATACGTTGAAGAAATGCATCATGAAGTCATGCAAGCCATGATTGCTAACTTTATTCCACCAGAGTCAATTCACGACCAATGGGATGTGGAAGGCTTGGAAAATGCTTTACGTATTGATTTAGGTATTGAGTTACCAGTTCAGGAATGGTTAGAGCAAGATCGTCGTCTTGATGAAGAAGGTCTGGTTGAGCGTATTAGCGATGAAGTACTTACACGTTATCGTCAACGTCGTGCACAAATGGGTGATGAATCAGCAGCAATGCTTGAGCGTCATTTCGTTTTAAATTCTCTTGACCGTCATTGGAAAGACCATTTAGCTGCAATGGATTATTTGCGCCAAGGTATCCACTTACGCGGCTATGCGCAAAAGAACCCTGAGCAGGAATACAAAAAAGAAGCATTTAACTTGTTTGTAAACATGTTGGGTGTCATTAAAACTGATGTTGTGACTGATTTGTCTCGTGTACATATCCCAACACCAGAAGAGCTTGCAGAAATGGAAGCTCAACAACAACAGCAAGCAGAAGCAATGAAGCTTTCTTTTGAGCATGATGATGTTGATGGCTTAACTGGTGAAGTGACTGCTTCTCAGGAAACACTCAATGAGTCGGTTGATAACCAACAAATGTTCCCTGTTCCTGAAAGTCGCAATGCACCATGTCCATGTGGTTCTGGTTTAAAATATAAGCAGTGCCACGGCAAAATTTAATTTGCTGGATAAAAAAAGCAGAACAATTGTTCTGCTTTTTTTTGGTTTGTAGTAAGCCTGTGAATAATGTTTGCAGTTTTAAGCATTAAATGCTATTTACTTCTCATCCAGAGTGTATGTTGGAAAGACAATGAAAAAAGTATTACAACCCTTATTTTTAGCTGTTCTTGCTGTGCCAAGTTTTGTTTTCGCAGCAGAAACAACTTCAGCCCCTCAAACAACAACGGTTGCTAAAGTTCGTGCAGCAACTGGTCCAACTTCGGCTCAGGCTGTAGTGAAGCAAGAAAACACGACGGTAATTAGCCCTCGTACAGGTATTCGTTATACATTGGGTAATACAGGTAATCGCCCAATCATTTTACAAACTGCTGCGATTGCTCCAGCAAACTCTGCAAACATTAATCGTATTGTTGCAACTAACCCAGCGTTGTCTGCGAAAAGCCAAGAAAAAGCAAAAATTGCTTTAATTGGTGAAGCCGCAGTTGCGGGTGCAGCAGCTGTAGCAGCAAATAATGTAACTGCTCCAGCGGCGACAAACGGTGTTGCGCCAGCAAATCCTGCATCAATGAATTAATTTTCATATATAAAAAAAGCCGGTCAATTTTGAACCGGCTTTTTTTATATTAGGGTGTTTGAAAATATTTAAATCTGATTATTTACATCGTCATTTTTTGTTTCACGTATTAATAAGAACGCGACCAATGATAAAAGTGATGCTGCTGTCAGATAATAACCTACAGCATATAAACCGTAAGTTTCAGCAAGTTTTGTGGCAATCAGTGGAGCAAACGATGCGCCAAAAATACCAGCTAAGTTAAAGGTTAATGCTGAACCTGTATAACGAACTGAAATTGGGAAAATCTCAGAAAGAACTGTACCAATTGGGCCATAGGTTAAACCCATAATTGATAGGCCAGTACATAAGAAAAGAAAAACGATAAGAGTATTGCCAGACTCTAACATGCTAGAGAAGAATAATCCGAAGATCGCAGCAGCAATACATACGCCAACTGAAGTGGCTTTACGTCCAAATTTTTCTGCAAAAATAGCAGATAAAGGAATGAATGCTGCAAAACAAAGTGTCGCAAAAAGTTGAAGTTCTAAAAACTCACCACGTGCATAGCCAAGTTTTGTTGTTCCCCAGTTAAGTGCAAACACTGTAGTGAGATAAAACACAACGAATGTACAGATCGCTGCAATCGTGCCGAGAATAAGCTTACCCGTATGTTTGGTAACGACTTCTTTAAATGGAATATTAACTTCTTTTTGTTTATCTAAAACTTTCTGGAAAGCTGGAGTTTCATGGAGTTTTAAACGGATATATAAACCAACAATGACCAAAATTGCACTCGCAATAAATGGAATACGCCATCCCCATTGCATGAATGCCTGTTCAGGAATAGCAGCACTTAAAAGTAAGAATGATCCCGTTGCTAAAATAAAACCAATAGGGGCGCCAAGCTGTGGGAACATGCCATACCAAGCACGCTTACCTTCTGGTGCATTTTCAGTTGCAAGTAGTACAGCACCACTCCATTCGCCCCCTAAACCTAAACCTTGTCCTAGACGGCAAGCCGCTAGTAGTAAGGGAGCTACAATCCCGATTTGTGCATAAGTCGGAAGTAAGCCAATACATACCGTTGATATACCCATGGTCAGCAAAGCTGCCACTAGTGTTGCTTTACGGCCAATACGATCCCCTAAGTGGCCAAATAAGGCTGCACCGATAGGACGAGCAATAAAGGCAATCGCAAAGGTTGCCAGAGACTGTAAGACTGCGGCACTGCCACTGCTAGCAGGGAAAAACAGGTGTGGAAAGATAATCACGGCAGCAGTTGCATAGATATAAAAGTCGAAGAACTCAATGGTTGTACCGACTAAGCTTGCAAATAAAACTCGTGCTTTTGAATTAGTGGCTACTACAGGAGCAGCAGTCGCAGAGGTTGACTCCATATAAGTCCTTATATCAATTAAAATTTATTTTTAGTTTGCTATCCTTTTTTAAAAGATAATTTTCTTAAAGAATAGCGTGAAAGAACATCATCCATGACTCTTTCAGGATCACTGAATATGAGTGAAAAATGGACTAAATAACGTACCAATAGATTGCAAGAAAGTGTGCTCCTGCACCTAAAAGCACAAAAATATGCCAGATTGCATGGGTATATCTTACCTTTTTTAATGCGTAAAACAATGCTCCAACCGTATAAGCTAAGCCCCCAGTAATTAAGAATATCAAAGCATCTTTACTTAAATAAGTACGCATATCGTCCATTACAAAAACGGCAAGCCATCCCATTAGAACATAGGCAAGTAAAGAGATTTTCTGAAAACGGTGAATGAAAACTAACTTGAAAAGTGTACCAATTGCAGCAATGGCCCAAAGTGCAATAAGTAATATATGGGCTTTGGATGTAGGTATCGCAATACTTAAAAACGGGGTATATGTTCCTGCAATTAAGTAATAAATAGCAGTGTGATCGAGTTTTTTATACCAGTAACGTAAGTTTTGGGTTTGCGCAAAGTGATAAAGAGTCGAACTGGTAAAAACGAGAATTAGGCTAAAAGCGTATACCCACAAACCTACCCACTGAGCAGTTGGAAGATAAGATCCTTTTATAATTAAAAGGATAGCGGCAACCACGGCCATAATAACGCCAGCACCATGGCTATAGGCATTAAAAAGTTCTTCTTTGGGGTCGTAAGTTTCTAACACCGATTTACTCATAAGTTTATTTTTTTGATTAAAAATACAAATGTATAGAAATACAAAACAGTCGTAAAGTTATTTTATTTTTAATCCTATACCCTTTAAACTTTCAGTTTATATGAGTCACCATTCTTTAGGTATATCTGTGTCGGTTTTCTCCTTTGAGCAAGAACAGCAATTCTTTCATGAAATCAAACAAATGCTTGATGAGCAGAGTTTTGAGCGTTTGATTTTGAGTCAATATAAAGGAGAGTTGGCACAACTAGAAAAAATCACTTTCCGCATTGTAGAGTTAAATGGGCAAAAACAACTTTCGGCTTTATATCACCACACTACTCAAGATGTGACCAAAAACTATACCTTTGAAGAGGGTTTAGAACAGATCGCAACGTTGATTGTGCAATGTAAACAAGCAAATTTATTTTCAACTCTGCAAGAAATTCAGCTTAAAAAAAATAAGAAAAAAGCCATGCTTAACATTGGGAAAAAACAAAGTACGAATATGTCTCCAACGGTACAAGCACATGATCGTGAGAAACAGCGTTATGTACAGCAGAGTAGTGCATTTCTAAAAGAACTTGGTATTACTGATGAGAAAGCTCAAATCATTCCAAGTATGGCTCGTAAATGGAAGCAGATTAATAAATTTATCGAAATTTTTGCGAGCGCGTATGAACAAATTGATGCAGAGCAAAAAGAATTACGCATCGTCGATTTTGGTTCAGGGAAAGGTTATTTAACTTTTGCTTTATATGATTATTTACAGGAACAACAAAAGATTCCTTTAATTACGGGTGTAGAGCTGCGCCGTAACTTGGTGGAGTTCTGCCAGAATGTGGCAGACAAAGTGCATTTTAATCATTTGGACTTTTTTGAAGGCGATGTTCGTAGTTATCAGCCAGAAAAGCTGGACGTTATGATTGCTTTGCATGCGTGTGATATCGCGACTGATTTTGCCATTCATACCGGAATTCGTTTGAACGCTTCAATGATTATGTGCGCACCGTGCTGTCACAAAGAGTTGCGTCCACAACTACATAGTCCTGAAGTTCTACAACCGATGCTACAGTTTGGTATTCATGCTGGGCAACAAGCTGAGATGTTGACCGATACATTACGTGCGTTACTTTTAAAAGCGTATGGTTATGAAACTAAAGTTTTTGAGTTTGTATCGCTTGAGCATACCAGCAAAAACAAAATGATTTTGGCGACAAAACGCAAGAATGTTTCACAACCTGATGCGAAGATTATGGCTCAAATCCAAGCATTGAAAGAAATGTACGGGATTAAAAAACATACCTTGGAACTGTTATTACAAGATCAATTGCCGATCGAAAATATTGGCTGCAAATGCTAGGAAGATGAGTGAATGTATAAAGTTATAGCGGATGATTGGGAGCAGCTTGAGAAAGATGCGAAATATATCCGTGAGCAAGTCTTTATTCAAGAGCAAGGCATTGCATCCGAAGATGAATGGGATGACTTTGATGCCACTGCTGTGCACTTTATGGTGTATGACAAAGAGCAGCCTATCGCTACAGCACGTTTTTTGCCACAGCACAGTGTAGGGCGTGTTGCCGTTTTAATGCCTTATCGAAAGCAGGGTATTGGTAAAATTTTAATGCAGCATATTATTGACTATGCGCGTAACCAGAAACTGCCTTATTTAAAGCTTTCCGCGCAAACTTATGTGACAGCTTTTTATGAGGCTCTAGGTTTTAACGTGCAGGGTGAAGTTTACCAAGATTGTGGTATTCCACATATCAATATGATTTTAGCGTTAAGTTGAGATTCCTTTGTAGAAATCTCAACTTTGAATTACTTCATCGCATTCCAGTTTTCGATGGCTTGTAAGCCAGTCTCTAAACCAACTTCGTAACTATAACGAAGCTTTTTCGGATTTGTGGTTAAACGTCCAGCCATATTTTTAAGTGGCGGTGGGCAAACTTCTAAAATTTGCTGGTCTGGATTATTGCCACGAACAAAATCTACCGAAGCGTTATAACGGGCACAACGGTTTCGTAAACTGCTTGCAAAACCATAGTAATGTTTAAACGCATATTTTGCGAGGAATTGATCCCCTCGGCTACTGCCCTTAAAGTAATTTTTAGGACGAGTGCGTAAAACTAACAGCTTTTTAACGCCACTTTGCTGTGCTGTCCAGCGAACGGGTAGGGCATCTGCAACGCCGCCATCAAAGTATGGTTCACCCATAATATCGACGGGATGACGCGTTAAAACCGGAATTGAGCTAGAAGCACGCAGTGCATTTAACAGATTATCTTTACCAGCACGAAGATACTCAGCATGACCAGTTTTGGCATGCGTCAACACCATATAAAAATCTGGATTTTTGGCAAAAAGGCTCTGTTGATCAAGAGGATGTTCTTGCTCGCCAATTTCCCACATCCATTTTAAATCAAGTAAATCGCCACCTTTAAAGAAGCGCTTATAATCAATAAATTCAGGACGGAGGGAATGATCAATATAAAAGGTTAAAGTCCGACCTTGTTGACCTGCTAAGTAGTTAGCCACATTGGTCGAACCAGAAGATACACCAACGTATAAGTCAAAAGGATTGAACTGCTGTTGTAGAAAAGCATCAAGTACACCACTGGTAAAGGCACCACGCATGCCTCCACCTTCTACAACTAGTGCATTGCGGGAAAAATCTGTCATTTGAAAAATATCTGATTACTGATGTGAATGCTGATGTTCTTGCATGTCCATTCCAGGCATGTTGTCATGCTGACTTTGTTGATCTTTCGACTTTTCAGCTTTTTGTTGCATTTCGTGCTGTTGAGCTTTGCGCTGAGCACCTGGCATATAGTCAGGTTCATTACTCATTGCTAAGTAGAAAAAGCCAAGGAAAATCGCACTTAAAACACCAACGATCAGAACAAATTTCCAGCCTAAAACTACTGATTCGGAAGAATTTTTATCGGACATAAGGATTTCTCGAATGTGCTGTAGAAGCACAAAAATGAAGTCTATTTATAGCATATTTAGGCTGTAGGCAGAAATCTTAAAGGGCATAAAGAACATAAAGAAAAACCCATATAAATAAAATATATTTATATGGGTAAGGTTTATGCAGTTTTTAAATATTCATTACGTCTAAGTTATTGAATATTTTGCTTCTGCTCAGCTTTGGTTTTTAGTAATGCTGGTGGTGTGAATCTTTCACCATATTTGGTAGCTAACTCTTCGGCGCGTTTTTCTGCTTTCTCAATACCATATTGATTCAGGAATTGAATCGCTCCACCAGTCCAAGGGGCATAACCAATTCCAAAAATAGAACCGACATTGGCATCAATAACCGATTCCAATACACCTTCTTCGTAACAACGTAAGGTATCTAAGGCTTGTACAAACAAAATACGATCTATCATATCCTGCTCAGAAATATCATGATCTTTCTGCCAGCGGTTTAAGCCTTCCCATAGGTGTTTTTTACCATTTTCAGGATAGTCATAGAAACCTGCGCCAGCAGCTTTACCTTTACGGTTTAATTCATGAATCATGGTATGAATCACTTCATCTACTGGTGTTTTCGGTAGCTCTTTGCCTTCGGCTTGTAAAGCTTTACGTGCTTCGCTAGCAACATGCTCGGTTAAAGTTAAAGACACTTCATCTTGAATCGCAAGTGGTCCCACAGGCATGCCTGCTTTCAGTGCTGCCATTTCAATACGTGCTGGGTGGACACCTTCGGCAAGCAAGCGCATACCTTCTTGAATAAAAGTACCAAATACACGACTGGTAAAGAAGCCACGGCTGTCATTGACAACAATTGGTGTTTTTCCAATTTGCTGTACGAAATCGTAGGCTTTAGCAAGTGTCTCTGCGGAGGTATTTTTACCTTTGATAATTTCAACCAACTGCATTTTGTCGACAGGGCTAAAGAAATGCAGACCAATAAACGCTTTATCATCTTTACTTGCTTGCGCTAAGCCTGTGATTGGCAGGGTCGATGTATTTGATGCCATTACGCCGTTAGGTACTAAATATTGTTCGGCTTCTTGAGTGACTTTGGCTTTGAGTTCTTGATTTTCAAATACCGCTTCAATAATTAAATCACAGCCTTGAAGGTCTTGAGCTGACGCTGTAGCCGTAATCAGAGATAAAACCTGATCACGTTTTTCTGCGGTCATGCGGCCTTGTGAAACACGTTTATCAAGAAGCTTTTGTGAATATGCTTTGCCTTTCTCCGCATTTTCAACTGAGACATCTTTAAGGACAACTGGAATACCTTTAATGGCTGTTGAATAAGCAATGCCCGCACCCATCATGCCCGCACCCAACACACCAACTTTAGTGGCTTGCCATTTGGCAACATCGGCAGGGCGGCTTGCACCAGACTTAATTGCATTTAGACCATGCCAGAAAGTGCTGATCATATTTTTAGAAATTTGACCTGTTGTAAGCTGAGTAAAGTAGCGGGACTCAATACGCAGTGCAGTATCGACATCGACTTGAGCACCTTCAACTGCGGCAGCCATAATCGCTTCAGGGGCAGGGTAACAACCTTTGGTTTTATCTCTTAACATGGCTGGTGCAATCGCAAGAACTTGTGCAACTGCCGGCGTTTTGGGATCACCACCCGGAATTTTATAACCCTTCACATCAAAAGGCTGTTGAGATTTTGGATTTGCTTTGATCCAAGCAATTGCTTTATCTAAAAGCTCCTGTTCATTTTCAGCAGTATCATGAATTAGACCTAAAGATTTGGCTTTATCGACACCGAACTGTTTGCCTTCCATTAAAAATGGAAATGCATTTTGAAGCCCAAGCAGACGTACCATACGCACAATACCGCCGCCGCCCGGTAATAAACCTAAAGTAACTTCTGGTAGGCCAAATTTGCTTTTCGAGTCATTGATTGCAATACGGTGATGACAACTTAATGCAATTTCCCATCCACCGCCCAGTGCTGTGCCATTTAATGCTGCAACCACTGGAATTCCTAAGGTTTCTATTGTACGTAAATGACCTTTTAGCTTTTCAACCATATTGAAAAAGTCAGTTGCATGCTCAGGTTGAACTTGAATTAGCTCATCTAGGTCGCCGCCTGCAAAGAACGTTTTCTTAGCCGAACGGAAAATAACGCCTGAAAGTTCTGTTTCTGCTTTAAGTTTCTGAGTGACCTCATCAAGTGAGTCACGAAACTCAGCATTCATGGTGTTTGCAGATTGACCAGTTGAATCAAGCGTTAAAATGACAATATTGTCGGCATTTTTTTCGTATTGAATTGCACTCATCTTTATATATCCCTAAATTTTTATACACGCTCAATAATGGTGGCAATACCCATACCACCGCCGACACATAGTGTTGCTAAACCGCGCTTTTTATCTTGTCGTTCAAGCTCATCAAGTAGTGTGCCCAAAATCATGGCACCTGTTGCTCCTAATGGATGGCCTAAAGCAATCGCACCGCCATTTACGTTGACTTTTTCAGCGGGGACGTTGAGCTCATTAATAAAACGCATAACAACTGCCGCGAATGCTTCATTGACTTCAAATAGGTCAATATCATCAATTGTTAGACCAGCTTTTTCCAAGGCTTTACGTGCGGCTGGCGCAGGGCCAGTCAGCATAATGGTTGGGTCAGTACCAACTAATGCAGTCGCTAAAACTTTAGCGCGTGGTTTTAAATTTTGTTCTTTCACTGCTTTTTCTGAAGCTAATAAAACTACTGCTGCTCCATCGACAATACCTGATGAGTTACCTGCGTGATGAACATGATTGATTTTTTGTGCTTCTGGATATTTTTGTAAAGCGACTGCATCAAAGCCCATTTGCCCCATCATTTCAAAACTTGGGTTGAGCTTTGCAAGACCTTCTAGTGTGGTATGGCCTTTAATAAATTCATCTTTTTCTAAAATTATCACACCTGAATGATCTTTGACTGGCACAACTGATTGGTCAAAATAACCATTTGCTTGAGCTGCCGCTGCTTTTTGTTGTGACTTCACTGCAAAGTTATCGACATCTTCACGGTTATAGCCATCTAAAGTTGCAATAAGGTCAGCCCCAATACCTTGCGGAACAAATGATGATTTAAGGTTTGTTTCTGGGTCTAAAGCCCACGGTCCGCCATCAGAACCCATTGGAATGCGTGACATTGATTCAACACCGCCAGCAACCACTAAATCTTCCCAACCAGAGCGGACTTTCATGGCTGCCATGTTGACTGCTTCTAAACCTGAAGCACAAAAACGGTTAATTTGTACACCAGCAACATCATCATTCCAGCCTGCAGCAATTGCTGCGGTTTTTGCAATGTCCCCACCTTGATCGCCAATTGGCGTTACGCAGCCCAGAACAATGTCGTCCACTTTTGATGTATCAAGCTGATGGCGTTGCTTTAATTCATTTAATAGAGTGGTGAGTAATGTGATTGGTTTTACTTCGTAAAGAGAGCCGTCTTTTTTTCCTTTTCCGCGTGGTGTGCGAATGGCATCAATAATATAAGCCTCGCTCATAACAGTTCCTTTTTTATTGCTTAAAATTTATTTGTGTTTTGAGTGTACTGGTTTTAAGAGCGAGTGCAATGACGATAAGCGCACCAGTCAGGTGATGATTTTTGCCAATTTGATGAGAGATAAGTAATCCAGCCAATTGTTAAATTTGGTGTTCTTTTACATGTTTGGAAATATCTTCGATTAGACTAGCCTTTGGAAATTATTAGTATAAGTGATAGGCCAAAGCACATGATAAAAACAAAGCGTCACTATGCTGTCATAGCATTGATATTGTCACTTTTGGGATGTGATTCATCTGGAAAAAATCTTGAAAATAATAAAGTAAGTGAGGATAAAAAAATGGGCCAAACTTATTCAAATCAAGTCACTGACGAGAGAATGTTATTGGTATTGTCTGCACCATCTGTGCATGATGCTTATTACAAATCAGCGTTTCAACAGATTGTAGATTTCCAGATTGCTTATGCAAAATCAATTTTAGGCAATGACAACGTAGTCATTTTGGTGGATGAAGACACGAAGCCTTATTTCACCGGCAAAGTTCCTGAAGATATTTTATTGGTGGATGATATTCGCGATATTTGGATGCGGGACTTCACCACGGTTAATCCTGAGCAGCCTGTGCAATTTACTTATACTTGGGCATCAATGACTCAGAAGCAAAGTAAAGACGTGCAAAAAAGTTTTAATCAATTTGCTGATCGTTATCAAATTCAAAGAGCTAAAACTGATTTGATGATTGATGGGGGAAATCTTGTAGATGACTATGCAAGTCGTGTAATTACGACAACACGTTTTATGGAAGATAATGAGCTTAGCTATAATGAGGCCAAACAAGAGTTAAAAGCAACATTGGGTGCAACAGAGGTTGCGATTCTCGAACCAGATGAAGAAGTACTGGCACATTCAGATGGCATGGTTAGTTGGGTGGATAAAAATACATTGCTTGTGAATGACTACTCAAAAAACCCATCATTTAGGTCAATAGTAATGAAGGAATTAAAAACTTCTTTTCCAACTGCAAAAATTGTGGAAGTTCCTGTTGAGTATAAAACCAATCCTAAAGGTCAATGGGAAGGTTTTGAATCAGCTTGTGGCGTAAATTTGAATGCGACGGTCACACATAATAATATTTATGTGCCCACATTTAATATGCCGCATGACGAGAAAGCATTAACGATCATCAAGCAAAATACCAGTAAGAAAGTCATTTCTGTGAATGCGGAAAATGTTTGTCCAATGGGCGGCAGCGTGCGTTGTCTCACTTGGCAAGTGGCAGGAGATAATGCTGTAAAACTTATTCAAGCTGCTAGACATAAATAATTTGATTTAAAACTGGTATCAATTTATTCATAAGCTGATACCAGTTCTTTAAACTCGCATGCTTTTTTCATTGTGTTAATAACAAATGAAGTTTATTTATATTGTTTGTATGAGTGGTTCGGATAAATCTACACCTTGGCCGACACTTGACTTAAAAACAATAATTACAATATATCGGACTTGATAATTTAATTTGGCTAGATGATTAGCAACCATTTTCCCATGGCGTCATACAAGTGAATATAAATCAAATTTTGAGATTGTCGATGAGCAAAATCAGCTTTTTTATAATCATTGTTAGTCAAGTAAATGGTATATGTACGTTTGACTACTTATCTATTTGAAAAGCAGTATTCAACTGCAAAAAGTTGAATACTGCTTTTAGAAATTATTAATTGTGATAACCGTGTAGCTGACGATATAAACCAGGCGTTACACCAGTCCATTTTTTAAATGCACGATGGAAGGTACTGGTTTCACTAAAGCCAACCTGTTGAGCAACATCTTCAAGTGTTAATTCAGGGTTGAGCAACAAGTGAATAGCAGCATCTCGACGTAAAGCGTCTTTTACGCCTTGGTAGCTTTTACCTTCAGCAGCCAAGCGGCGGCGTAAGGTTTGCGGAGATAAATACAGCATTGATGCAACGTCATTAAGCGTTGGCATTTCTTCACCAATTTGGCTCTTAAGTACGTCACGAATACGAGAAGTCAACGAGTTGGTGTTTTTGAATTTTACTAAAAGCTGAGCAGGGGCTGCTTTTAGGAACTCTTCTAGCGTTTTTTCATCTTGGCGGATTGGTAAATCAAGATAATCAGCTGCAAAAGTTATTTCGGTGCGAGGTGCATCAAACTGCATGACTGGCGCAAAGAATAACGCGTCATATTCATCTGCATGTGCAGGACGCGGATAGCTAAAATGAACACGTTCTAACGGTAAACGACGTTCAATCAGCCACGATGCTAAACCATGCCAAATCATGAGCATACTTTCAGTAATGAAATGATCTGGATCTAATGTTTTTGGAATGAGAGGTACTAAACGCGCTTCGTGTTTGTCACGCTCTAGTGTTACCGACCATTCATCACCAAATAACTTGTAAAATTGAGATGAAAGTTCGAGAGCTTGTCCCAAAGTTTTTGCATGAATAATCAACTGACACATAATGGCAAAAGTGCCCAAACGACGCGGTTGTACATCAAAACCGACGTGTTCGTCTTGGGTGACCATCCATAGCATTTTTATAAAACGGGTATATTGTTCTGGTGAGATTCGAGCTTTAGGTTGACGTAATAGTTCCGCTTCGATACCCACATGTGAAAGTAACGTCTCGACATCCATGCCAAGGCGTTTTACGCCTGTCAAAGCCGCATTCACGAAGTGGATGCTAATCGTATCGCGACTCATATTGAATCCTTCAGTCTCTTTGATGTTCACTTTAAATTGACCTAAATGACCGTCTAAAAAAATAAATTGGCGATTTACAACAGTGTAAAAGCACTTTTTACATGTTAAATTGCCGAAATGATCAAGGTAAATGGCTGAACATGACATTGTTTTAGAATATTTGCTTAACTAATATAAAAGAAAATTCGAATAATAGTGGTTAAAAATACGATGACGACAGCATTAAACGGACTTAAAGTTCTCGATTTCTCGACGCTCTTACCTGGACCTTTTGCCACAATGTACTTAGCCGATATGGGCGCACAAGTTATCCATATCGAATCTCCATCACGTCCAGATCTCATCCGGATTATGCCGCCCTATGCCAATGGACAGGCGACTGCACATAGTTATCTAAATCGAAATAAACAGTCGATTGTTCTAGATTTAAAAGATGCTGCCAGTATTGATCTGATAAAAACCAAGATTTCCGAGTTTGATATTGTAGTTGAGCAGTTTCGACCGGATGTCATGCGTCGCTTGGGGCTAGACTACGCGACACTTGCCGAAATTAACCCACGTCTAATTTATTGCTCAATCACAGGTTATGGACAAACTGGAAACTATAAAGATCGAGCTGGGCACGACATTAATTATTTAGCTTTAGCGGGTATTGCAGGTTATAGCGGTCGACAAGATAGCGGCCCGCCACCGCTTGGCATTCAGGTTGCTGATATTGCAGGCGGATCATTACATGCAGTTATTGCTATTTTGGCTGCGGTTGTCGAACGCAGTCGTAGTGGTATGGGACAATATATTGATATTTCCATGACCGACTGTGTGGCGAGTCTAAATAGCATGGCAGCATCAGCCGCACTTGCAGGTCAAGTTGAACAGGCACCAGAGCAGGGCATGCTCAACGGTGGCATTTTCTATGACTATTATATAACTCAAGATGGGCGTTATCTTTCTATTGGTAGTCTTGAGCCACAATTTATGGCTGGGTTGTCTGCTGCATTAGATTTACCTATGCTGTTACAAAAAGGCGCGTCATTAGATATCCAAGATCGACAAGAAGTGAAGCAAGCTATTCAAGAAAAAATTAAAGCCAAAACGTTTAAAGAATGGCATGAAATTTTTGCAAATTTGGATGTTTGTGTAGAGCCCGTATTGAGTTTGAGTGAGGCTTTAAACTCGCCATTAGCACAACAACGTGGATGGATTGTGGATGTTCCTTTGCAAAATAATACAACGGATACAGAACCACAGATCGCATGCCCAATAAAGTTTTCACGTTCACAAATGCGATATTCCTTTGTAGGTCAAAAGCTTGGCGAGGGACAGTGGTAATGTCTTAGGGTTATTTCTTATACAGTGTGTATTAAGATTATTATCTGATTAATCAATTGATTAACATTTTGAATAATTTCTTTACATAAAATTAGCGTAACCTTTATAAACAAAGACATAAAAGGTACGTAAACATGAAAACGCATAAATCTTTGATGGTTTCCTGTTTATCCGTTTTATCAATTACTCTTTTTGTTCAGCATGCACAAGCTGCTGCTGCATTTGACCCAAATGGTTCTTGGATGTTGGGTGATTGGAACGGGCAACGCACAGCGTTACAAGCACAAGGTTATGATTTTTCTTTTGGATATACCGGTGAATATGCCGGTATTTTAGATTCAAAGAATACTTCTTCACATGGCAGTGCTTATACAGGGCAACTCGCTTTAGGTTCGCATTTGGACCTGAGTAAAATTTTAGGGTGGCAAGATACAGAAGCTCAAATCACGTTAACTTATCGTGATGGGCAATCGCTTTCTGAACATTCTCCTGCTTTAGCTGGACACATTAGTTCTGCACAAGAAGTGTGGGGTCGTGAGCAAACTTGGCGTTTAACTGATTTATGGATTAAGAAAAAATTCCTTGATCAAAAGTTAGATGTGAAAGTTGGTCGTTTTGGTGAAGGCGAAGACTTTAATAGTTTTGACTGTGACTTCCAGAACTTGGCACTTTGTGGTTCACAAGTGGGTAACTGGGTTGGCGACCAATGGTATAACTGGCCAGTGAGCCAATGGGCAATGCGTGTTAAATATAACGTGCAACCTGATCTATATACGCAAGTCGGTGTATATGAATATAACCCAGAGAACTTGGAACGAGGCAAAGGCTTTAACCTGAGCACAGACGGTTCTCACGGTGCAATTATTCCGGCAGAAGTAGTTTGGTCACCTAAACTAGGTGCACAAAGCATGGCTGGTGAATACCGTTTAGGTTATTACTACAGTACTGCTGATGCAGAGGAAATTACCAATCCAACCAAAACATCGCATAAACAAGGTGTTTGGGTAACTGCAAAACAAAAACTATTCCAACCAGCTGACCAAACTGATCGTGGTTTAACAGGTTTTGTGAATCTGACTTTCCGGGACTGTTCTAAATTTTGTGTAAGTACTTAATTTTCATTTATCCTTCAGAGGATAATTACAAAAGGTACTTCACATGGATGAAGCAACAATCAAAAGTATGGCTGCCGAATTGGCTAAAGGTCTAA